>NZ_SOFR01000048.1:0-77155 GCF_004402735.1 Cryobacterium sp. MDB1-18-1 | reverse complement strand
CGGCGACCGAAAACTATCTAACTGTCACCGATGTCCTGATACAGGAAGTGTTACCGATGTCCTGATACAGAACTGTCACCCATGTCCAGATACATCACATGTGAAAACGGAGGCCAGCCTCTGCCCACATTTTGCCCACATCTGAAAGAAATCACCCTGATTCTGGGCGTGTCCAAGTGACCTAAAAACGTTGAAATTACGCGGAAGTTGGGCCTCCATCAGTCCTTCGCTGGGGTCTGATTAGAGTTCAAATCCCACCGTCTCCGCACTGTAAGGCCCCCGATATCCCAGTGTTTTCAAGGGATGTGGGGGTTTTTCTTGGCCAAAATCCTCCCGTGGCAACACTTTGGCAACACTTGAGAACGTGGCAGCCTGATTCAGGAGGGTGGCAACGGCGTACAGGTCGGCATCGAAGAGGTCCGCGTAGATGTCCAGGGTCATCGCGGCGGAGGCGTGGCCGAGCATCCGCTGCACCGATTTCACGTTCGCGCCGACGCTCACGGCGAGACTCGCGGCCGTGTGCCGGAGGTCATGGAGGGGCAGGTGACAGAGCGTGATCTGGCGATGGTCGATTGGCTGGGCATTGTGCGTTGGCGGAAGTCGATGCGATCCGGTGGGCCCTGGGCGCGATCTGGGCGACGCACGATGCGATCGGGCGGCAGCCGCCGAACCTGTTCCGGCAGACCACAAGGCATGAGGTCTCGGTCGCGACGGTCTCGGCCCGATATCTCGCTCTCGGCTGGCCATGCTCTTGAAGTGCCAACGTGGCTCGCGCAGTTGTCAGAGTCGAATCTTGACCGGAACGATAGACGGGGGCGCCGTCGGCCCTCTGCGATGCAGCTCCTGAACACCTGTTCCGATATTTGATGCGATGAGGAGTCGTTGAAGACCAAGGTGGTCGTGCGGCAGTTGGCTCACATGTGCTGCCGCACGACCCGTGGATCGTCCTTTAGCTTGCGCTGCGCGCTCCGACTACTCCGCCGTCGACGAGGAGGTCGGTGCCGGTGATGAAGGAAGCCGTCGGGCCGAGGAGGAAGGCTGCGGCGTCGGCGATGTCGTTCGGGGTTCCGAGTCGGCCGGCGCCGGAGGACTCGATCATGGCACGCATGACGTCGCCGTGTTCGCCGTTGAGTTCCT
Organism: Cryobacterium sp. MDB1-18-1; assembly: GCF_004402735.1. Taxonomy (NCBI): domain Bacteria; kingdom Bacillati; phylum Actinomycetota; class Actinomycetes; order Micrococcales; family Microbacteriaceae; genus Cryobacterium; species Cryobacterium sp. MDB1-18-1. The sequence continues at coordinate 76,018 of NZ_SOFR01000048.1, read as the reverse complement.
GCTGGCCGAGTGGGGTGGCGATAACCCCGGGGCTGATCGAGTTCACGCGGGCTCCGCGGCGGCCCCAGGCGACGCTCGCGGCCTCGACGCGCAAGATGTTGCCGCGCTTGGCGTAACCGTACGCCGCACCGGGGTCGGTGAGGGCGCTGATGAACGGCAGCTGCGCGAGACTGGCCGGGTCATCGTTAGCGAGCGCCTCCTCGTCCTGCTGTGTCAGGTCGATGCCGTATCCGGCCATGCTGGAAATGACGAGACCGGCACCGCCTGCCTCGACGACGGCCGCGAACTCCTCCAGCATGTTTGCCACACCGACCAGGTCGACGGCGGTGATTGCGGCGGCGGATGCCTGGACGGGCGACAGTCCGGCGGTGTGGATGACCTGGAACACGGGGCCCAGGGCCGCCGCCTCCGCCGCGAGCGCGGCCATCGATTCGCGGGAGGACACGTCGACCTTGCGGTCTGTCACGTCGTACCCGTCGCCGCGCAGGGCGGTGCGCACCCGGTCGAGGGCATCCTGGCTGAAGTCGGCGATGAGGAGGCGCTTGCCGGTGCCCTGGCGGCGGGCGATGAGCTCACCCATGCCACCGACCCCGATGACGACGACGACTTCGCCCCTCAACTTCGACGGGAGGTTGACCGGGGCTGCGAGGTCGCCCGCCTCCTCTTCGGCGTCTTCGGAGGGCGCTTCGCCGCCATTGGCGCGCAGGACGAGGTCATCGATCACGGACTGGGGCATCTGTCCCTGGCTGAGGCTGACGAGTTTCTGGAGTGCGAGCATGCGAACCGGCCTCAGCGCCGATTCGGTCTGTCCGCCGCCCGCGAGCAGGTCCCGGATCAGAGGAGCACCCACCGGATGCTTCAACCACTCGCCGATCGAGGACTTCGCGGTGAGGGGCTTGTCTGTCTTCGCCATGGGATTCTCCTTAGTTATTTCCGGTGATCGTGAGCTGTTGCTTCAGCCACGCGAGCGCGTCTGCAGAATATTTTTTTGCTATAGGAGCGCTGATGGCGACCGATTCGAAAGCGTGGGGTGCACCGGGGACGACGACGAGAGTGCAGTCGACGCCCGCCGCCGAGAGTCCTTCCGCATAGCTGCGGTCCTCTGTGAAGAACAGTTCGATGTCGCCCGTCCCGATCCACGCGGCAGGCAGGCCGGAGAGGTCACGACGTCGCGACGGCGCCGCGTAGGCAGGAACCTCGGGACCGCCGGGCGCGTCACCGAGGTACGCAGTCCAGCCGGTCAGATTAGATCGGTTGTTCCAAAGGAAATTGTTCTCGGCGTCTCGCGTGCGGTCTGCTGCCGTCCGATCGTCAAGCATCGGGCAGAACAGGAGTTGTGCGATGGGCTGCACCGGAAGTTCGTCGTGGATGCGCAGCGCGAGGCCCGCAGCGAGGCCCCCACCCGCGCTTTGTCCGCCCACCGCGATGCGCTCCGGGTCGATGCCGCGTGCTTTCGCATTGTCCTGCAGCCAGCGCCACGCCTGGAGGCAGTCGTCGAGTGGGGCAGGATAGGGATTCTCGGGTGCGAGGCGGTACTCGACGGACACGGTGACGATGTCGAGCTCGTCGGCGATCTGGATGAGGCGCGCGTCTTCCTGCGACGCCGCGCCGATCACCATGCCACCGCCGTGTAGGAAGAGCAATGCGGCGCCGGATCCCCCCGAAGCGGGAGTGAAGACGCGCACGCCAGCACCTGGTCCGAAGTCGATCTTCTCGAAGGTCATTCCTGTGGGGCGCTTCGGTTGGGGCGCAGCACGGAGGAGTCGACGGATGGCCCTGATCCGCCACAGTCGCCCGGTCGGCAGGTTCGGGACGAAACGATAGATTGCGCGCAGTTCAGGGTTGAGCTGGGAAGCCTTGATGGGAATCTCCTTGGTTGCGCGGCGGATGCGCTAGCGCCGATATTACGATACATCTGCCTCGTAATGCGAGTACAAACTTATACTAGACACATGACGAATGCTGCGCGAGGGAGACCCCGCAGTGAATCCGTTCGACGCTCCATCCTGGAAGCAGCCCGGGACCTGATCGCCGAGCGCGGCTATCAGCAGCTCAGCTTTCAAGCGATCGCAACGCGGTCAGGGTGCGGGCGCCAGACGATCTACCGGTGGTGGGCCTCCAAGGCCCTCATCGTCGCGGACCTCGTATTGGAGGGGCAACTCACGCTGCCCCAGCAACCGGTGCCGGACACGGGATCGCTCGACGTCGACTTGACTGAGTGGCTCGAACGGATCACGGCGTCCCTCCGGGACCCTGCCGTCGCCGCGCTCACGCGTGCGCTGATCTCGGCGGCCTCCGACGATCAGGGTCACGCCCAACTGCTGTACGCCATGACGACCGGTCCCTATCACCAGGGCCTGGTTGATCGGCTCGCGCGCGGCCAGTCGCTCGGCCAGCTTCGTGAGGCCGCGGACCCCGCGGCACTCGCGGATGCGCTCATCGGGACGGTGCTGTTCAGAACCCTCATCGCGGGTGCTCAGCCGGCGGGAGCGTCCGCCGTCATTCGGGCACTCACGGCTCCGTGATTATTCTCGCGCCGCGCCGCGCCGCGCCACGCCACGGCTGGCATGGACATCGTGGGCTTCGAGGTGCGGGACCGGGCTGTCGGAGCTAGTCACCAGGGCGGTCCCCGAGCGCGTCGAAGCTTGTACTGATGATGTTGTCCGGCCAGGCCGACGTGTCATCGACAAGCGGATTTGGAACGTCATCGACAATTCCAACCTAAACGCAGTTTGTGTTGGAGAGTGAACGACGAATCAAAGTCGAGTTGGAACGAGATCTCAAATGCAAACGAGATAGGTGTACTAGGCAATCGAGAGGAGGCCCGTGCTCACATCCTGCCTGCAGCTCAAGCAAAATGCGTTTGTCGCGAGTGAGTCAACAGCACCCTAACTCCGTGAATCTACGGGATTCGCGGACCCTCGGCTGTGCTTCGAGCAGCCGGTTTCGACTACGGATCAAGAGGTCGGGAGCGACGACCGCGTCTGGGCTCCAAGAAGGGCCGTGGCAACAAAATGGCAACACTCGTACAAAAACCACGTGATCGAGCGACGTCCGAGTTATCGAACTTCCGCGTAATTATGCGGTTCGTGAGCGTCGAAGAGTCCAGATGATTGCTCGGCCAGAGTCCAAATCCCACCGTCTCCGCACTGTAAGGCCCCCGAGATCCGCGTAATTACGCGGAAGTCCGGGGGTCTTTTTCATTGCCCGGATTAGTCGGGGTCGGATTCGGGAGTACGGCCACTGGCGGAACCGTCCCGGAGCTGGGCCCAGTGGCGAAGCCGTGCGGAAATGGCTCGCTCATATCCCTCGGCGGAGGGTTCGTAGAAGGTCTGTCGGGGTATGCCCTCTGGGAAGAAGTTCGCGCCTGAGAACCCGTTCTCGGTGTCCGGGTCGTACTGATAGCCCTCGCCGTACCCGAGATCTTTCATGAGGCGGGTTGGGGCATTGAGGATGTGCGCGGGCGGCATCAGCGATCCGGTCCGCTTCGCGGCGGCGCGGGCCTTGTTGAATCCGCGATACACGCCGATCGACTTCGGCGCGGTTGCCAGGTAGATGACGGCCTGCGCGAGTGCGAGTTCTCCCTCTGGTGAACCGAGGCGATCATAGACGTCCCAGGCGGCGAGGGCCTGTTGAACGGCGTTCGGGTCGGCCATGCCGATATCCTCGGTGGCGAATCGGGTGATGCGGCGGGCGATGAACAGGGGGTCTTCACCGCCGTCGAGCATCCGTGCCAACCAGTACAGGGCTGCGTCTGGGTCGGAGCCGCGCATCGACTTGTGGAGAGCGGAGATGAGGTTGTAGTGGCCTTCCTGCGCTTTGTCGTACAGCGGTGCCCGTCTCTGCACGGCGGCCGCGAGGGCTGCCGGGTCGACGGGTGCGGGCAGGGCGTGTACCTGCTCGATCATGTTCAGCAGGTACCGGCCGTCACCGTCCGCCATCGCGATCAAAGCCTGACGCGCCTCATCGGTCAGCGGTAGCGGCTGACCGATGAGCGCTTCGGCGCGGGTGATGAGCGTGCTGAGCGCAACGTCGTCGAGGCGCTTCAGAACGAAGACCTGGGTGCGGGAGAGCAGTGCTCCGTTGAGTTCGAAGCTGGGGTTCTCCGTGGTCGCGCCGACGAGGATGACGGTGCCGTCTTCGACGTAGGGAAGGAACGAGTCCTGCTGGGCGCGGTTGAAGCGGTGGATCTCGTCGACGAACAGCAGCGTGCCTTGACCGACCTCGCGCCGGCGCCGCGCTGCTTGAAACACTTTTCGAAGGTCGGCGACGCCGGCGAAGGTGGCAGAAAGGGGTTCGAACGCGAGGTTGGTCTGCTCGGCGAGAAGCCGCGCGATCGTGGTCTTGCCGCACCCGGGTGGCCCCCAGAGCACCATCGACATGAGTCTCTGTGCGTTGACCATTCGCCCGATCGGTGCGTCCGCCCCAAGAACATGGACCTGCCCGATGACGTCGTTCAGGGTGCGCGGCCGGAGCCGATCAGCCAGCGGCCGTGACTCGTCGTCGATGTCGAAGAGAGACGGTGTCTCGCTCACGACTGCCGCTTGTCAAAATAGTGACCGCTCGTGATCGTGCCGACGCTAGGGGTGTGCTGCTGCAGCTGCCCGCGCGAGAGCGTCACAGTCCGCTCCGGTGGCCGAACAGTTCGGGATCGACCGGGCGTTTTGCGCGTGGCAGATTCTCGACCACGAGGAGGTAGGACTCGGTGACGAGATCGTCGATGAGAGACTCGTGCAGGTCTCCGCCTGGATTCAAGGTGATCCAGTGCTGCTTGTTCATGTGGTAGCCCGGCGTGATGTCCTTGTGCTGCTGGCGGAGAGCTCGGCTGTCTTCCGGGTCCGCCTTGACGATCACGATCGATTCACCAGTAATTTCGGTGATCAGCATGAAGACCTTTCCACGGACTTTGAATACTTCCCAGTCGGGTCCGAAGGGGTGCTCGAGCTCCGCGCCGGGAAGCTCCCCGACGCGCTCTCGGGCGTGTTGCTGGAGTGTGTCACCCTGCATGTCGTCCTCCTGGGGTCACTGCCCGTTTCTGGGCTTTCTGAAACTGCGTACAATGGTACATACTTTGTCTGACATCGAGGAGGTTGTGTGAGGAAGGGCAAGCCGAATGACCCGGAGCGCCGAACCCGGATCCTTCGGGCAGCACTGGAGGTCATCGCGTCAGAAGGCGTGCACGCGGCGTCATATCGACGCATCGCCGTGCAGGCCGGCGTGCCGCTCGGGTCCACGACGTACTATTTCGCCGACCTGGAGACGTTGATCGTCAGCGCGTTCGAGACCTTGAGAGACGGACTCGAACCGCGATACGCGGCCCCGATGCGCGACGCCCGTCTCGACACTGATGTCGTTGACGCGCTCGTGGCCGCCACGTGCGGGTCGACAGCTCCAACGCTCACGGACATCCGCTTGTATGAGGAGATGCACCTCTACGGCGCGCGCAGTCCCCGGGTTGCGGAAGTCCTCCGCGACCTCCAAGAGGAGTCCCTCATGGTTCTTCGCCGCTCTCTGCCTGATGGCACGGCCCGTGCTGTCGACGCCCTCATGTGGGGGTGGTGGAGCTACCGGGCACTCCACCCCGGCGATCCGCTCGATCAGGGCATGGTGCGCAGCGCCTATCGAGCTCTGGTCGATATAGCCGTCACCCGCATGGAGCGCGGCGACCGGCGAGGAGTAGCCGAGAGCACCCCCGGCGTCTAACGGCGGGGGTGCACCGTGAGAACGGTCTTTCCGACAGCCCGTCGTTCATCCAGGGCGGCGACCGCTTCGGCGGCCTCCTCGAATGCCACCACCTCGTGGATCACCGGGGCGAGCGCGCCTCGAGCGACGACCGGTGCCAGGCGTTCCCATTGGGCCGTAAGCGAGACGGAGCAGGTCGGCATCAGTCCCTCCCACGCGACGCCGATGATGGTCGTGTTGTTCAGGAGCAGGCGGTTCACCTTCACGGTGGGGATGCTGCCGCCCGTGAAACCGAGAACGAGGAGCCGCCCGCGGGTCGCCAGCGCACGCAGCGAGTCGGTGAACCGTTCGCCACCGACAGGATCGAGCACCATGTCCACCCCGCGGCCGTTCGTGATTCTGCGAGTCTCGCTCAGGAAGTCGTGAGGCCGGATGACGTGGTCTGCCCCGACGTCTCGCGCCAGTTGCGCCTTTTCCGGCGTGGAGACGACGGCGATGACCTCGGCGCCGCGCAGCTTCGCCTGTTGGGTGAGTGCGACTCCGAGACCGCCCGCGGCGCCATGGATGAGCACCGTCTCGCCCGCACGGAGATTGCCGCGTTCCCCCAGGGCGAATTCTGCGCTCAGGACGTTGATGGGCATGGCCGCCGCCGCGATGAAGTCGATCTCATCCGGAAGGGGCAGGACGCGATCCGCAGGCGTGACCACAAAGTCTGCGAACGCGCCAGAACCGGCAACGCCGAGAACGCGGTCGCCGGCCGTGAATCCCGAGTCGGCATCGGCGTCGACGACGATCCCGGAGAACTCGCTCCCAATTGTGAACGGAACCGGGACGCGCAGCTGGTACTCGCCCCGAGATTGCAGCACATCCGGGTAGGCGATCCCTGCGGCATGAACCTCTACGAGCACTTCGCCTCGTGCGCGGACGGGAATCGGGATCGTGTGTGTTTCGAGTAGCCGGGGTCCACCGTGTGTGGTGTTCCGCACTGCCCGCATTGTCGTCGCACGTGAGTTCATACGTTCAATCATGCCGACAAGTGACTTTGCGTCGGCCGCCAGACCTGGGATCTTCCGCGCGCCAACAGAGCCCGGGGCGAAAGTCATCCCTGGAGCGGCACGGCGCCAGCGGTGACAGCCCCGAGAATTCAGGCGCCAGATTGGTGAATCAGCGCGATCCACCTGCGTCGACTCGACGCAGTTGCGTACCCACGATCAGAAAGAAGGCCCCGAGTCCGCCGGCGAAGGCGCTGACCCCGTAGGCGAGCACGGACGTCAGCAGCGAGGTGCGCAGCGATGCCCCTGTTGAAAGCGCCGCGCTCTGTTTGCGCAGCTCGACTGCCTCGTCGCTGGTCGCGTCAAGGCCTCTCAGGGCCGCACTGATATCGGCGAATGTGCGCCCACCCGCTCCGCGCTCAGCATTGTTCTTGATGACGAGCGCCTCGACGTAGGCCGTCACCGGCCCCTGCACCGTCTTGCCCGCGAGAATGGGCGCGTTGCCGGGTACTGTGATCTTTTCATCGCGCAGCTGCTTCGTGACCGTGAGCCACGCACCTGCTCCGACGGCGACGAAAAGCGAACCGGCCGCAATGGTAAGACCTGCGGTGCGGCGAAGGGCGATTGCAGTGGGCAACGACGACATCGATCATCCTTTCGTGAAGCGGAACACTCGAGTGTCACACAGTTCTGCATGCCGACTCCAGATGAAACTCGCTTGTGACGTGAGATCCGATTGCACCGAGCCCGCCGCCCGTCCCTGCTGCGTTCTGGTTGAACCGGTTGGCGTTAGACGGTCGCCGAACACGGCCATAGGCTGGTAAGCGGTCCGCCTCGCTGAACTGCGGGAGTCGCGGGCGGTTTGCTGATCCATTGTCCAGGAGGAATCCATGACCGAATTCGCCCCCGTTGATCCCACGTCTACCGACGCTTGGAGTCAGCTCGCCGGCATCGCCGAGGGATTCTCGCCTGATCTCCGCGAGTGGTTCGCCACCGACCCGGGACGAGCTGGTCGCTACACCTTGCAGGCCGGCGACCTCACGGTCGACCTGTCGAAGAATCTCCTGACCGAAGAGATCCTGGCCCACCTCGTGCAGCTCGCGAAGGACGTCGACGTCTCAGGCCGGTTCAACGCCATGATCACCGGCGAGCACATCAACGTCACCGAAGACCGTGCGGTTCTCCACACGGCGCTCCGCCGCCCGAAGAATGGCGCAGACCTCGTGCCGCCGACCGGCTTCGTCGTCGACGGTGCGGATGTCGACGCCGACGTCCACGCCACACTCGACAAGGTCTACGCATTCGCCGACAAGGTGAGGTCCGGCGCGTGGACCGGTATAACGGGCAAGGCCATTAAGACTGTCGTCAACATCGGGATCGGCGGGTCCGACCTCGGCCCCGTCATGGTCTACGAAGCGTTGAAACCGTATGTGCAGGCGGGCCTCGAGTGCCGCTTCGTCTCGAACATCGACCCGACGGATGTCTACGAGAAGACGGCGAACCTGGACCCGGAGACCACCCTTTTCATTGTCGCGTCCAAGACGTTCGGTACCCTCGAGACCCTCACGAACGCCCGGTTGGCACGCGAGTGGCTCTGGAACCAGCTCCTCGCCTCCGGCGCCATCGAGGACACTGACGCCGCCCGTGCTGCGGCCGTCGCCAAGCACTTCGTCGCCGTGTCGACCGCCCTCGACAAGGTCGCCGCATTCGGCATCGATCCCGAGAACGCCTTTGGATTCTGGGACTGGGTCGGCGGCCGTTTCTCGATCGACTCCGCCATCGGCACGTCCGTGGTCGTCGCCATCGGCCCGGACAACTGGCGCGAATTCCTGTCCGGTTTCCACACCATCGATGAGCACATGCGCACGGCGCCCCTCGAGCAGAACGTCCCGGTCCTGATGGGTCTTCTCAACGTCTGGTACTCCAACTTCCTCAAGGCCCAGAGCCATGCTGTGCTCCCATACGCCCAGTACCTCCACCGCTTCCCGGCGTACCTCCAGCAGCTCACCATGGAATCGAACGGAAAGAGCGTCCGCTGGGACGGGACAAGCGTCACGACCGACACCGGTGAGATCTTCTGGGGCGAACCGGGCACGAACGGACAGCACGCCTTCTACCAGCTCATCCACCAGGGCACGCGCCTGGTCCCCGCGGACTTCATCGCGGTCGCGAATCCCGCCCACCCGTTGAAGGATGAGACGGGCGACGGCGCCGCCGTCGAGCCAGGACAGGACGTCCACGGGCTGTTCATGGCGAACTTCTTCGCCCAGACGAAGGCGCTCGCCTTCGGGAAGACGGCCGCGGAGGTTCGTGCAGAAGGCACGGACGAGTCCGTGGTGCCGGCCCGCTCGTTCAGCGGGAACCGTCCGACGACGTCGATCCTCGCGCCGGCCCTCACGCCGAGCGTCGTCGGCCAGCTCATCGCGCTCTACGAGCACATCGTGTTCACCGAAGGCACGATCTGGGGCATCGATTCGTTCGACCAGTGGGGCGTCGAACTGGGCAAGCAGCTTGCGCTTCAGGTCGCTCCCGCCGTCGACGGGGATGCGGACGCACTCGCAGCCCAGGACTCCTCGACGAAGGCCCTGATCTCGAAGTACCTCGAGCTGCGCAACTGACGCCGACCGGGTACGTCACGCATGGTGACGTACCCGGTAGGGGTCTCCGGTCGCTCCTAGTCGTAGATGACCGCGAGACCCTGGCGCTTGAGTTCGGCGAGACCGTCGCGCATGGCCTGGAGCCGGTCGGGGGAGTGCCCTGTCCAGTCCTCGAGTTCGCCGACGATCGTGACCGGCTCCGTGGTGCGGTACGACAGGGTCGGGTTCCCGGGGAACTTCTTGTCCGTCACGTTGGGGTCGTCTTCGAGGGCACCCGTCGGTTCGACGATGTAGATCCGGCCGCGGCCGTCTCCGGCCGCGAGCTCGGCCCCCCACGTCGCGGCATCCAGGGTCGCCGTCAGGTAGACGTAGTTCGTCGTCCGTCCCGCTTCGAAGTTGGACCCGCGCCCGGGCACCAACAGGTCCCCCACGGCCAGGTCGGCTTTCGTGCCGTGAAAGAGGGCCCCCGATTCGTGGACTTCGAATGGTGTGGGTTCGTTTGTCATGCGCACTCCCTGAAAGGTCGATTCACGATCGTACCCGGCCGACCCCGTGCGAGAACAGGGCGGTCAGGCGAACGTCCGGATGGCGCTCACCCGCAGGAGGTCGAGCCTGGCAGCATCCGTTGAGCCAGGAACCACCGTGTACACGACGATCTTCAGGTCACTCCCGGGCGCCGCAAGGACATCGCAATCGAAGGTGATCGGGCCGACGAGAGCGTTCTGCACGGTCTTGCGGGACTCGCGGTGTTCCCCGAACGTCGCCGAACTCCATAACCGTTCGAACTCCTCCGAGGTCGCGCGCAGGTCGGCGATGAGTTCAGAGAGCGCGGTGTCGTCCGGGTACCGGGTCGAGGCCACGTGAACATCGGCGACGAGGTCCCGATGGAACTCAACGAGGTGCTCCGGGCTGTGCTCGACGAACGACGGGCCCCCGGCGAACCGGTTCCAGAGCAGGTTGGAACCGCGTCCCGCCGCCGGAGCCTCACCGAACAAGGTCAGCCAGAGGTCGTTGACCAGCAGGGCATCCCAGGCGGCAGAGAAGACCGCGACGGGGACTTCACTGAGCCGGTCGACGATGTGCCGAACTCCCGGCGTCACGTGCCGGGGGACCATGGTCTTCGTCGGCACCGCTACCCCGCCGATGCGGAACAGGTGGTCCCGTTCGTCGTTGGTGAGTCGAAGCGCGCGGGCGAGCGACCCGAGCACCTGCGGTGACGGATGCGTGGCGCGGCCCTGCTCGAGACGAACGACGTAGTCGACGCTGAGGTTGGCGAGCATCGCGAGCTCCTCGCGGCGCAGCCCGGGCGAGCGTCGGTCTCCACCGGACGGCAAACCCGCCTCAACGGGAGAGATCCGGTCGCGCCACGCGCGAAGCAGGGAAGCGAGTTCTGGCATGGCTCCACTCTGCCCTTCCCGGCTGGGCAGCGGGTGGTACTGGCAATCCCAGCAAGTGTCGCGGGCACGCCCGCAGGCTGGAATCATGACAACAACACTCATCACCGGTGCCAACAAGGGCCTCGGACTCGAAACCGCCCGCCGCCTCCTCCGGGCCGGACACACCGTCTATGCCGGCATGCGCGACACGGCCAACGGCACGGATGCTGCGGCTCTCGGCGCCCACGTCCTGCAGCTGGACGTCACGGACGACGAGTCCGTCGCATCCGCGATCGCCTCACTACCCGAGCTGGACGTTCTGATCAACAACGCCGGGATCGTCGGCTCGCACGCCGGAGTCGACGAATTCGGTGCGGACGACCTGGCCGCGGTCTTCGACACCAACGTGTACTCGATCGTCCGCGTCACCCGGGCCGCCCTGCCGCTGCTCAGAGCGTCCGGCAACGCCCGGATCGTCAACGTCGCCAGTGGGCTCGGGTTCCCGCGTTTTGTCACAGACCCCGCCCGCGTCGAATCGACGATCACCGGCCTCGGCTACATGACGTCCAAGGCCGCGGTGATCATGCTCACCCTGCAATACAGCAAAATGCTGCCGTCGATGCGGGTGAACACGATCGATCCGGGCTACACGTCCACCGATCTCAACGGTCACAGCGGGCCGCAGACCGTATCCGAGGGCACGGATGCTGCGGTGGCGATGGCGACGATCGGTCACGACGGTCCGACCGGAACGTTCAGCGACCGTGACGGTCTCATCGCCTACTGACGTTCCGGGTACTGGCAGGACCTCCCACCCTCGAGGGATGTGACGTACCGTTTTGGCGTGGACAACAAGACCGAGATTCGTGACTTCCTGGTGACGCGGCGGGCACGCATCACGCCCGAACAGGCCGGGCTGCCTGACTTCGGTGGGAAGAGGAGAGTCGCCGGACTCCGCCGCGAAGAGGTCGCGATGCTCGCCGGGGTGAGTGTGGACTATTACGTCAGGCTCGAACGCGGCAACCTCGGCGGCGTCTCCGAGAGTGTCCTCGAGGCCCTGGTACGTGCTCTCCAGCTCGATGAAACCGAGCGGGCTCACCTGTTCGACCTGGCACGGACGGCCAATGCTTCTGTCGGTACGCGGCGGCGACCAGCCGTCAGCCGGGTTCGCCCCGGTGTCATCATGGTGCTGGATTCGATCGCCGCACCGGCGTGGCTGCGTAACGGGCGGATGGACATCCTCGCGACGAACGCTCTGGGGCGCGCGTTGTACGCGCCGGTCTTCGACGGCCCGCTGACGCCCCCCAACACCGCGCGGTTCGCGTTCCTCGATCCGAGAGCGGTCGACTTCTGGCCCGACTGGAACCTGATCGCTTCCGGCACGGTCGCGACGCTCCGGGCGGAAGCGGGCAAGAACCCGTATGACAAGGGCCTGACCGACCTGATCGGGGAGCTCTCGACGAGAAGTGAGGAGTTCCGCATCCGCTGGGCTGCCCACGATGTCTACCAACACACGTCAGGGGAGAAACGGCTCCACCACCCCGTGGTCGGCGACCTCGAACTCACCTACGAGGCCATGCAGCTTGTGACGGACGAGGGGCTCACCCTGCTCGTGTACGGCGCCGAGCCGGGCTCGAAGTCCGCAGACGCCCTCGGCCTCCTGGCGAGCTGGGCTGCGACAGAGGCGCGGGAATCTCGCGCCCTGTCGATCGACGAGCACCACGCGGGCTGAGGAACCCCAGCCCGCCAACGAAAGGAAGAACCAGATGGACTACCGCCTCTTGGGACGCACCGGTGTAGAAGTGAGCCCCCTGTGCCTCGGCACGATGATGTTCGGCGCCTGGGGCAACCAGGACGTCGACGACTCGATCCGGGTCATCCACCACGCCCTGGATGCCGGGATCAACTTCGTCGACACTGCCGACGTCTACTCCGGAGGCGGATCAGAGGAGATCGTCGGGAAGGCGCTCGCGGGACGTCGTGACGATGTCGTCCTCGCCACCAAGTTCTTCATGCCGATGGGGAAGGGCCCGAACCAGAGCGGCGGGTCGCGTAAGTGGATCATGCAGGCCGTCGAAGGATCACTGCGCCGCCTCGGGACCGACTACCTCGACCTGTACCAGGTGCACCGCCCGAGCGCCGCGATGGACGTCGAAGAGACGCTCGGCGCGCTGACCGATCTGGTCAGGCAGGGCAAGGTCCGTTATATCGGCTCGTCGTCGTATTCCGGCAGCCAGATCATCGAGGCGCAGGTGGCCGCACGCGACCGGAACCTCGCCAGGTTCGTCACCGAACAGCCGCCCTATTCGCTCCTCGTCCGCGGCATCGAGCAGGATGTCCTTCCCACGGCACGTCGCTACGGCATGGGCACCCTCACGTACAGCCCACTCGCCGGCGGGTGGCTCTCCGGCAAGTGGCGCAAGGACGCCGCTCCCGTCCCGACCTCGGCGGCACGCCCGAGCGCCCGTTTCGATATGACGAGCGTCGCCAACCAGCAGAAGCTCGAGGTCGTCGACGCCCTCGCCCGGGTCGCTGACGAGGCCGGTCTCACACTGATCCAGATGGCGATAGCATTCGTGATCAACCACCCGGGAGTCACCTCGGCGATCATCGGCCCGCGCACGATGGAGCAACTCATCTCGCAGCTTCCCGCCGCGGACGTGATCCTTTCCACCGAGGTGCTCGACGCGATCGACGCTCTCGTCNCTCGCAGCTTCCCGCCGCGGACGTGATCCTTTCCACCGAGGTGCTCGACGCGATCGACGCTCTCGTCGCCCCCGGCGTCACCTTGAACCCCGACGACAACAGCTACGGAGCGACCGAGCTCACCCCGGCCGCGCGCCGCCGCTGACGATCGCCGTCCTGTCTCCGCGAGAGCGGAGTTTTGGCCCTTAAACCATGGGTTTAAGGGCCAAAACTCCGCTCTCGCGGTAGGGCGGATGCTGCGAGGCCGACGATGAGACCGTGCGAAGGTCAGACCGTGCGCGGGGCCTTCGCGAGGTTGGCCTCGAGCTCGGCGGTGTTCTGGCGGATGACGTAGGCCGGGCGGTCGCGCTCGACGCGCCAGCTCTCGGAGAGCGGGCCGATGTTCACGGTGTCGAAGCCGAATTCGTCATACAGCTTCGTGACGAAGTCGGAGGCATCCGCGAAGTCAGACGAGGTCGCGAGCGCGCGCCGCGCCGGGTCGCCGGCGGGGTGCGCGTCTCCGGTGATGTCGACGGCCATGATGTGGTTGAAGCCCTTCGCGACCCGGGACGTGGGCAGGTGCGCCTGCAGCATGCCGGTGACGGTCGCCTCGCCCTTGTCGAGGGCGTCGATGTGGCCGTCGCGTTCGAAGTAGTAGTTGTTGGTGTCGATCACGATCTTGCCGGCGAGTGGCTCGACGGGCACGTCCGCGTATGCCTTGAGCGGCACGGTCACGACGGCGACGTCTGCGGCCTCTGCCGCCTGGACGGCGGTTCCGGCCGTCGCCTTCGGGCCGAGTTCGGCCACGAGGTCCGCGAGGGTCTCCGGGCCGCGAGAGTTGCTGATCACGACGTCGTAGCCGCTCTCGATCGCCTTGCGGGCGACCTGGCTGCCGATGTTTCCTGCTCCGATGATTCCGATAGTTGTCATGATCGCGACAACGAGGTCCGGGCGGAAAATGTTCCCGCATCAGCGAAAAGTACGCGCCTGGCGAAATCGTTCACACGGCGAATCGGGTGATGGCCGCGGCCGGCCCTCCGCCGGGAACGTCGTCGGCGCGGACCGCGAGCACCCGCGCGCCCGAGAGCAGGGCCCGGCGGGCGATCTCGTCCACGACGCCGTAGTTGTGGGCGTCGTCGACGTCGTCGAAGGTGATCGCACCGGATTCCTCGTCGACGTACCCCGGGATCTTCCGGTCGATGTCGACAACGAGGGTGTCGATGGCGCCGTAGGTGGCGGCACGGGCGATATCGCTGAGGTCGGTGGCGCCGCGGCCCTCGTTGAAACGGGCCTCGATCAGATCGGAGAGTTCACCGAGCTGGGCGGCATAGAGCCGGTCCAGCACGGGACGCGCGACGGCCGCGAGCTCCTCGGGAGTCCGTTCGTCGGGGTTTCCTTCGATGGTCGGGGCGGCGAGGAGCGGATACCCGCTGACCCCGCGGAAGATGCTGTTCAACGGTTCCGCGGTGGCCAGAATGAGTGGCAGGCCCGAACCCGTCACGAGTGGCCTGATCGCGGCATCCACCGATCGGGAATACTGGGCGAGGCGCACCTTCTGCCCCTCTGAGCCCTGGATGCGCCCGGACGGTGATCGGCCGCTGATCGACGGAAGACCGACGGCGCTCGCCGCGTCAGCAGGCAGGCCGGGCACGTCGACGACGTATGCTCCCGCGTCCGGCGAGACCTCGACCAGCCGGGCCGCATTCTGCGACACGGCGAGCACGAACGCCGTTTGCGGGAAGGTGATCGCCCGGAGCAGGGGCTTGATGTACAGGCGATCGGCCACCTCGAGCACGGAGGGGAGCACGTTGGGCACCCGAAACGTCTGCAGGTGGCCCGAGTAGTGGAAGATCGCGAGCGACCGCGACAGGTAGGACCAGAACTGACGGTCCTGGATGAGGTCCGCGATCGCGTCCTCGAGCTCTTCGACGGCGGCCCGGCCCGCCCCGGCCTCGGTGAGCTGCCGGGCTGCGGCCGCAACCTGGTTGCGGAGCTCGATCCGGGACGGTTCGGATTCGGTCGGAACCGGACTCGTGGGCAGATAGATCGAGACGCAGAACGGTTCCCGCACGGCCGCCAGCTGCCGGATCGACGTTGGATTGGGGATGTCGGTGTGCAGCATGTCTGGCCCGTACCTTCCGGAGAGTCGTTGTCTGGTTTCTCGTGCGTCCCCCGCGACGACGACAGTGTAGCCCCGGCTCCGGAGGGCCGCGCGGCGCATCCGTGCAGCTGCGGGCCGTAGTGTTCCAGTGAGGTCCGATCGCCAGGATGTCTGGTTCGGGCCGGTCGCGACTGAGAGGGATTGAACATGGAGTATCGCCGTTTGGGCAAGTCCGGGCTGCAGGTCAGCGAGGTGTCCCTCGGGTCGTGGGTGACGTTCGGCAAGCAGGTGCGCGAGGACGACGCGCTGGCGTTGATGACGCTCGCCTATGACTCGGGGATCAACTTCTTCGACAACGCCGAAGGCTATGAAGCAGGTGCATCGGAGGCCCTGATGGGGGCCGCGCTGGAGAAGCTCGGCTGGGACCGTGATTCCTACGCCGTGTCGTCGAAGGTCTTCTGGGGCGGATCGAAGCCCACGCAGCGGGGCTTGTCGCGCAAGCACGTGACCGAAGCCTGCCATGCCGCGCTGAAGCGCCTGCGGGTGGACTACCTCGACCTCTACTTCTGCCACCGTCCCGACATCGATACGCCGATCGAAGAGACGGTCTGGGCGATGCACAACCTCATCATGCAAGGCAAGGTGCTGTACTGGGGAACGTCGGAGTGGAGTGCGCAGCAGATCACCGAGGCCCACGCCGTCGCCCGTGCCCTGCACATCACGCCGCCGACCATGGAACAGCCGCAGTACAACATGTTCACGCGCCAGAAGGTGGAGAGCGAGTTCCTGCCGTTGTACGACACCTTCGGCCTCGGCACGACCATCTGGTCGCCGCTGGCCTCCGGGGTCCTCACCGGCAAGTACAACGACGGGGTTCCCTCGGACAGCCGGATGAACCTCCCGGGCTACGAGTGGCTCAGGGCGGAGTGGGAATCCGAAGCCGGGGAGGCCAAGCTCGAGAAGGTCCGCAGACTGGCGACCGTCGCCTCGGATGCCGGGCTGCCGTTGACGCACCTGGCGCTGCTCTGGTGCCTGCGCAACCCGCGGGTGTCGACGGTGATCCTGGGGGCGAGTAAGAAGGAACAACTGGCCGACAACCTCGCGGCCCTGGACTCGAAGGCCGCTCTGACCGCCGAGGTGGTCGCAGCGATCGAGGAGATCCTCGGCAACGAACCGCCTGCCCCCCAGCGCTACTGACCTCACCCGCGGGGCGCTGGCACCGTCCTTCGGTCGTCTTAGTGGACGAGGACCGCGACCGAAATGTCCGGCTGCGGGCGCGCGAAGAGATAACCCTGACCGTAGCGGCAGCCCATATCGCGGAGGAGCTCAAGCTGTTCGCTGGTCTCGATTCCCTCGGCGACGACGTCGAGTCCGAGGGAATCGGCCAGGTGCAGGATTCCGCGTACGATCGCCTGGTCGCGGTCAGAGGAGACAAGGTTGTCGATGAAGGTCATGTCGATCTTGAGTAGATCGACCTCCAGCGAACGGAGCTGGGCGAACGAGGAATAGCCGGTTCCGAAGTCGTCGATCGCGAGGCGGACGCCGAGATCACGCAGTTCGTCGAACGTGCGGGTCGCCGAATCCATGACGTCGATAACGGCGCTCTCGGTGAGTTCTAGCCAGAGCTGGCCGGGCGCCAGCCCGGTCTCGAGGAGGGCACGGCGAACGACGGTGCCGAAGTCCGAGCGCACGAACTGCCGCGCGGAGACATTGACGCTGACGGCTTGATCAGCATCGAGCGAAGTGGCCGCAGAACACGCCTGCCGAAGCACCGCGCGGCCGATGTCCCTGATCAGCCCGGTCTCCTCGGCGATCGCGATGAAATCGCCCGGCGCGACAATGCCGATTTCCGGTCGCCGCCAGCGCGCCAGGGCCTCGGCGGCCGCGACCCGCGGGTTCTGCAGGTCGACGATCGGCTGGTACCAGGTCTCGATCTCACTGCGTCCGACAGCAGTGCGAAGCCCGATCTCCGTGTCGACCCGCCGGCGGATGCGCCCGCGCAGGTCGTCGTTGAACACCTCATACCGGGCGCGACCCTGGTCCTTCGCCAGGTACATCGCCTGGTCGGCCTGCCGGAGCAGCGTCTCGGCGTCCTCGGTACCCGTGCTGACGGCGATGCCGATGCTCGTGTCGACCATTGCGGTCTGGTCGCCGATCTCAATGGGCAGGGACACCGCGGCTTGCACCGCCTTTGCGATCCGGCGTGCCTCCGCGCCCGTGCCGATGTCGGGACAGAGCACGACGAATTCATCGCCGCCGATCCGGGCGACCGTGTCAGAGGCCCGGACCGCCGCGCGCAGCCGGACCGCGATCTGGGCGAGGACCGCGTCGCCGGCGTGGTGGCCGAGGCTGTCGTTGACGACCTTGAAGCGGTCGAGGTCGATGAAGAGCAGGCCGACTCCACGGTGCGCCCTGGCGGCGAAGAGGAGTGCCTGGTCGAGCCGGTCGAGCAGGAGCAGGCGGTTGGGCAGGTCCGTCAGGGGGTCGTGGAAGGCGAGGTGCTCCACACGCGCCTCCGCCGCTCGCACGGCCGTGACGTCGGTGACGCTCAACAGGTAGCCGGTGACGCCGGTCGTGTCGAGAATCCGGGTGGCGCTCGCCTGCACCCATTTCGCCTCACCGGTCAGGGTCTGGAACCGGAACGTCGATTCAAAGGCGGCACCGGATGCGACGGTCGTCCTCCACGCGTCGATCACCCGCTCCGCGTCGTCGGCGTGGATGTTCCGGCCCCAGCCGTCTCCCCGCGACGCCTCGACGCTCAGTCCGGTCATTCGCATCCACTGCTCGTTGGTTGTGACGACGCCGCCGCCGGCGTCGAATTGCACGATGCCGACGGGCGCGATGCGGATGAGCGCGTGCAGTCGCTCGGCGGTCCTGGCCAGTTCGCGGGTACGGTCGTGCACCGCGCTCTCCAGAGTTGCATTGGCCACGGCCAGGGCGTCGAAAGCGCCGTCCCGTTGGATGTCGAGCGCGCGGAGCCGTCCGGCCGCGATCCAGGCGACGCCGAGGACGAGCCCGATGGTGGACGAGACGAGCAGCGCGTTGCCCAATTCGGCGTCGAACCAGCCTTCTCGCTGGGCCCAGAGGCGCAGCCAACCAAGAAAGAACGGACCGAGAATGATAATGGGGAGACCGCTTCGGAGTAGCCGGCCCGCACTCCGGCGGTCGCGGACCAGGCCGACCAGCCCGATATCCGGTCGTTCGTACAGGATGGCCGCGGCGATCGCGCCCACGCAGAGAACGGTGAGCGTGGAGATGTTCAGCGGCCGGCCGGGGTCACTCACGGCCGATACTCCGTAAGCGGCGCTGAGGATCGTCAGGAGCACCAGCAACAGGGTGAGAACGGCGAAGCCGGCGGTGACGGCGGCACCCGCCACGCCACGGAGGCAGAAGGCGAGTCCGAGGAGCACGAGGGAGAGTGCGGTCCCGATCGCCATTCTTGGTGGCGAGCCACCGAGGCGGAGCCCCGGCAGGAGAACGTCGACGCCCAGGCCAACGCCCGAGACGTATTCGGCGAGGGTCAGTCCGCCGATGACGGTCGCGACGGCGCCCAGCGCTGTCGCGGCCGCCGGGCGGTCGGCGAGGGCGAGGGCGACCGCGAGAACGAGGAGCCCAACGATCGTTGTCGGCTTCATGACGTCGTGTGGCAACGCTGCGCCGGCCGACAGGTCGAGCATGTACCACCGGACCAGGGAGAAGAGGGTCACCAGGGCGACGAGGGCGGAAACGACCCGACTGTCAAGGCTGACGCGCACCACCGCTCCCCCAACTGCCGGGCATTGGTGCCGGTCGACACTTGAACAGTACTGGCTTCCGATGCGGTGCCGTGCACGCAGTCCGGTTCGCCTCCGCGAGAGCGGGTGAATCGTCGTTCTGCCGCGCTCAGAACGACGGCTCACCCGCTTTCGCGAGGAAGGGGGAGGTGTGGGGGCGGGCTCAGGCGGGCGACTCCCAGATTTCCAGCTGGATGCCGTCGGGGTCGCGCAGGTAGGCCCACTTGGAACCGATCAGGGCGCCGGAATCGAGAGTGACGGGCGGTGCGTTGAATACCGCGCCCTTCTCGACCAGGTCCCGGTATGCCGCGTCGAGGTCCGACACTTCGAGGCACACATGCGCGCTGCCGACATCACCATTGCTTCGATCGAAGTCGCGCCCCTCCGGGTTGTGGTATTCCAGGAATTCCAGGCGGGTGTTCCCGATCATGATCATCGAGAATGCCAGCGCGGCATCGTTCACCTGGACGCTGCGGGAGAGTGCCTCTCCCGAACCCTCGCTGACGGGACCAGGAGTGAGCCCGAACATTCGCGAGTACCACTCGAAGGAACGCTTCATGTCGCGCACCGTCACTCCGACGTGGTGCACTCCGAGAACCTGGAAGGCCATCTGACTCTCTCCTCTGCGTCCCGCCGCACTGCGGGTCGCTGTCGTCGTGTTGTCACTCGACTCACATTCTGCTGCGTCGGGATCGCTTTGTACAGTGTCACTACACAAGTGTGCACCGATCGCGCACGCCGGATCGCGGGGGATGGTCCTTCGCGGTGGTCGAGGACGATCCACCTTCCCCAAACCTCGGCGTTGCCGATTCTCGAATCGTTACCGGCAACTACTTGTGAACAGCTCAGGACTTTTGTAAAGTGACGCTCAACACACAGCGCGTGACATCGACGTTGCCCGGTGAGAATTGTTGGGAGAAAGCATGATCGACGCAACGGTGCGTGAACCGGCGAAGCTACTCAGTTCGCGACCTGTCGTCTCCAAGGGATTCGTCACCGTCGGCGTATCCACGGTGCTCCTCTTCGTGGTCTGCGCCCTTGTCGCGCCGACGAGCGTCTCCGGCGGGGCTGTGCTCGGGATGATCCCCTTCGCCGCCGTGCTTGCAATCGTCGGCCTCGGCCAGATGCTGGTCGTGCAGCAGGGCGGAATCGACCTCTCCATCCCCGGCGCCGTGTCGCTCGCCATCGTGATCGTCAGCCACGAGCCGGACGGTGACAACAGCAGGCTGTTGCCCGCGGTCGTTCTGGCGCTGGCCTACGCGATCGGGGCCGGCCTGCTCAATGGCTTCATGGTCGGCCGTCTCGGACTCAACTCGATCATCGCCACCCTGGGAACGAACGCACTGCTCTTCGGGGCCGTCCTGGGCATTTCCGGCGGCACGCCGCGCAGCACGACCAGCCTGCTGGCCGGAATCGCCGGCGGCCTGACCTGGGGCATCCCGAACTCAGCATTCTTCGCTCTCGCCGCGCTGGCGCTCGTGACCGTCATGGTCAAGCGCACGGTAGCCGGGCGGCGTTTCGAAGCCGTCGGGGCGAACCCGCTGACTGCCCGTGCGACGGGCCTGCGCGTGACGATCCATCAGTCGCTGGCTTTCGTGTGGGCCCAGCTGCTGTACTGCCTGGCCGGCATTCTGCTCGCCGGCATCACCAACCAGCCCACTGCCTTCCAGGGCGACGCATACCTGCTCCCGGCGGTCGCGGTCGTCGTGCTTGGCGGCACATCGTTGCTGGGTGGCCGCGGGTATCCCGTCGCCACGGTCATCGCGGCGTTGTTTCTGAGCCAGCTCGACCAGTTCGTGCTGTCACTCGGCGTGCCCTATGCGGTGCGCACCCTCGTGCAGGCGGCGGCGCTCGCCGTCGGCGTGGCACTGTACACGGTGGACTGGGCGGCATTCCGCCAGAGGTTCATCCGCAGGTCCCCCCGGATCGGCACCCCGGCATGACTGCTACACACCGGGGACAAGGTTTTCGACGGAGCGGTCGAAATAGTGCGACAGAGGCGTCGCTCTCACAATGGAGGAAATCAAACATGAAACGTCCCAAGAGTCTCGCAATGCTCGTCATGTCCCTCGCCGCAGCTTCGCTGGCGCTCGCGGGCTGCAGCGGAACGTCATCGAGCTCGGGCTCCGGCTCGACGGCGGATGCCGGAACTTCTGTGGCAGGAGCACCGTCGTGGTGTGGTCCGAAAAAGATCTCCCTCGGTCTGCTCGACGGCTTCGGCGGAAACAGCTGGCGTCTGGTGACGACGGCGGCCGGTGCCGATGAGGCCAAGCTGTGCCCGAGCGTCACAAGCTACGAATACGCGGACGGCCAGGGTGACACCCAGAAGGCCATCTCGGACATCCAGGGCATGGTCGCCAAGGGTGTCAACGCCCTCGTCGTGTTCCCGGACGCCGGCCAGGCCATGCTGCCCGCCCTGCGCAGCGCATACAAGGCCGGCGTCGTGACCGTTCCCTACCGGGTCGACCCGGGCGGCAAGGACGGCGTGGACTACGACGCCTGGATCGGCGCGGACTTCGTGACCGATGGCAAGAACTGGGGTAACTGGCTCAAGACCAACCTCCCCGACGGCGGCAACATCCTCTTCATCAGCGGGCCGAAGGGCAACAGCCAGGCCGTCGACGAGCTGACGGGCATGAAGTCGGTCATCACCGACCCGAAGTACGTCTTCATCGGCGAGACGCCCGAGGTCACCAACTGGGACCCGGCACTCACCCAGCAGGTACTCACCGCGGACATCGCGAAGTACCCGAAGATCGACGCCATCGTCTCGGACTTCGGCCCGTCGCTCGTGGGCGCCCTTCCGGCCTTCGCGAAGAGCGGGCGTTCCGTGCCGGCCATCGTCACCTCTGACGGAAACTCCCTCGGTTGCTTCTACACGGACAACAGCGCGGCCAACCCGGACTTCAAGCTGATGACGGTCGCCACCGGAAACGACAACGTGCGACTCGCCGTCGACTACGCGGTCGCGAAGGCGACCGGTGGCGTGCTCCCGACCGACACGGTCTTCAAGGCCCCGGCCTTCGAAGACTCCGTGAGCGGAAAGCCGAGCACCGTGCAGTGCAAGAAGGACCTGCCCGGCGACATCTACCTCTCGGCGAAGATGTCGCCTGAGGACCAGGCGGCCCTGCTGAAGAAGTAGGCCAACCTGTGCCGCCGTCGGGTCGGTCGCGACTGTCGCGACCGACCCGGCGGCTGGTTCGTTTCCCCACATTGCACAGACAGGAAAAGGTCACAACTGTGAACAACCACGACACCGTCGACGTGACGACGCCGGACAAGGTCGAGCCCGCCGCCCCCGCAACCCTCGTGATGTCCAACATCTCGAAGCTCTACTCCGGCGTCGCGGCCCTCTCGGACGTTTCCGTCGAGATCCTGCCCGGCGAAGTCCACGCCATCCTCGGCGAGAACGGCGCGGGCAAGTCGACGCTGATGAACGTGGCATCGGGTACGGCGCAACCCGACGGGGGCAGCATCACCTTCGAGGGCACCCCGATCGGCGTGCTGACACCGGCCATCGCCGTGCAGCTCGGAATCGCGATCGTCCACCAGCATCCCGCCGTGCTCCCGGACATGACCGTACTGGAGAATCTGCAGGTCGCCCTGCCCGCCGCGGTCCTCGCGTCCGGTACGTCGCTGGAAGCCACTGCTCAGGCGCTGCTCGCCGACGCCGGCCTGAGCGTGCACCTTCAGGATCGCGTGGAACTCCTGTCCGTTGCCCAGAAGCACCTGCTCGAGATCGCCAAGGCTCTTGCCCTCAAGCCGAAACTCCTCATCCTCGACGAACCGACAGCGCCCCTCGGCCAGGGATCCGTCGACCTGCTGTTCGAACGTGTGCGGAGGTCCGTGTCGAACGGAACGGCCGTCGTCTACATCACCCACCGCCTGGCCGAAGTCCGTGAGCTCGCCGACAAGGTGACCGTGCTTCGGGACGGCCGCGTCCGCGGCAGCGCCCGCGTCGCCGACATCACCGACGACGAACTGCTCGCGATGATCGTGGGACGCAAGCTCGAATCGACCTTCCCGCCCAAGCACATCGGCTCGCCGGACGACGAGACGAACTTCTCGATCAACGGGTTGAGCGGCTCGGGATTCGCGAACATCTCGATCAGCGCCCGCCCGGGCGAGATCATCGGCATCGCCGGGGTCGTCGGAAACGGCCAGAGCGAACTGATGCGCGCGCTCGCCGGTCTCGACTACTTCACGGGAACGGTCGCCATCGCCGGCAAGACCTTGAACTCCCGGCAACTCCTGCAGGAGGCGGCATACATGCCCGCCGATCGGCACCGCGAGGGCCTCCTGATGTCCCTCTCGGTGCGCGAGAACGCCGCCGTCTCGGCACTGGCGAAGTTCAAGCGGGGACCGCTGCTCAGCCGCAAGCGTGAGTTGGGCACGGTGGCCGAGACGCTGGGTTCGCTCGCGGTCAAGGCCGCGTCGATGGATTCCGTCGTCTCCTCCCTGTCCGGCGGCAACCAGCAGAAGGTCGTCCTGGCGCGGGCGCTGCTCTCCGAGCCGCTGCTGGTCGTGGCCGATGAGCCGACGCAGGGCGTCGACGTGGGTGCCCGGGCCGAGATCTACCGGATCCTGCGTGAGGTCTCGGCCTCCGGCATCCCCGTCGTCGTTGCCTCATCCGACGCGAAGGAGCTCGAGGGGCTGTGCGACCAGGTCATCGTGATGTCGCGGGGGCACGCGCTCGAAGTGCTCCAGGGCGCTGCGATCAGCGAAGAACGCATGATCCACGCCGCCGTCCGCTCGACGACCCGATCGGTGTCCGTCGTCGCGGATGAATCGGTCTCGAAGCACTCCGGACTCCGTCGTTTCCTGCAGGGCGACTATGCCCCCGCGGTGCTCCTGGTCGGTGTCATTGCACTGCTCGGGTCGTTCCTGTTCAGCCAGAACGCCCGCTACCTCTCCGACTTCAACATCTACTCCGTGCTCACCCTCGTCACGGCGCTCGGTTTCATCGCTCTGGGGCAGACCATCTCGCTGCTGATCGGAGGTATCGATCTGTCCGTCGGGCCCCTCGCCGGGTTCCTGGTGGTGATCGGGTCGTTCTTCATCAACGACGACAAGTCCGTGATGATGATCGTCCTCGGATTCGTGCTCATGATCGTCGTGGCGGCCGTCGTCGGGGTGGTCAACGGCTCGCTGATCAGGTTCGCCCGGTTCACTCCCATCGCCGCGACGCTGACCGTGTACATCGCGTTGCAGGGATTCAGCTTCCTGCTCAGGAGCTCCCCGGACGGGTACATCAACTCGACGGTCACCGGAATCATCGGGTGGCAGCTCGGGCCGGTGCCTGTCGCCTTCATCGTGCTCGTCGCGGCCACGCTCGTGACCGAGTTCTTCCTGAAGAAGCGACGCTGGGGCTGGAAGCTGCGCGCGACCGGATCCAACGAGGAATCGGCGCGCAGGAACGGCATCAATATCAACCGGACCGTCATCCTCGCCTATGTGGCCACCTCACTGTTCGCGTTCGTGGGTGCCGTGATGCTGATGGCGCAGATCGGGGTCGGCGACCCCGCGCAGGGCGTCGGCTACACGCTCACGAGCATCACCGCGGTCGTGCTCGGTGGCACGAGCCTGCTCGGCGGGCGGGGCACCTTCATCGGCACACTCCTCGGTTCCATCCTGCTCGTGCAGGTCCTCAATGCGACGTCGTTCCTCGGCTTGTCCCAGATGTGGCAGTACCTGTTCCAGGGGCTGCTCATCCTGGTGGCGGCGATCGTCTACTCGGTCGCACGACGCAACAACAAGCGCAGGAAGACGTCCTTCGCGCTCAGGTAGGCCGCCCGGTCACCGGTTCCGAGACGACAGAGCGCCGAGCCCGATCCGGGCCCGGCGCTCTGTCGTCTGCCTTGCGTCTCACTCTGCGGCGCTGAGCCCGCGGGTGATCTCGGCGATGGCCGACCAGTCAAGGGGCGCGAGTTCGGGATCGGCGAGAGTCCGCTCGAACATGTCGCGCAACACGGGCGCCGTCGAGAGCACGACGCCGCTCGCAGCAGCAGCCCGCTCCGCGAGGGACAGGTCCTTGAGGCCGAGCCCGACGCTGAAACCGGGCGGGCTGTATGCCTTGCGGGCGATCAGGTTTCCGTAGCCCGTGTAGACACTGCCCGTGAACGCGGCATCCGTCAGGATCTCGACGAACGTCATGCCATCGACTCCACCGTGTTCGACCAGGGTCACCGACTCGGCGAGGGCCTGGAGCGCGTGGATGAGGTTGTAGTTCACGCCGATCTTGACCAGGCTTGCCGTGCTCGGCCGCTCGCCGACGACCCAGGTGCGCTTGCCGATCGCGTCGAGGTACGGCTGCGCCCTGGCTATGGCGCTCTTCGTGCCTGCCGCGACCACATTGAGCTTCCCGGCCGCCGCGATATTGGACCGGCCGAGCACCGGAGCCGCCACGTAGTCGATCCCGGCGAGGGAGTGCAGGTCGGCCAGCCGGTCCGTCGCCTCGACGCTGAGCGTGGCGCAGTTGATGTGCAGGGTGCCGGCCGGCGCATCCGCGAGGGCCTCCGCACTGAAGACGGCTTCGGCGGCAGCGTCATTGGCGAGCATCGAGATCACGGTACCGACGCTGAGGGCGTCGGCGATGGAGACCGCCCGGGTGGCGCCGGCCGCGACGAGGGCGTCCGCCGCACCGGTCGATCGGTTCCAGACGTGCACCGAATGGCCGGACTCGATGAGCCGGCCTGCCATGGCAGAGCCCATTTCGCCGAGTCCGATAAAGCTGATGTCCGACATAGTTCACGCCTTCCAGATTGTCCTGAGGTTTCCGGATCCCGGCCAGCGGCCGGGCGCTCCGTCGCGCCGGATTGGGGCGCAACCACCCCTTTGTGCAGTTCCAGTGAACACTACCGTGAGTGCCCGGTCTGCTCAACGTGATTCCCTCCCGATGGCAGTGTTCGCTTGACAAGCCCGACGCCGCTGAGTTGAATGTCAACCAACACCTTGTGCAGTGAGACTGTACAAAATAGTATTGCTGCGATACCCCGGCCCCGACCGGACACCAGACTTCGTACTGCAAAGGAGCAGAACACGTGGGCATTCGACTCGCCGAAAAGACCGTCGTCGTCACAGGCAGCGCATCCGAGCTCGCCGAAATGGGGGCCGGCGACTCCCGCTTCGACTCGATGGCCGGCGACATCCTGATGGGCCGGCCTGCCGCGCCCGAAGACATCGTGCCCACAGCGGTGTTCCTGGCAGCGAGCGATTCCGACTGCATCACCGGTCAGGTCATCCCCGTCGAGGGCGGCATGATCCTCGTCTGATCCGGCAGCCCGCCCTCCGGCACTCTGCACGACACTCTGCACGACACTCAGCAAAGGAATGACACGACCGTGACCACAGCCACTTTCGGAACCAACGCCGTCGACTGGGAGGAGCGCATCCAGTTCGATCGCCTGCGCACGGACAGGCTCGCCAAGCTCCGGCGCGAGTTGTCCGGCTCGGACCTCGGGGCCGTGCTCGCCTTCGACTTCTCCAACATCCGCTACATGTCGTCGACCCACATCGGAACCTGGGCCATGGACAAGCTCATCCGCTTCTCGCTGCTCACCCGGCACAGCGACCCGATCGTCTGGGACTTCGGGTCCGCGGCCAAGCACCACCAGCTCTACAACCCCTGGCTGCAGACCACGACGGCCGAAGCGGATGCCGACCCGCACGCTCCGCACCACGGCGCGGTCCGGCCGCGGGCCGAGAACGGTGCCCGCGCCGGAATCTCGACCCTCCGCGGAGCCTTCCACCCCGACGCGGGGATCGCCGAGGGCGTCGCCAAGAAGATCAAGCGCGAACTGGAGAAGTTCGGCCTGCAGAACGAGCCACTCGGCGTCGACGTGATCGAGCTGCCCATCCTGATGGCCCTGCAGAAGGAGGGGATCCGCGTCGTCGACGGCCAGCAGGTGTTCCTCAACGCCCGGGCGGTCAAGACCGGTGACGAGATCGCGCTGCTCACGCAGGCCGCGTCGATGGTGGATGCCGCGTACGAATCCCTGTATGAATTCCTGCGGCCGGGCGTGCGTGAGAACGAGGCCGTCGGGCTGGTTTCCAAGGTGCTCTACGACCTGGGGTCTGAGTACGTCGAGGGAGTGAACGCCATCTCGGGGGAGCGTTGCTCACCGCACCCGCACGTCTTCTCCGACCGGTTGATCCGGCCGGGCGACCCCGCCTTCTTCGACATCCTGCACAGCTACCAGGGCTACCGCACCTGCTACTACCGCACCTTCGCGGTCGGGTCGGCGAGCCGGGCGCAGCACGACGCCTACAAGATCGCCCGCCAGTACATGGACAGGGCTATCGCGCTCGTGCGCCCGGGGGCCACCACCGCCGACATCGTCAAGGTCTGGCCGACGGCCCAGGAATTCGGCTTCCCCGACGAGGAAGCCGCCTTCGCCCTGCAGTACGGCCACGGCGTCGGCCTGTCCATCTGGGAGAAGCCGATCTTCTCCCGGCTCGTGTCCCTCGACCACCCGGAGGTGCTCGTGGAGGGCATGGTCTTCGCCCTCGAGACCTACTGGCCGTCCGCCGACGGCATCGGGGCGGCCCGCATCGAAGAAGAAGTCGTCGTCACCGCCACGGGGTGCCAGGTGATCACCAAGTTCCCGGCAGAGGACCTGCTCGTTGCCGGCCAGCGCTACTACAGCGTCGGGGGGCCGTTGTCCCTGGTGCGCGACTCCCAGTCGCACCTCAACACCGCCGCCGGTCGCGGCGAAGCCGAGTAGGGCGCCGATGCGCGCCGCGGTCTACCACGCTGATCACGATGTCCGCCTCGAGGAGGTGCCCGCGCCCGTCCGGGCTCCGGGCGAAGCGCTGCTCGAGGTGCTGCGCAGCGGCATGTGCGGAACGGACGCCACCGAGTGGAAGGCCGGCCCGCTCACCTTCCCGGTGCAGCACCGCCACCCCGTCACCGGCCAGACCGGCCCGATGATTCCCGGCCACGAATTCGTCGGGAAGGTCCTCGAGGTCGACGAGTCGAGCCACTTTTCCGTCGGCGACATCGTCGCGAGCGGTGCGGGTGTGTCCTGCGGCGTCTGCGACCGGTGTGCGGAAGGTCGCACGAATCTCTGCGACCGGTACTACACACTGGGGCTCAACACCGACGGCGGTATGGCCGAGTTCGTCTCCTGCCCGGAGAGCACCCTCGTCCTCGTTCCCGAGGGACTCCCGATCGACCTCGCTGGCCTCGCCCAGCCGCTCGCCGTCGGCCTGCACGCCGCCCGTCGGTCCGGGGTGCGTGACGGTGACCGCGTGGTCCTGATCGGGGCGGGGGCGATCGGCTCCTTCGTGCTCGCCGGGCTGAAATCGCTCGTGTCCGCCGACGTGACCGTGATCGACTTCCCGGGGGCGCGGCTCGAGCGAGCCCGTCGCCTCGGCGCGACACGGGTCGTCGAGGCAGGTGCGGATGCCGCCGCCCGCGTCGCCGAGGCCATCGGGCCGTTCGGCGCCGACGTCGTGATCGAGGCCAGCGGGGCGCCCGGACAACTGAACAATGCCCTCGCGATGGTGCGCAAGGGCGGAACCATCCTCCAGGTCGGGCTGCCGTCCGCCGAGCAGCTGGTCGACATCCATTCGCTCGTCATGCGTGAGATCACCGTGCGGACGACGCTTGCGCACGTGTGCGGCACCGACCTCGCCCCCGCTCTGGGTATTCTGGCGACGACCAATCTGGGCACCGAACTTCTCGACTCCGTCCGACCTCTTGACGACCTCGCCGAACAGCTCGAGCGACTCGCGACGGGCCGGCTCGAGGGCAAGGTACTCTTCGATCCACGACAAGGGGCAGCATGAAGGCAGCAGTTTTCCACGGCGCGCACGACATCCGCATCGAAGACGTGGACGGACCGCCACCCCTCGGCAGCCTCGACGTGCTGCTGCGGCCGTACTGGTGCGGCATCTGCGGCACAGATCTCCACGAGTACGCCATGGGGCCGATCGTCATTCCCTCGCACCCGCATCCGCTCACCGGGGCCACCGCCCCGCAGATCCTCGGGCACGAGTTCTCGGCGGAAGTGCTCGAGGTGGGTTCCGGCGTGCGGTCGGTGCGCGTCGGCCAGCGGGTGTCCGTGATGCCGTTGCTGTACTGCGGCAGCTGCTACTACTGCCGCCGCGGCCTGAACCACCTGTGCCAGTCGATGGCCTGCGTCGGCCTGAGCTTCGCCTCCGGAGGAATCTCGGAACTCGCGGTCGTGCCGGCCAGTCACGTGAGCGTGCTGCCCGATTCCGTCTCCGACCTCCAGGGCGCCCTCGTCGAGCCGGGAGCCGTGGCCGCCTACGGAGTCGACACGGCGCAGGTCCGGCCGGGGGACACCGTGCTCATCACCGGCGCCGGTCCGATCGGCGCACTCGCCTCGCTCTACGCCTCGGCGCTCGGTGCCCGCGTGTTCATCTCCGAGGTCAATCCGACCCGCGTCGCGCTCGCGAGGAGCCTGGACGTGGGCGAGGTGATCGATCCGTCCAAGATCGACGTCGCCGCCTGGGTCAAGGACCAGACCGAGGGAATCGGCGTCGACGCGGTGATCGAGTGCTCGGGCAACGAACGGGCCCTCCAG
Organism: Cryobacterium sp. MDB1-18-1; assembly: GCF_004402735.1. NCBI lineage: Bacteria > Bacillati > Actinomycetota > Actinomycetes > Micrococcales > Microbacteriaceae > Cryobacterium > Cryobacterium sp. MDB1-18-1. The sequence continues at coordinate 46,262 of NZ_SOFR01000048.1, read as the reverse complement.
ACGGCCATCGCCTCGGTGCGCTCGGCCGGGCGCATCTCGCAGACCGGCCTGCACACCAGGCAGGCGGCCATCGACCCCATGGTCCTCTCCGAACACGACATCACCCTCGCAGGCACCTGGTGCTATCCCGTCACGGACTGGCCGCGCATCATCGACCTGATCGCCCGCGGCCGGTACCCGGTCGAGAAGGTCGTGAGCGCCCAGATCAGCATGGCGGATGTCGTCGAGAAGGGCTTCGAAACCCTGCTCTCGCCGACCGGCGACCAGGTCAAGGTCCTCGTCAACGCACGCTGACGTCGATTCACACGGCTGACCTCGATCCACACTGACGCGCACCCCTCGCGCACCCTCTCCGTCCCCACGATTGGAATCCCGTTATGAAAGCGCTGCGCTTCGCGGAACAGAATGTTCCCCGGATTGACGAGCTGCCCATCCCCGCGATCGGAGCCGACGAAGTGCTCGTCGCCGCGCGATCCGTCGGGGTCTGCCACTCCGACATCGACCTGCTCGAGGGTCGGTACATCATCCCGTTCGAGTACCCGATCATTCCCGGACACGAATGGTCCGGTGAGGTGGTCGCGGTGGGAAACCGGGTGCAGGACTTCGCGGCCGGCGATCGGGTCGTCGGCGAGTGTGTCATCGGGGAGGACCACTTCGGGTTCTCGATCAGCGGTGCGGCCGCGGAGTTCTTCGTGGCCAGGCCCGAATGGCTGCACAAGCTTCCCGCGAGCGTGTCGTACACGAACGGCGCTCTTGTCGAGCCGTTCAGCGTCGCGTACTACGCGCTGATGCGGGTCGGGAACGTCAACGCGAGCGACACCCTCGTCGTGCTCGGTGCCGGACCGATCGGACTCGCCGTCACCGCGGCCGCCTCGGCCCTCGGCGCCGTGACGATCGTCGTAGAGCCTTCGCCAGAACGACGCGATGCCGCGCTGCGACTCGGCGCCCGCCACGCCGTGCACCCCGACGATATCGTCGAGTTCCTGAACGAGCAGACGGACGGGCGCGGAGCGGATGTCGTCGTCGAGGCGAGCGGCCGGCCGGCCGTCATGGCCCAGGCGCTCGAACTCGCCGCCTTCCGGGGCCGGGTCGCCTACATCGGCATCGACGTCGGGCGCGAGGCGCCGGCGAAGCTCGGGCTCATCCAGTCCAAGGAGCTCAAGATCACCGGTTCGGTCGGCTCGCCCGGAGTGTGGCCGGAAACCCTGCGCTTCCTCGCTCACACCGGAATCGACCTGAGCCCGCTCGTCACCCAGAGGTTCGGGGCCGCCGACGCACTGGGCGCCCTGGAGGCCGCGCACCACCCGGCGACCACGATCAAGGCGCACATCGAATTCGACGCCGTGCTGCCCGCATAGCGAACAGATCTGAACGACGGATGTCCCGGACGAGCGCTGCTTGTCCGGGACATCCGTCTTTGGGGTGGGGGAAACGGCCTAGGGGATGATCTTCGCCGCGCGGTACCGCTCCACCTTGTCGAGGAAGCTGTCCGGCGTGGACCGGAAGCCCAGGAACCCGGCTTGGCGGCTCTTGTTCATGTCGGTGAAGCACTCGATGTTGCGGCCGAGGTCGCTGTCGGTGTGCCACCAGGAAGCGAGGCGGGTGACGTCCGTTTCGACGAGTCCTTCCCGTTCGGCGATGGCGCTCCAGACCTCGTCCTTGCCGGCCATCTGCGCGGTCAACGGGCGGGGTTCGCCCTCGAAACCGGCCCAGGGAACATCGAAGATCGCGGCGACCCGCGGCCAGAGCCAGCGCCAGCGGAAGACGTCGCCGTTGGCGATGTTGAACGCTTCGTTGGCACCCTCCGGGTGCGTGCCCGCCCAGATGATCTGCTCGGCGAGCAGGTCGACGTCGGTGACGTCTGTGACGCCGTTCCACTGGGTGGCTGAGCCGGGAAAGGTGAACGTCAGCCCGAGTTCCTTGCAGATCGCGGCGTAGACGGAGAGGGTGAGCACCATGTTCATCGCGTTGTCCGTTGCGAACCCGAAGACGGTGTGTGCGCGGTGCACGCTCCAGGTGAAGCCGTTCCGGGCGGCGGACCCGAACAGCTCGTCCTCCTGCGCGTAGTAGAAGTTCGGCTGCGGCAGCCGTGGCTCGTCCTCGTGGAACGGGGTCTCCGCGGTGACGCCGGTCGCATAGTTGTCGAACGGGCCGAGGTAGTGCTTGAGCCCGGTCATCAGGGCCACGTGCCTGACCGACTTCTCGCCTTCGAGCGCCGCGAGCACGTTGCGCACGAGGGCGCTGTTGACCTCGATGTTCTCGGTCTCGGTATCCCGCTTCACCCACGCCGTGATCACGACGAGTTCCGGTCGGGTGCCCGTGAGCGCGGCGGCGAGGGACTCGGGGTCCAGGAGGTCTGCCGTCACGGCGGTGATGCCGGGCGTCTCGGAGTGGCCTCGCCTCGAGAGGCCGGTCACGTCCCAGCCCGCGTCGACCAACTGCTTCACGACCGTCTGGCCCGTGATGCCCGTCGCTCCGACGATGAGCGCGCGCCGCCGGGGAACTGTTGAGGGGGATGTCACAAGTCGATCCTTTCCTGATGGACGGGACTTCCTTGTCGCCGTCCTGAGGTGTTCAATGATACTTAACATTGGAATTCCCGGCAAGCCGCGCCGGAACCGCCAGAACCGCCGATTTGGCCCTAGTGGCGGGGTATTCGGGGCTCTTCCTGTGTATATTTGTCCGTACTCACCTTTTTTCCGGAGCGTGGGGTGTATAGCCGGGCTTCAATGATGATGCGAGGCAGGTCCTCGTCGTCGTCATGCTGATGTGTGACAGAGGAACATGATGGACAATTTAGGGTCTCGGCTGAAAGACATCAGGCTCAAGGCCGGCCTGACGTTGCGCGAGCTGGCCAGACAGGTCGACGTTTCGCCCTCCTTCGTCTCCCAGATCGAGAACGGCAAGTCACAGCCGTCCGTCGCGACCCTGTATGCCTTCGCCCAGTTGCTGAACGTGTCCGTCGACGACCTCTTCGAGAGTAAACCGGCCCTCGACCCTGGAGTTCCGGCAGTCCACCCCGAAGAAGTCCTGAATCGGGGCGACGTGACGAATCCCTCGGAGGCGTGGCATCCGTCCGAGTATGCGAACCGGGTCTCCGTGGTGCATCCCTCTCATCGGTCGCGGCTCAACATGGCCGCAGGGGTCAACTGGGAACGTCTTGCCGCCACGCCGGAGCGCGACGTCAACTTCATGAAGATCGTCTACGCGCCGGGAGCCACGTCGACGGACGAGGGCGACACCGTCTCCCACGCCGGCTACGAGTACGGCTATGTCATCGCGGGTGAGTTGCAGGTGACGATCGGCGACGAGGCATTCACGCTGCATGCGGGCGAGTCGCTCGGCTTCGATTCCTCGATCCCGCACAGCCTGAAGAACACCGGAAGCATCGACGTCCAGGGAATCTGGTTCGTTCACGGCGCGCACGCTTAGCCGATCCATTCCGTAAGGCACGCGTCAGGCGTTCGGTTGACAGCGATGCTGGAGCCGTCGTAGCCTGTGTGTTAAGGAATACTTAACGGGTGTTCACTCTCGTCTTAGACGACGACACCCTTCCTTGATATCACGACGATGTGAGCCGGATGACCGGCGGAAAAGGACCAGACCTCCATGGATCTCGGACGCGGCCTCGGCCACCTGTCATATTCCACCCTCGTGCACGCGGGCGACACGTGGGCGGAGATGAAGGAGAGCCTGCACACCTTCGTCCCCGACGTCAAAGCCCGGGTCTCGCCCGATCAGCGCTTCGGCGTCTCACTGCGCATCTCGGCCGACTCGGCGAAGACCCTCGCAGCAAGCCCTGGAGAACGGGCAGAGCTCCGGACATTCCTCGACGACAACGACCTGTACGTCTACACGGTGAACGCGTTCCCGTATGGGCCGTTCAAGGGCGATCTGGTGATGGAACGGGTCTATGAACCGGACTGGTCGACCGACGACAGGGTCGCATATACGAACTCGGTCGCGGACATCCTCGCGGAGATCGCTCCGGCGGACGTGAGCCCCAGCATCCAGACGGCCCCACTCGCGTTCGCTCCGAATGTCACGGACGACGACTACGTCGCCCGGTTCACCACCAACCTGTTCCTGGTCGTCGCCCACCTCGTCGAGCTCGAGGCGCGCACGGGTCGGCGGGTCAAGCTCGCCCTCGAGCCGGAGCCCGCGTGCTTCCTGGAGACCACGGCGGAGACCGTCGCGTTCTTCACCGAGCGGGTCTACTCGCCGCAGGGCATCGCCGAGCTCGCCCGGCTCGCCGTGCTGCCCCTGTCGGAGGCCGAAGGTGCGATGCGCCGATACCTCGGCATCGTCTTCGACATCGGCCACCAGTCCGTCGGATTCGAGGATATTCCGGCATCGCTCCGCAGCCTGGTCGACGCCGGGATCCCGATCTTCAAGCTCCAGGAGGCGGCGGCGCTCTGGGTCAGGGACCTCACTCCTGCACTCGTCCCCCAGCTGCGCGTCTTCACCGACACGATCTACCTGAGCCAGACGACGATGCGCCAGGACGGTGCGGTCACGAAGTTCCTCACCCTCGGCGACGCGCTCGACGCGTTCGAGGAGCACCCGGTGCCCACCGAGATCCGCACCCACTTCCACGTTCCGGTCTTCCTCGAGGAACTCGGCCCGTTCGTCACGACGCGGTTCGCCGTGCAGCAGGCGCTGCAGATGCACCGTGAGACACCGCTCTCCGACCACCTGGAAATCGAGACGTATACCTGGGACGTGCTCCCGGCGCACCTCAAGACCGGCGACATCACCGACTACGTGACCCGCGAACTCGAGTTCGTCCGCGCCGAGCTGCTGGACCCCCGTCCATGAGGGCTGCCGTCTTCCACGGAGCCGGCGACATCCGCGTCGAGGAGGTCACGGCTCCCGAGTCGCCCCGCGCAGGCGAAATCCTGGTCAGGCCGTTGTGGTGCGGCATCTGCGGCACCGACCTGCACGAATACGCCCAGGGCCCGATCGTGATTCCGCGGGAACCGCATCCGCTCACCGGGGCGTGCGGCTCGCAGATTCTGGGCCACGAATTCTCGGCCGAAGTGGTCGAGGTCGGCGAGGGGGTGACCGCGGTGCGGCCGGGCGAGCGGGTGTCGGTGATGCCGCTGCTGTCCTGCGGGCACTGCTACTTCTGCCGCAGGGGACTGAACCACCTCTGCCGCACGATGGCCGCCGTCGGGCTCAGCTACCAGTGGGGCGGCATCGCCGACCTCGCCATCGTGCCCGCAGCGAACGTCACAGTGCTCCCCGACGGCGTGTCCGACCTGCAGGGCGCCGTCGTCGAACCGGGCGCTGTCGCGGCGTACGGGGTGGACACCGCCCGTGTGCGCCCCGGCGACAACGTTCTGATCACCGGGGCCGGTCCGATCGGCGCCCTCGCGTCGCTCTACGCAGCCTCGCTCGGGGCGAACGTCTTCGTCTCGGAGGTCAATCCGGTGCGCGCGGCGCTCGTGCGCAGCTTCGACGTCGGAGTGGTGCTCGACCCGACCGCCGTCGACGTGCCGGGCTGGCTTCGCGACCGGACAGACGGTATCGGTGTCGACGCGGTGATCGAATGCTCGGGGAACGAGCGGGCGCTGCAGGCGGCGATCGCCTCGGTGCGTTCTGCCGGGAGGATCTCCCAGACCGGGCTGCACACGAAGGCTGCGGCCATCGACCCGATGGTCATCTCCGAGCACGACATCACGATCTCGGGCACCTGGTGCTTCCCGGTCACCGACTGGCCGCGCATCATCGACCTGATCGACAGGGGTCGGTACCCGGTGGAGAAGGTCGTGACAGCCCAGATCGCGATGAAGGATGTCGTGGCCCAGGGCTTCGACACGCTGCTGTCACCGACCGGCGACCAGGTCAAGGTGCTCGTGCGCGCCGGCTCGTGATGCCGCGCCCCGAGTGGCCGCCTACTGGGCGAAGAGCGCCGGATGCGTGGACAGCTCGAGCCTGGTGCGGCGGATGTGGCCGGCCAGCATCCGCTCGGCCTCGTCGCCGTCGCCGCGCCTCAGCGCCCCGACGAGCAACTGGTGTTCGTAGTGGACGGCGCGGTTGACATCGGGCCCGATCAGGGTCGTGAAAGCGCGTCGATAGTGCTGGGTCGAGTTCCATAACCGGTGGATGGTCTCGCCCAGGATGGACGTCACGGCGCCGGAGTAGGAGAGCAGGTGGAACTCGCGGTCGAGGCGCAGGAACGTTTCGACGTCCGTGCCGGCCTGCATTTCATCGGCGAGTTCCTGCAGGCGGCCGAGGGTCTCCGGCGACAGATTGGGCAGGCTGTAGCGCAGCAGCAGGGGTTCGATGCGCTCGCGGATCTGGTACATCTCCTCGCACTCCGCGAGGCTCAGGTGGGAGACCCAGGCGCCGGTGTTCGCGACGAGGGTGACGAGGCCATCGGATTCCAGGATGCGCAGCGCCTCGCGAACGGGGAGCCGGCTCGCGCCGAACTGTTCGGCGACGTCCTCCTGGCGGATCCGGGTACCGGGGGCGTATGCGCCGGACAGGATCTCGTCCCGCAATCGCGTGGCGATACGGCTGCCGGCGCTGCCGTCGCGGCTGGGGGCGCTGGCCATGGGGTCCGTCCGGTCGGTGGTGTCGGTCATTCGGCGGGGTGGGCCGGATGCCACAGTTTAGTGGCAGCATCCTTTTCGTAGGCCTTGCCGTCCGGGTAGCTCACGAGCTCGAACTGCATGCCCCAGGGGCTGCGGAAGTAGACCCAGCGCTGGCCGGTGCTCCAGCTGGAGCTCGACGTCGGTGCGCCCATGATCTCCACACCGTGCTCCCGCAGGTGCTCGAGGGCGGCATCGAAGTCGTCCACGTAGAACGCCAGGTGATGCCCGCCGATGTCGCTGTTCCTCGGTTCGGGAGCTGCGGCATCCGCCGGTTCGTACTGGAAGACCTCGAAATTCGGCCCGTGACCGCACCGGAAGAAGCGGAGTTCGCGCATCACCGTGCGCGGGTGCACGCCGAGGTGCTCGAGCATCCACTCGTCGTCGGGGTGGGCGAACGGCCCGAGCGCGTAGACGAGCTCGCAGCCGATCACGTCGACCAGGAACCGCTCTGCCTCGGCGAGGTCGGGGACCGTGAAACCAATGTGTTCCGTGCCGCGCAGACCCGGGATGCCGTGGACCATCGAGAACTCCTTCGTTCGTCGTTGATTTCTCTCATTGTATCCAAAGACCCGAAATGCGTGCATCCTGATCGGAGATATTGCGAACAATCCTTGGCATTGGATTCAATCAACGATACAGTGTTGGTCACATGTAGTCGATCCCCGCGATCGACACGACCAATGGAGACCGGCACATGCCTGAACGACGACGTTTGGATCCCCTGGCCCCGTGGATCGAACTCAGCACCACGGCGCAGGACTGGGCGAGTGCGGACCCGGCACTCCTGGCCACAATGCTCGGCCAGCTGCATCTCATCCGTGCCTTCGAAGAAACCGTGCTCGAACTCGCCGGCGAGGGCCTCGTGCACGGGCCAGCGCACTCCAGCATCGGCCAGGAGGGCGGGGCGGTCGGCTCGATCGTCGGCCTCGGGTCGACGGATGCGATCAACGGCTCGCACCGAGGGCACCACCAGTTCCTCGCCAAGGCGATCAACCATGTCTCCGGCGGCGCCCTCGACCCCGCGGCGCTCGTGACCGCGGACATTCAGACCGTGCTGCAGCGCACCCTCGCCGAGATTCTCGGGCTCGCCCAGGGCTACTGCCGGGGCCGCGGCGGCTCGATGCACCTGCAGTGGTTCGAGGCCGGCGCGCTCGGCACCAACGCGATCGTCGGCGGCGGGGTTCCGCTCGCGGCCGGCAACGCCTGGGCCCAGAAGCACGCGGGAACGACGGATGTCACGGTGAGCTACTTCGGGGACGGCGCGACCAACATCGGCTCGGTCCTTGAAACGATGAACCTCGCTTCGGCGTGGAAGCTGCCGCTTGCCTTCTTCATCGAGAACAACCTCTACGCTGTGTCGACCACGGTGGCCGAGTCGACCGGTGAGCCTCGGCTCTCGGCCCGCGCGCTTGGGTTCGGCATTCCCAGCTGGCGCGTCGACGGTATGGACCCGCTCGCCGTGCACCTGGCGACGAAGGAGGCCGAGCAGGTGATGCGGTCCGGCCAGGGACCCGCTGTCGTCGAGGTCGAGGTCTACCGCTTCTTCCACCAGAACGGACCGTATCCGGGCAGCGCCTTCGGCTACCGGACCAAGGAGGAAGAGGCGGCCTGGCGGGCCCGTGACCCGCTGGACCGGGTCGCCCGCGAAATGATCGCGCTCGGCCAGATCGACACGGCCGGCATCGCCGCGGTGCGCGAGCAGGCCCAGTCCGCGATGCGGGATGCAGTGGCCCAGCTGCTCGAGGCCGACCCGGAGTCGGCGGGGAAGCGCCGGATCCGGCCGGAGCTCTGGCCCGACGTCGACTTCGTCAACGTCGGGGTGCGGGGCGACGCGAGCGAACTGACCGGACTGCGCACGCTCGAGCCGACCGAATACCGGGGCGAGCTCGAAACGAAGAAGTTCGTCGACGCCGTCGCCGGCGTGATGGACCGCCGCATGGCAGAGGACGCACGGATCGTCGTGCTCGGCGAAGACGTGCACCGCCTCAACGGCGGCACGAACGGCGCCACCAAGGGGCTTGCGAAGAAGTTCGAGGGCCGTGTGCTCGGCACGCCGATCAGCGAGAACGCGTTCGCCGGCCTCGGCGGCGGGATGGCGCTCGACGGGCGCTACCGCCCGGTCGTTGAATTCATGTATCCGGACTTCATGTGGGTGGCCGCCGACCAGGTCTTCAACCAGATCGGCAAGGCGCGGCACATGTTCGGCGGCGAGAATCCGGTGCCCCTCGTGCTGCGCACGAAGGTCGCGATGGGAAGCGGCTACGGCTCGCAGCACCTGATGGACCCCGCGGGCATCTTCGCGACGAGCCCCGGCTGGCGGATCGTCGCACCGTCATCGGCGGCTGACTACATCGGCCTGATGAACACCGCTTTGGCCCTGCAGGACCCGGTGCTCGTCATCGAGCATGTCGACCTCTATGCCGACAGCGGTGACGTGCCCGCCGGCGACCTCGACTACTTCATCCCGCTGGGGAAGGCGGCCCTGCGCCGTGAAGGCACCGACGTCACCGTGATCAGCTACCTGTCCATGGTCAAGCACTCCATCGAGGCCGTCGAACTGACCGGCATGAGCGCCGACGTCGTCGACTTGCGCTGGCTCGACCGGGCCTCGATCGACTGGGAGACCATCGGCACGAGCATCCGCAAGACCAACAGCGTGCTCATCGTCGAACAGGGGGCCCGCGGCACGTCGTATGGTGCCTGGCTGTCCGATGAGATCCAACGCCGGTTCTTCGACTACCTCGACCAGCCGGTCGAACGCGTGACCGGCGGCGAGGCAAGCCCGAGCATCTCACGCGTGCTCGAGCGGGCGGCCATTGCGCACACCGAGGACGTCGTCGCCGGCCTCGAGATCATCAAGCTCGGTCTGGGAACCCGCTGATGGCAACGCTCGTGCGCATGCCGGAGGTGCTCGCCAATGCCGCAGAAGCCGCCATCCAGACCTGGCTGGTGAAGGTGGGCGACACTGTGGCGATCGGCCAGCCGCTCGCCGAGATCGAAACGGAGAAGGCGGTCGTCGAGTACCGCGCCGAGACGGAAGGTGTGCTCGCGCGCGTCATCGTCCCCGAGGGCGTGCCCGTCGAAGTGGGCGTGCCGATCGGCGTGATCGCCGCCGTCGGTGAGGCGGAGTCGGACATCGATGCCTTCCTCGCCGGGGACGTCCCGGAGCAGGCAGGGCCGGCGACCCCGGTGACGGCGGCCGCGGAGGCGGCGACGCCGGTCGGAGTGGTCCCGGCCGAATCGGCCCCGGACGGGGCGCAGGTACCGCTCGCCGCAGCCAGCGGCCAGCGTCAATTCGCCAGTCCGCTCGTGCGCCGCATCGCCAGGGAACGCGCGCTCGACCTATCCCGCGTCGTCGGCAGTGGCCCGAACGGGCGGATCGTGCGCCGGGACCTCGACACCCTCAAGCCCGCGCCCGTGTCTGCAGCCGAGTCCCGGCCCGAGCCCGTCATGCCTGTGGCGTCTCCTGCGGTGTCCGTTCCAGCGGCACTCTCGGCCCGCACCACCGGCACATCCGTGGTCGACGCCTCCGGATTCACCGATGTTCCCCACACGGGGATGCGACGGGCGATCGCGCGCCGCCTGACCGAGAGCAAGTCGACGGTTCCACACTTCTACATCACGGCGGACTGCCGCGTCGAGCGCCTCCTCGCCCTCCGCGGCGAGATCAACGCGACGTCGCCGCGGAAGATCTCGGTCAACGACTTTGTGGTCAAGGCCGTCGCGGTAGCGCTTGTCCGGGTGCCCGCCGCGAACGTGATCTGGACCGAGACCGCTACGAGACGATTCGAGCACGTCGATCTCTCGGTGGCGGTGTCCACCGAAACGGGACTGCTCACTCCGGTCCTGCGTGGCGTCGAAGGCCTCACGCTGACGAGCATCAGCGAGAGGGTCGCCGACCTCGCCGGACGGGCGCGGAAGGGGAAGCTGAGGCAAGAGGAACTCGAGGGCGGCAGCTTTGCCGTCTCGAATCTCGGCATGTTCGGGGTCGACCAGTTCTCGGCCATCCTGAACCCGCCCCAGTCCGGCATTCTCGCCGTCGGCACCGCGAAACAACGGCCGGTCGTCGACGCGGGACAGCTCTCGGTCGGCACCGTGATGACCGTCACCCTCTCGGCCGATCACCGTGTGGTCGACGGTGCGGTGGCCGCCGAATGGATGGCGCAGTTCGTGGCCTGTATCGAGAATCCACTCTCTATAATCATTTGAAGTCGGCGGGCTCTGATGACCGTTGACTTCCCCGTGAGCAAAGGCGCGCATATGGATCCCCGACTCGAACGTCTCGTAGCAGAGCGGGCATCCCTTGCCGCGGAATCGGAACGGCTGGCCGCGCTCCTCGCTGCAGAACGGAGCGGCAGGGCGCTGCGAGCGATCTCCCTCGCCTACGGGACGGGCTGCAAGGATGACTTCGAGCGGGAGCGCCAATGCCGCGCGGATGAAGAGCAGATGAAGCAGGTGCGTTCCCTCACTCGCGCCCTCGATCGTCAGTACCACCATCTGACCACAAGCGCCCGCGCCGCCCGCGAAAGCGGGTGAATCGTCGTTCTGTCGCGCTCAGAACGACGATTCACCCGCTTTCGCGTCAGGGAAAGCGGGCGTGCCGGTGATCTCGTCGGCGTTGTCCGCGATCCAGTCCATCAGGGGGACGAGGCGGTCGGCGAGCTCGTGGCCCCTGGCCGTCAACTCATAGTCGACGCGCGGCGGGATCGTCGCCTGCGCCTCCCGGTTCACGAAGCCGTCTGACTCGAGGGTGCGCAGGGTCGATGCGAGCATCTTCTCGCTGATGCCCTCGATGGACCGCCGGAGCTCGCCCCAGCGGAGCGAGTCCTGCTGCAGGGCGAGCAGGATGAGCACGCCCCACTTGCTCGTGACGTGGTCGAGCACGGTGCGCGTGGCGCATTTGGCCGGGTAGACGCCGGCGACGGCACCGGGACGCGCCCGCGAGACGTCGAAACTAACCTTCATGCAGGTAGCTTACCTAAAGGTGGGTACCTGTGCGCGGGAAGGTGCTCGGCCGTCCCGTGGTTGACTCTGACACGCCACCGAAAGGACAACACATGTCATACATCGTCACCGCCACCTCTGGTCACCTCGGCCACCTCATCGTCGAATCCCTCCTCGCCCGCGGCGCGGCCCCGGAGAGCATCGTTGCGACAGCCCGCAATGTCGACAAGCTGTCCGCTCTCGCCGCACTCGGCGTGCGCACCGCAGTCCTCGACTACGGCAACCCCGAGACCGTGACCGCCGTCGTCGAACCGGGCGACGTGCTGATGCTCGTCTCCGGCAGCGAGGTCGGCCAGCGCGTGCCGCAGCACACCGCCGTGATCGCGGCCGCCCAGGCCGCCGGCGTCGGGCGCATCGTCTACACGAGCGCCCCGAAGGCCACGACCTCCGCGCTCGTGCTGGCCCCGGAGCACAAGGCCACCGAGGAGTTCCTGATCGCCTCGGGGGTCCCCTTCACCATCCTGCGCAACGGTTGGTACACCGAGAACTACACCGGTGAAATCGAGAAGGCACGCCAGGCCGGCGAGATCGTCGCGAGCGTCGGCGACGGCCGGGTCGCGAGCGCGAGCCGGGCCGACTATGCGGATGCCGCGGCCGCGGCCATCCTCGACGACTCGCTCGCGGGCAAGACCCTCGAGCTCTCGGGCGACCACGCCTGGGACTTCGCCGAACTCGCAGCCACGATCGGAACCCTCATCGACTCATCGGTGGCCTTCCGGAACCTGACACCCGCAGCACACGCGGAGCTGCTCGCGTCCTTCGGCCTCGACGAGGGCACGGTGGGCTTCGTCGTCGGTCTCGACGCCAACATCCGCGACGGGCTGCTCGGCGAGACGAGCGGCGACCTGGCCCGCCTGATCGGACGGCCGACGACGCCGCTCGCGGAGGGCCTCGCCGCGAGCGCCTAACCTCGCCTGTCCCGGCCCGGCCATGCCCCGGAGGTGGACCTGACGGCATCCGCCCCGGCCACGCCCCGGGGGGTGGACGCGGCGGCATCCGCCCCCGGGTCGGTAGGCTGTGCGATTGCAGAGATCGCACTGCACACACCCGAGCAGACGCAGATGAAGGACCCGACGATGAGTGGCAGTACCGAACGCCTGTTCCGTTTCGAGCGGGTGGAGTGGGACGACCCGCGCGCCGCCGTGCTGCGCGCGCGGATGGACGTGGAGATGACCGCGCGCTACGCCGGCCCTGGCAGCCCCGAACTCGATGACGCCGTGACCGCGGCGCTCAGGATCGACCCCGCCGACATTCTCGCGACCGTGCTCGTGGTCGACGGCGACGGCACCCCCATCGCCCACGCGGCCCTGCGCACCCATGATGGCGACTGGGAGGTCAAGCGCGTGATCGTCTCCGACGACCAGCGCGGGCGCGGGGTCGGCCGTGCCCTGATGAACGAGCTCGAGCGCATCGCCCGTGCCGCCGGCGTGCCGCGGCTCATCCTGCAGACCGGCAGCAAGCAACCGGATGCGGTCGCCCTCTACGAGAAGATCGGCTACACGCCGATCCCGATCTACGAACCGTACATCGAGGCGATCCCGCACTCGTTCTGCTTCGAGAAGCTGCTCGCATGACCTGCACCGCTCCACATTCCCGCGTCGCCCCGCATCCGCTCGCCCCGCCGTGCCCCGAGAGTGCACGTGTGGCCCTGAAGGCCGCTTGACTTTGCCTGCGATTCAACGGCCGAAAGCGCACTCTCGCGAACGCCGGCGCGGGAGACGCTCCGTCGAATCGAATCGAATCGAATCGAATCGGTGCAGTGCGGGGCGGTGACGTTTTTGGCGGCGTTGTCGGGAACGACGTCAGGCGAGCCGGGGGTCGACGTGCAGTTTGGGACCGAGGCCGGCGCCGGCGGGGCGATGCCCGGCCAGGATCTCTCGCACACCGCTGAGCCCGACCGTCGCGGCGACGAGCGGGCGCGGGTCGACGGCACCGCTCGCGTAGAGGTCGATCGTGCCCCTGAGCCCCGGGGAGGCGCTCAGGATGCCGACCGCCGTCACGTCCTTGAGAGCGAGGGTTCGGGTGTCGACCAGGCTCGGGCTGCCGGCGAGACCGACGTAGACCACGCGCTTCCCCGGCTCGACCAGGTCGAGGGCGCGGGCGGGCAGGGCGGCCGCGTTGGAGGCGTCGATGACGGCGTCGAAGGGCGACTCCGGCAGGTCGGCGTCGGTCCAGACTCCGTCGAAGCCGAGGCTCCTGGCGTAGTCCAGTGAGCGCGCGGACCGTCCCATCACGTGCACCTCTGCACCATGCTGCCGGGCGAACAAGGCGATGAGCAGACCGATCGTGCCCGCTCCGAGGACGAGCGCCCGGTCGCCGGGTTCCAGTGCTGCACCCCGAACGGAACGCAGCGCGTTGCCGCCCGGTTCGACGAGCGCGCCGAGCACGTCGTCGACGGTGTCGGGCAGCTCGAACAGCGAGGTGGCGGGCACCGCGAGCTGTTCGGCGAGGGCACCGGGGAAGCCGCCGAGGATGCCGACCTCGAAGCGGAACTCGCAGACATGCTGCAGGCCGCGGAGGCACCGACGGCACACCCCGCAGCCGAGCATGGTGTCACCGGTGACCCGGCGACCGAGCCACCGCCGGTCGACGCCTGCGCCGAGCGCGGTCACGGTCCCGGCCCACTCATGGCCGATCCGCATCGGGTACCGGGCCTTGCCGTCGTGCAGGTACTGCATCTCGCCGGTGAAGAACTCGACGTCGGTTCCGCAGACGCCGACTCTCGCGACATCGACGACGACCTGGCCGGGCCCCGCAACCGGCGGGGCGACATCCTGCACGGATGCTTCCCCGGGCGCGGTGATGACAAAGGCCTTCATGGTGCTTCCTTTCGGCGTGGATCACGAGATCAGCCTGGGAAGCTCCACGAGCTGGTACGAAGCGGGTTCGGGTGCGCGTCAGGCAGGCTTCGCGTACCGGCCGATTTCCTGAAGCGCCCAGGAGTTGCCGTCAGGATCGCTGAAGTACGCGTACTTGACGCCACCCATGTCGTGGATCTCGGTGATCTGCAGGCCACGGTTCACGAGTTCGTCCCGTGCCGCGCCGATGTCGGAGACGACCAGGTGCAGGTTCTTGACCGTGCCGTGCTCAGGTCCATTCCCCATGCCGGTCCCGATGACCACGGAGCACGCCGAGCCCGGAGGGGTCAGCTGCACGATCCGCATTCCGTTGCCTGGCTGCACATCGTGATCCAGGTGGAAGCCGACAATATCCACGTAGAAGGCCTTGCTCCGTTCGACGTCCGCAACGGGCAACGGCACAAGCTCCAGTCGCATGTCCATGGTCGTCACTGTATCAAGGAGCGACAGCCACTCGCGGCGAACGGCGCCGCGGCGTAGCGTGGCCTCGTGACACCGTCCGACAGCTTCTGAGGAGGAATCGTGACCACCCTCGACAACCGGCCGAACACCGCTCTGCTCGTCATCGACGTCCAGACCGGTTTCGTGAAAGACGCCTACGATCGGGACGCGATCGTCGGGAACGTCAGCACCGTAGTCGACAAGGCGCGAGCCGCCGGCGTCGACCTCATCTGGGTGCAGCACCACAACGACGACCAGCCGCAGGGGAGTGCTTCCTGGCAGCTCGTACCCGAACTCGTGCGCCTCGAGGCGGAACCGCTCGTGCACAAGGCGTACGCCGACGCCTTCGAGGACACCGACCTCGAGTCCGTGCTCGCCGAACGCGGCATCGGCGGTCTTGTGATCGCCGGTGCGCAAACGGATGAGTGCATCCGGTCGACGCTCCACGGCGCGATCGTCCGCGGCTACGACGCCATCCTCGTCAGTGATGCCCACACCACCGAGGACCTGAGCGGCTTTGGTGCGCCGCCGCCGGACCTGGTGATCGCCCACACCAACCTGTACTGGGAATACCACATGGCCCCCGGGCGGACAGCGGGCACGGTGACCACTACCGACCTTGACTTCACGGCGCCGTCCTCCTGAGGCGACCGGGCCGGCGGACGGAAACAGCGCTTCGCTCGAGGCTGGGAAATCGCCGGGACGGACTTCCGTGGCCCGCGGGGGCGCAGCACACTGGATGCCGAAAGTGGAAGCTCAAACCTCGCGCGACCCGAACGTGGAGTGACGAATGGGCAGGATTACTCAGGCCTCGATAGTGCGACCGGGCCGGATCGGAAGGCGAGCCGGCGTCGGCATCCTGGCGGCGGCGCTCATCGTCGCGGGTGTCACGGCGGCCGCGCCGCGCGCCGAGGCGGAGGTCCGGACAGTAGCAACCGCTGCCGCTGCCGCGCACTCCGTGTCAGAGACAGTCCCCGCTGCCGCGGCAGCGTCCTCGGTGAAGGCCCTCGACTCCGACCAGGTCATCACCGACCCGGCGTGGTTCACCGCAGCCTATGCCGAGGGATTCCGGCTCTACATTCTGGCGTCGACCGACTGGGGCACCTGCACCCCCGCGGCCCACGCCCAGCCGCAACTGCAGATGGCCCTCGACGCCGGGCTGAAGGTCGCCGCATACACCCGCAATCCCGCCTGCTGGCAGGCCGGCATCGCTGCGACGGGTCCGTACAGCACCCGGCTCCAGTTCTTCGCCCTCGACATCGAGACCGGCAGCCCGCCCCTCACCCGGGACATGATCACGGGGGTGCAGGAGCTCGGAGTGCGCCCGGTCGTCTATAGCGGAGCGGCGATGTGGCCGCTCCTGATGGGAGAAACGACCGAATTCTCCGACGTCGCCCTGTGGGACACCGCAACCGGTCCCCTCGACTATCCGAGCTGGACTGCCGACGTCCTCGCACCCGAACCGGTGCCGTACGGCGGCTGGAATGACTCGGGCAACCTGCGGATCGGCGTGCAGCAGGAGTTCGAGCGCACCCTGAACGGCGTCAGGGTCGACCTTGATTCCTTCGACGCCGAATTCCTGTATTGAGACGGCCTCCCACCGGTGCCGCCCTCTACTGACGCGAGAAAGCGGATGCCGCGAGCACCTGCTCCGGGGTCGGCCGCACCCCGGTGTACAGCTCGAACTGGTGAGCGGCCTGCAGCGCGATGACCTCGGCCCCGGTCACGACCCGCTTCCCGGCCGCACGCGCCGCGCGGATCAGGGGCGTTTCCGCCGGAAGGGCGACCACATCGAAGACGGTCGTGGCCGCGTCGACGGTGCCGAGCGGGTATGCGAGGCTCTCGGACTCTGCGCCACCGCTCATCCCGATCGGGGTCACGTTGACGATCAGCGGTGCGGTCTCGGCTCCCGGGTCCGGCAGCCACCGGTAGCCGAGCTCGTCAGCGAGCAGGCGACCGCTGGTCTCGTTGCGGGCGATGATGGTTCCGTCGGAGAAACCGGCGTCCCGGAAGGCCGCACCGACGGCCTTCGCCATTCCACCGCTCCCTCGGAGCAGGAACGGTGTGCCCGGATCGATGCCGTGCTCGGCGATGAGCTCGGCAATGGCCAGGTAGTCGGTGTTCGACGCCTTCAGGACCCCGTTGTCGTTGACGATGGTGTTCACCGAGCGGATGGCGGTCGCGGAGGCATCCATCTCGTCGACGAGCGCGATGACGTCCTCTTTGAAGGGCATCGACACGGAGCAGCCGCGGATGCCGAGCGCCCGCACGCCGCCGATCGCCGCGGTGATGTCGGTTGTCGTGAATGCCTTGTAGATGAAGTCGAGGCCGAGCTCGTCGTAGAGGTAGTTGTGGAAACGGGTGCCGATGTTGCTCGGGCGGGCCGCGAGCGAGATGCACAGCTGCGTGTCCTTGTTGAGCGCTGGTTTCATGGTTCTTCTCCCGGGATGAGGTGCGGTCTTTCCACGGTAACCCGGACGCCCCGTCCGAAGGTCCGAGACGGGGTCGAGGAGATCGGGTTCAGGAGATGACCGAGGCTGTCCCGGACACCACGATGCCGCCGGTCTCGGGGATATCGACGGTGAGCAGGCTCGGGCGGCCGACGTGACGGCCCTGGTGGATCAACACTCGCGCCGGGGCGTCGACGAGGCCCAGCGCCCGGAGGTAGCCGCCGACGGAGGCCGCCGCAGAGCCCGTCGCCGGGTCCTCGGTCATGGTCCCGACCGGGAAGAGGTTCCGCGCCTCGAACTCGAGCGGCCCCAGCACGCGGAGGGTCGTCACGGTGCCCGCCCAGCCCTCTGCGTCCATCAGGGCACGCACCTGGGCAGGGTCGAACCGGAAGCCGTCGAAGGTCGCCGTCTCCGCGAAGACGAGCACGGGGTGCACGTTGCCCGCGAAGGCGAGCCGGGGCGGGTAGTCCGGGTGCAGGTCGGCGGTGTCGACGCCGAGCAGCCGCAGCAGGTGCTCGAGCACCGATGCCCCGATCGGCTCCACCCGCGGCTCGACACTCGTGAACGAGGCCACGATCCCGTCAGCGGTGCGCCGGGTGGCGATCCTCACCTCCCCGATCTTCGTCTCGAACACGAAGGATTCTGCGTCACCGCGGCCGGCGAGCGCAACGGCGGTCGCGATCGTCGCGTGACCGCAGAACGGCACTTCCGCCGTGGGGGAGAAGTAGCGGATGCCCGCTCTTCCCGGGTCCTGCGGGGTCGGCGGCCGGGTCAGGAACGCGGTTTCCGCGTAACCGAGCGCCGCCGCGATCCGCTGCATCTCGGCGTCGGGGAGCGTGCTCGCGTCGAGCACGACACCGGCCGGGTTGCCACCGGTGGGCTCGGCGGCGAAGGCGGTCAGGCGCAGGATCTCGGTCTCGTCGAACATGCTCAACACCCTAGGCCACCGGTGCGACGCCGCCCCGGGGGGTGCAAAGCTGAGAGACATGATGATCAGCAACACGGATGCCGCCGGGCGAGTCGAACCCGACTGGGTGCGCCACGCGATCTGGTGGCAGCTGTACCCGCTCGGTTTCGTCGGTAGCTACCCGATCGCCCCTTGCGAACCCGTTCCCGGTGCCGGCGAGCACCGCCTGCTGCGGATCGTGGCCTGGCTCGACCATGCGATCGAGCTCGGCGCATCGGGCGTTGCCCTCGGCCCGGTCTTCGCCTCGACGAGCCACGGCTACGACACGAGCGACTACTACCGTATCGACCCGCGCCTCGGCGATGAGGCCGACTTCGACACCCTCGTCGCCGAAGCGCACGCCCGCGGGCTGCGCGTTCTCCTCGACGGGGTGTTCAACCACGTCGGCCCGGATTTCCCGCGCTACCGTGAGGCGATCGAGCAGGGCCCCGGAAGTGCCGCGGCAGCCTGGTTCCAGGCCGGAACCCGGGCCGGCCTCCCGGGAGGCGAGGCCGGTTTCGGAACCTTCGAGGGGCATCCGGGGCTCATCAGTCTCGACCACGGCAACCCGGAGGTCGCCGACTACGTGACCGGCGTCCTCGAGCACTGGCTCGACCGCGGCGCGGACGGCTGGCGGCTCGACGCCGCATACGCGGTCCCCGCCGAATTCTGGGCCGGGGTCCTGCCGCGGGTGCGGGAACGCCACCCGCAGGCGTGGTTCCTCGGCGAGGTCATCCACGGCGACTACCCGGCGATCGTCTCGGCGGCCACCCTCGACTCCGTCACGCAGTACGAGCTCTGGAAGGCGATCTGGAGCAGCCTCAACGATCACAACCCGCACGAGCTGGCCTGGTCGCTCGGCAGGCACAACGGCTTCCTCGACAGCTTCACCCCGGCGACCTTCGTCGGCAACCACGACGTCACCCGGATCTCGACCCGCCTCGAGGATCCGCGGCACCTCGCCCACGCGCTCGCCGTGCTCTTCACGACCGGAGGAACCCCGTCGATCTACGCGGGGGACGAATACGGCTACGCGGGCCTGAAGACCGAGGAGTACGGCGGCGACGACGCGATCCGGCCGGAGTTCCCGGCGGACGGCCCTCCGGCGCTCACCGACACCGAACGCACGGTCTACCGGCTGCACCAGGACCTGATCGGGCTGCGCCGGCGGCATCCGTGGCTGCACGAGGCCCGAACCCGCATCCTGGACAGCGGGGCCGACCACCTCGTCTACGAGGCGCGGGCCGGTGACGACACGCTCGTCGTCGCGCTCAACCTCGGCGACCAGCCGTGCGGCGTCGACCTGGGCCGCTCGGGGCTGACCCAGCTCCTGCCGGGGGGCACGCCGGCGCCGCTGGGGCCGCGTGTCACGATCGCGCCGCACGGCTGGCAGGTGCTCGCGCCCGCCGCGAGCGACTCGGCACGGTAGACCCGATGCGGTCGGGGCCGGTCGGGTGCTGCAGGCCGTGCTGGCGATGACGAAGATCGAGATCCGTGTGCTCGAGGCCGCCTACGACGGTTCGTAGCGGCATCCGCCGGGCGCCCGGTCGAAGCGGCGCGGCCCCGGTCAGCGCCGCTGCTCGAGGCGCAGCGTGGCCAGAGGCACGTTCAGGAAGTCGATCAGGGGTGTCAGCGCCTCGAAACGTTCGATCACGAGCGTGAGGAAAGCATCCGTTTCGGCCACCGATGCCGGCAGGGTCGCGAAGGCGGCCCACTGGCGGCGGCGCAAGAGGTCGACCGCGGGGTGATCGACGGGGTATCCGCGCGGCGGACGCACCAGCGGATTGCCGTCGGCGGGGTCGAACATGCCCGTGAGCCGGGGATCGGCGAGCAGGGCGCGAAGCTCCCCGTGGTGCGCGACGATGTGGTCGCGAATCGCCGTGAGATGCTCGGGGGAGGGCGCATAGCTGCCGCCCGCGACCAGGACCTCGTGGCCGGAGACGCTGAGGAAGTAACCGGCACCGGTCTTCTCCGAACCCCCGAGAGGCCAGGACGCGGCGACGTTCGTCTTGTACGGGGACTTGTCCTTCGAGAACCGCACGTCGCGGTAAATGCGCATGATCGCCTTCTGCGGCGGCCGCACGTGCCCGGGCGCGAATCCCGCGAGGGACTCGTTGACCCGGTCGACCAGGTCGAGCATCGGCTCCCTGACCTCGCTCAGGTACACCGGCTTGTGTTCCTCGAACCAGCCCCGGTCGTTGTGTCCTTCCAACTCGCGCAGGAACTGCAGCGCCTCACCGGAAAAGTGCGTTGTCATACTCTCGCCTCCTCTCGTAGTCTGGCAGCACCGGTGGTCGGGCCGACGCCCGAATGCGGTCGAACGCTGGTCAGCGTCAGTGGCCCGTGCTACTTTTTGCGGCATGGAGCAGAGAGAGCTATTTCTTCAGTCGGATGCCGCGTTGCGCTCCGTCATCGACCGGATCACGCCGGAGCAGCTGACCCTGCCGGCTCCCGCGGAGTGGACCAGCACGGAGAATCCCACGATCAGGGACATCCTCGCCGCGCACGCACGCGACGAGGCCTGGGTCGGGGACGTGCTCGCGGGCCACACCATCGAGGAAGTCGGTGACCGCTTCAACGGCGACCTGCTCGGCGGGGACCCGATCGCGAGCTACAACCGGCTCAACGACGAGGCCACCGCCGCCGTGCGGCAGGACCTCGATCCCGCAGCGATCGTGCACCTCCAGTATGGCGATTACCCGCTCGCCGAGTACCTGCAGCACACGAGCATCTACCGGGCCTTCCAGGCGTGGTCGATCGCGAACTACCTCGGCCTGGAGTACGCGCTGCCGGCTCCACTGGTCGACTTGCTCTGGGAGCAGATCCTGCCCCAGGTGGACGACTGGCGCCAGTATGGAGTCTTCCCTCCCGAGGTCGAGGTTCCCGCCGACGCCGACAAGGAGACCCGGCTGCTCGGCACGACCGGCTTCTGGAAGCCCAGCCGCAGCACGGACTGACCGGCGCCAACCGACGGGGTCCCTCGGCGCCCGGCTGCTACTTTCCCGAGGAGAGCCCGTTGTAGTGGTGCTCGAAGACCAGGCTCGTGCGCGTCGAGGCGACCGCGGGGTTCGCCGACAGGTTCTCGAGCACGAAGTCGCGCACATCGTCGGAGTCGCGGGCCACGAGATGGATGATGAAGTCCTCTGTGCCGCCGAGGAAGAAGACCTGCACGACCCGCGGCATCGCCCGGATCTCGTCCCGGAACGCCGGGATCTGCGTGCGCGCCCCCGATCGGATGCTGACACTGATCAGCGCCTGAAGGCCGAGCCCGAGCGCCTTCGGGTCGACGAGCGTCGTGAACCGGGTGATGATGCCGCGCGTGACGAGGGAGCGCACCCGGGCGATGCACGTCGATTCCGCGATCCCCGCCGCGGTCGCGAGCCGGCTGTTGCTCATCCGCGAGTCGGCCTGGAGGAGGGCCACGAGCGTACTGTCCACGGTATCGAGTTCATCGCCGCCCCGAATCCTCTTCGTTTCCGTCATGCGTGGGCCCCTCTCAACTGAATATCGCGCTGTCTTTCGACCAAGTATCGCGGATTCCACGCTTGTCACGTGCACGAAACGAATACCGAGCATTATTTTCCCTATCCACCGGTAAGTCCGGCCCAAACCGCAGACGGAGTTCCCCATGAAGGTCGGCATCCCCACCGAGATCAAGAACAACGAGAATCGGGTGGCCATCACCCCCGCCGGCGTGCACGAACTCTCCATCCGCGGCCACGAGGTCCTCGTGCAGGCGGGCGCCGGCGTCGGCTCCGGGTTCAGCGACGACGCCTTCCGCGTCGCGGGCGCGGCCATCCTCGGCACTGCCGCCGAGGTCTGGGCCGCCGCGGAGCTGCTGCTCAAGGTCAAGGAACCCATCGAAGCCGAATACCCGCTGATGCGCGACGGGCAGGTGCTCTTCACCTACCTGCACCTCGCCGCGTCCCGTCCGACCACGGATGCCCTCCTCACCTCCGGCACGACGGCGATCGCCTACGAGACCGTCCAGCTCGCCGACCGCAGCCTGCCGCTGCTGTCCCCGATGAGCGAGGTCGCCGGGCGCCTGTCCGTCCAGGTCGGCGCGTACCACCTGATGAGCGCGAACGGCGGAAACGGCATCCTGCTCGGCGGCGTCGCGGGCACCCCCAAGGCGAAGGTCGTCATCATCGGCGGCGGGGTCGCAGGTGAGCACGCCGCGGCGAACGCCCTCGGCATGGGAGCGGACGTCACGATCATCGACCTCTCGATCGCCCGGTTGCGGCAGCTGGAGAACCGGTTCACCGGCGCCATCCAGACCCGCGCATCCACCCGCTACGAGATCGCGGAGCAGGTCCGTGGCGCCGACCTCGTGATCGGCTCCGTGCTCATCCCCGGGGCGCAGGCGCCGAAGCTCGTCACCGACGCCATGGTCGCCACGATGAAACCGGGTTCCGTGCTCGTGGACATCGCGATCGACCAGGGCGGCTGCTTCGAGGGATCCCACGCCACGACCCACGACAAGCCCACCTTCGCCGTGCACGACAGCATCTACTACTGCGTCGCCAACATGCCGGGAGCAGTCCCCGCGACGTCGACCCGTGCGCTCACCAACGCGACCCTGCCCTACGTGATCGCGCTCGCCGACAAGGGCTGGAAGCAGGCCATCTCCGACGATGCCGCACTCGCCAAGGGCCTGAACGTGCACGCGGGCCGCATCACGAACGAGCACGTGGCCGCCGCGTTCGGCGCCCCGGTCCTGACCCTCGCGGAGATCGTCGGCTAGCCGACGGTCCAGGCTGCGAGGGACTCGACCGTGTCGAGGACCTCGCTGCCGTCGGCATCCGCGAGCTGGATGCGGAAACTCGTCGCGGCCCGCGCGGTGCACACCGTCAGGGCCGCACGGGAACCGTCCGCGGCGTTCGCCCAGCGCAGCTCGAGCACGTCCCTGCCATAGGCCGACCAGGTGAACTGGCCGTCGAACGCGGGATGGGCGGAACGGAGCCGCACGAGGCCGAGCTGGGCGCGGGTCACGTCGCTCGCGAGCGCCTCCTCGACCTCGGCGGCCGGGTAGCGGTGCCGGTTCACGTCGCGCCCGCTCCCGGTCTCGGCGAACTGCTCCCGGTCGTCGAGACCGCCGAGCAGGCCGACGTAGTAGGTCTGCGGGCGTCCGGGCAGGAAGTGCTGTACGGCACGCGCGACCAGATAGGCGACGACGTCGCCGCCGAGCGTGCTGAAGAACGTGGCATTGATCTGATGTGGCAGGGTCGACCATTCCGGCACGACCGAGGCGACGGATGAGTGCCCGTGCGTGGCTTCGGCGGCTCGCGCGAACACCTCCGCCATTTCCGCTTCGCTCAGCAGTCCCGGCCGTCCTCCGGCCGGACCGGCGTCGATCACGCCGATGCCGTCGTGGGTGTCGAGCACCGTGACCGCGTTGGCCGGACGGATCTCGAACCAGTGCGCGAGGCGGTCGACCGTGCCGGTGCCCAGGGAGTGCAACAGGAGCGGCGCGAGCGCGAAGTCGTAGACCCAGTCGACGAGGGGCGCGATCGCGAGCTGCTGGGCGTAGTGCCCGTGCACCTCGACGAGCACGGCGAGGTTCTCCGCGCGGGCGAGGTCCGTGACGACCTCGACGAAGGCGAGAGTCTCCGGGGTCATGAAGCTGTCGGTGCCCGGGGTCTTCACGGCGTAGCCGACCGCGTCGAGCCGCACCGTCGATACGCCGCCGTCGGCGAGCACGCGGAGCACCCGGCGCAGGTAGGCGATGGCGACCGGGTTGGCGACGTCGAGGTCGACCTGGCTGGGCAGGAACGTCGTCCAGACGAGATGCCGGGAGCCGTCTGACCCGCGGTACCCCGTGAAGGGCAGTCCCGGCCGCGGTCGGTAGAACGCCGTCAGTTCGGCCTCGGTTGCGCCGTGCGGGAAGACGGTGCCATAGGTGAGGAACATGCCGTCCCAGGGCGACTCCGCGCCGCGGGCCAGCCAGTCGGTGAACTCCACCGAGGACGCCGAGACGTGGTTGACCACGAGATCGGCGGTCAGCCCACGGTCGCCTGCCAGGTCGCGGACCTCGGGCCACGTGCCGAGGCGTGGATCGACCGCAGTGTGGTCGACCGGGTCGAAGCCGGCATCCGCCCCGTCGAACGGCACGTAGAACGGCAGCACGTGCACACTGCCGAAGTCCCGCAGGGGCCCGTCGAGGAGCGCGGCCAGCGCGGGGATCGTGCCGCCGATGCGGTCGGCGTAGACGAGGAGTTCAACGTCGGTCATGGGTACCTGCCTTCCCTAGAGCCGCCACCCTACGCTGCACGGTCAACTCGCGGGTGAACCGAGGGGAGCTGCGGTGACCGGGGCGACGGGAGCGGTTCCGACGATGTGGGCGTGGATTTCCTTCGTGAGCTCATGAACGCGCCGGGTGAGCTCGGTGTTGGTGAGCAGTTCCTGGTCGCTCATCTTGAAATCATGGTCGGCCTTCGCCTGCTGGAATCCGGCCTGCCGGTTCTGGCCGATCATCACGAACGTCGAGAGGAAGATGGCCTCGAGAGACACCACGAGGGTCAGGGTCGGCCACGGGCTCGGTTCGAAGAACAGCATCCAGCCGGCGAACACGACGGCATGCAGGTAGACGAACCGCATCGATCCCGCGAAGGCCGTGACGGCATCCGCGATGCGCAGCTGCACACTCGCGGCACGACGCTTCGCCTCAGCGAGCACGATCGGGTGGTGGTCGCCGGTCGCCAGGATGTGCCTGGGGAGGATGGACGACAGGTGCGGGGTAGCCGCGGTGCTGGTGCTCATGCCCCGAGGCTACCCGGCGCGCGTGCTATTCGGGCACGACCAGTGCGGGGGTGTCCTGGCGCAGCGTCTCTCCGCGGAAGAAGCTCGGCCTGGCCAGGAAGGTGAGGCCCATGACGGCGAGTCCGAGTACGAGCAGGCCGACGCCGATCACGAAGACCAGTCCGATCCCGAAGAGTTCCGAACCGCTGCCGAAGTCGGGGCTCCAGGCGCTCACGGCGGTCTGCACGAACACGACGGTGAGGATCAGCCCGCCCGCCGCCGGCACCAGGAGCCGCAGGAAGAAGTTGCGCACGCTCGAGAACAGGCTCTGGCGGAAGTACCAGACGCAGGCGAAGGAGGTGAGTGCGTAGTAGAAGCAGATCATCAGCCCGAGCGACTGGATGGTGTCGTTCAGGACGTTGACGCTGATGATCGTCATGACGGCGTAGAACCCGGCCGCGATGGCCCCGGCTGCGATCGTCGCGAAGCCGGGCGAGCCGAAGCGCTTGCTGACCCTGGCGAAGTGCGGCGGGAGGGCGTGGTAGTGCGCCATCGACAGCAGGGTGCGGGCAGGGGAGGCCATCGTCGACTGCAGCGAGGAGGCGGAACTGGCCAGCACGGCCATCGACATCAGGATCGCGACCGGCCCCATCACGGGTCCGGCGATCGCGGCGAAGATGTTGCCCTGGTTGTCCGGGTTGCTCAGGCCGATTCCCTCGGCGCCGACGCCGGACACCATCATGGTGGCCACGATCAGCACGAGGTAGAGGCCGAGCACGACGAGGGCGGTCAGGGTACCCGCCTTGCCCGCGGTTCCCTTCGTTCCCTTGGTCTCCTCGTTCACGGTGAGGCAGACGTCCCAGCCCCAGTAGACGAAGATCGCCAGGGAGATGCCGGCGGCCAGCTGGCTGAAACTGTCGACACGGGTGGGGTCGAACCAGGTCCAGTCGAAGGCGAGCGCGGTGGTGGATGCACCGTTCGTCGCGTTGACGATGGCCGAGACGCTGAAGATGAGGAGGACGACGATCTGGAAGCCGACCATGCTGTACTGCACGAGCTTGGTGGCGTGCAGCCCGCGGTAGCTCACCCAGACGGCGAGGGCCACGAAGACGAGACAGGTTGCGATGTTGATGAAGGTATTGTCGGCGAGCGCGGCGAGATCCGGGTTGGCGAAGACCTCGCCGAGGAAGACGTAGAAGAAGCTGACGGCCACGCCGGCGAGGCTCGAGAGCACGATGATGTTGGCCGCGAGCATGCCCCAGCCGCTCATCCAACCGACGAAGGGACCGAACGCCTTGGTGGTCCAGGTGAAGGAGGTTCCGCTGTCGGGGGAGTCGGCATTGAGCTCCCGGTAGGCGAGGGCGACGAGGATCATCGGGATGAACGCCAGGATGAACACGGCCGGCAGCTGCTTGCCGACCTCGGCAACGGTCGCGCCGAGCGAGCTTGTGAGACTGTACGCCGGGGCGACGGAGGAGATGCCGAGCACGACGACGGCGAGCAAGCCGAGCTGCCCGCCTTTGAGGCCCTTCTTCGTGATGCCGTGCTTGCTCCCCGCCGCGTCGTGCAGCGTTGAGCTGTGCACGAGGTGGACGTCGGTGAACGGCTGCGATGAGGTCGGCGCCGACCCTCGGGTGGACTGCTGGGTCATGTGTGGTCCCTTTCCTCGGGCCGGGCGCATCGACGCGCGAACGGCCCGTTCGGGTACTGCGGTGTATCCGATGGACTAAATGAATTGAGTTCGTTTATTCTGGGGGTGAGTCAGGCGGATTGCAAGCACTTACCGCAGATTCACCGGCGGGCGCCAGAGCGGCGCGTGTGGTTAACCGCAAACTTGCGTGGTAATTCGCAGGTAAACCGCCTTTTTCCGGCGCTCTGCTTGTTCGGGGATCAATCGCTCAGCACACTGGGCGCAGGTGCTGGGATTCCAGGATCAGTCACGATTCACGAGGAGCACCTCCCATGACCGGATTTTCGCTGGCCCCTGCACGCTCGCTCAGGCTCATCGCGGTCCTCGCCGCCGTCGCCGTGGGCATCACCCTCGGCGCGACCCCGGCGCGCGCCGCTGTCACGGACCCGCAGACGGTCGTCAGCCTGACCTTCGACGACGGCAACGCCGACCAGCTCGCCGCGGTGGCCACCCTGAACCAGTTCGGGATGAAGGGCACCTTCTTCATCACCACCGGCTTCATCGACAACCCCGGCTGGCTGACCAGGGCAGACCTCACGAGCATCGCCGCCGCCGGTCACGAGATCGCCGGCCACACGGTCACCCACCCCGACCTCCTCACCCTCCCCGCGGACGAAGCCACCCGGCAGGTCTGCCAGGGCCGGGCGACCCTCGCCGACTGGGGCTTCCCGACGCGAAGCTTCGCCTACCCCTTCGCAACGGTGGATGCCGCGACCGAGGCGATCGTCCAGGCCTGCGGGTTCAACAGCGCCCGCGGCCTCGGCGACATCGACACCCGGTTCGGCTGCACGGGCTGCGGATTCGCCGAAACCATTCCTCCGGCCGACGCGTACCTCACCCGCGCCCCCGACGAGGTCGACACGACCTGGACCCTCGCAGACCTCGAGAACACGGTCACGAACGCCGAGACGGCGGGCGGGGGCTGGGTGCAGCTCACCTTCCACCACCTCTGCGCCGGAAGCTGCGACGCGCTCTCCGTCGACCCGGCGGTCTTCGCCCAGTTCGCTGCCTGGCTCTCCACGCGTGCCGCATCCAACAACACCACGGTCAAGACCGTCGGAGACGTCATCGGCGGCGCCGTCAAGCCGGTCGTTCCCGTCACGACGACCTCGACAGCGGCCCCCGGTCCCGGCGTGAACGGGGTGGTCAACCCGAGCCTCGAGACAGCGGGAACCACTGGCCTCCCACAGTGCTGGGCCGTCGGCGGTTTCGGCACGAACACCGCGGCCTTCAGCACGGTCTCCGCCGCGCACACCGGCACCAAGGCCGAGCAGCTGGTCGTGAGCAACCTCGTCAGCGGCGACTCGAAACTCATCCTCACCCAGGACCTCGGCGCCTGCGCCCCCACGGTCACCCCTGGGCACACCTACTCCCTGCGCGCGTGGTACACCTCAACGGTCACCACCCAGTTCGACGTCTATCTGCGCAACTCGATCGGCAGCTGGAGCTACTGGACGTCGAGTCCGTACTTCCCGGCAGGCTCCGCATACGCGCAGGCCCTCTACACGACGGCGGCCATCCCGGCCGGCACGACCGGACTGAGCTTCGGCCTCAACCTGATCCTCAACGGAACCCTCGTGACCGACGACTACGCCCTCTATGACAGCGTCGGCGCCCCGGGAATCCTCGTGCCCGCCACCCCGACCGTGACCGGTTCCGCCTCCGTCGGCAGCACCCTGACCGCGGTCCCCGGCGCCTGGTCGCCGGCCACAGCAGCCTTCGCCCACCAGTGGCTGCGTGACGGCGCGGACATCCCCGGGGCGACATCCGCCACCTATACGCCGGTCGCGGCCGACCTCGGTACGGCACTCTCGGTGCGGGTCACGGGATCCGCGCCCGGTTACCTGCCGGTCTCCGCGGCGGCGACCTCGGTGCCGACCGCCGTCGTCGTCGCCGGTACTCTCGTCGTCGGCACCCCCACGATCACCGGGACGGCCGCCGTCGGCGCGCTCCTCACGGCGATACCGGGCACCTGGGCGCCGGCCGGCGTGAACTTCGCCTACCAGTGGCTCGCCAACGGCACGCCCATCGCAGGGGCCACCGCCGCCGGCTACACCCCGGTCGCCGCGGATGCCGGCACGACGCTCACCGTGCGGGTCACCGGCACGGCGCCCGGCTACCAGCCCGCTTCAGCTGTCTCTGCGCCCACCGGTGCGGTCGCGGCCGGCGGGATCGGAACGGCCACGCCGGTGATCTCCGGGACCGCTTCGGTCGGCGCGGTACTGACCGCGATCCCGGGCACCTGGACGCCTGCCGGGGTGGGTTTCGCCTACCAGTGGCTCGCAAACGGCACGGCCATCTCGGGCGCCACGTCGGCCGGCTACACCCCGGTCGCCGCGGATGCCGGAGCGGCGCTCACCGTCCGGGTCACCGGCTCGGCGCCCGGCTACCAGCCCGCGTCAGCGGTCTCGGCGCCCACGGCACCGGTCTCCCTCGCGACGGTCACCCGGGTCGCGGGAACCAACCCGTACTCGACGGCGATCGCCGTCTCCCAGGGCTTCGCGCCCGGCGTCTCCCGCGTCTACCTCGTCAGCGGCACGAGCTTCGCCGACGCCCTCAGCGCCGGGCCAGCCGCCGCGCACTTCGGCGGCCCCGTGCTCCTGACCGGTCTCACCGCGCTTCCGGCAGGGGTCAGGGCCGAACTGGTCCGGCTGCACCCGGGCAAGATCGTCATCGTCGGCGGAACCGCAAGCGTGTCCGCGGCGGTCTCGGCCGAGCTCGCGGGCATCGCACCCGTCGCACGGCTCGCCGGCGCCGACCGGTACGCCACCTCCCGCCTCGTGGCAGCGGATGCCTTCGGCAGCCTCGCGGCGACGGCCTACGTCGCGACAGGGGCCGACTTCCCCGGAGCGCTCGCGGCAGCATCCGCCGCCGCCCGCGCGGGCGCACCGGTCGTTCTCGTGCCGGCCGGCGGCTTCCTGCCCGACCTCGCAACGGCCGCCCTGCTGCGCACCCTGCACACCAGGACCGTGAAGATCGCGGGCGGGACGGCGGACGTGACGAGCCTCACCGAGTTCTGGCTGAAGCTGCAACTCGGCGGCGCCTCGGTGACCCGGTACAGCGGCGCAGATCGCTACGCGACCAGCGCGGCGCTCAACCTCAACGCCTTCACGTCCGCGACGACGGTGTACCTCGCGAGCGGAACGAGCTACCAGGATGCCCTGGTCGGCTCGGCGCTCGCCGGGGCGAAGTCGGCTCCGCTGTATCTCACGCCCGCGACGTGTGTGCCCCGGGCGACGCTCACCGCGATCACCCGCCTCGGCGCGACCCGGGTGGTCCTGATCGGGACGGCGACCGCCCTCACCGGTGACGTCGCGGCGCTCAAGCCGTGCCCGTGAGCCAGTGATGCTCCGGGCGCCGCACGACCCGCGGCGCCCGCGGCAGCTCGCACGGCACGACAGGCCGGGCGGATGCTCAGGGTTGGCGCAGGCCGCCGATCCGGTCGACGAGGGCCTCGAGTCCGAACTCGAACGCGACATCCGCCCGCGCCCTGCCCGCGTTCTGCTGCCCGTGCCGCACCGCTGCGCTGAAGATCGGACTCGACTCGGCGAGCGCACCGGTCTCGAATATGTCGGCCGGAGCCGTCACATCGAAAGCCGCGCCGAAGATGAACGACTCGAGTGCGACGATCGAGGGCACGATCTGTGCAGAAGGCACCCCGGCGGAGGACAGTCCCGCCGCGACGGTCTCGTACATGCGCAGGGTTTGCGGTGCGCCCGTGACCGGGAGCACCGCAACAATCGAGATCAACGGAACGTGCGTTGCGAAGATGTCCCGGTACGACCAGGCCCAGCGGCGCAGGGCCGTGTCCCACGGCTCTGAGCCGAAGCCGGCCACATCGACCATCGTCATCACGTGGTCCTGCAACCACTGCAGCACGACGTGCTTCGATGCCGCGTGGTTGTAGAGCGCGGAGGGAGCCACTCCCAGACTCCTGGCCAGGCCGGACATCGTGAAACTTTCGTAGCCGGCCGCCCCGATCAGCCGGAGGGCCGCAGCGGTGATGCGCGGTTTCGTCAGAACCGTCTCAAGCGGCCTTCCGGCCCTGCGGTGACCGGCGTCGTCTGCGTCGCTCATCGGGCTCTTCTCTCGGTGGGCAGTCTCGGTGGATGGCGTCGTTACAGTACATCACCCTGGTGACGCATCACCCAGGCGACGACACGGGGTCAGATCGCACTGTCGAGGAGGACCTGGACGAGGGCGCGCGTGGCAATCACTGTGGTGTGCTTCCTGGGCGGTCGTGCTGACCTGTTGTGGGGGAGTCCGCGGGACCCGGCTTCTGCAGCCTGCGCTTGCGCCGGCGGTGACGGGCCCACAGCAGCACCCCGGCGCCGGCGAGCAGGGCCGCGAACACCAGGATCCAGAATTTCGAGGTGGCGTAGTCGAGAAGGCCCGGTGCCGGAATCGTCGTGAGCTGGGCGCCGGCCTCGAAGAGCACGGCGGCGGGCTTGGCAGAGCCGTCGGCGCGGAGCAGCCCGCCGGCATCCGTCTTCGTGTCGGCGAAGGCCGCCACGCTGAGGCGGGACAGTCCGGCGCGCTCCGCGGCCAGGAGTACCCGGGCGACGTCGGAGGCCTGCCGTGCCTCGGTCTTCGGCAGGGGTCCCCAGCCGCCCTCGGTGCTGAGCCCGGTCACCGTCAGCAGCACGGCCCGGTCGGGGAGCGCGGCGCGCACAGCCCCGATCGCTGCGGTCGGGTCACCGCCTCCGGTCAGGTGCAGGGACACGGCGTCGACCAGCCGGGCCATCGACGGATCGGCCGCGGCCGCACTCGTCGCCCAGGAGACGGTCTGCGGCGTGCCAGGGTCGAGCTCCCGCAGGACGGAGCCGGTGTGCAGGAGGAACGCCCGGATCTCGGCGGGGCTCGGAGACCCGGTCGTGCGCTGCTCCGGCCGGTCGGCGAGGTCCCAGAGGGCGAGGGCCGGTTGGCCGCGCACCGCGGTCGCGATGGCCGTGAGGTGGGCATCGGCAGCGACCCAGTTCGCGGGGGTGAGGTCGCGGAAGCCGTCGAAGAGGACGAGGTCGACCCGCAGTCCGTGCCGGTCGGCCTGCTCGAGCAACGTGATCAGGCCGGTGATGGCGTCGTCGGTGGGTTTCGCGCCGCCCAGCTCGGTGTACGGGAGCGGAACCCGGATGGTGTCGAACCCGAGAGCCCGCAGGCGGGCGAAGTCGGCCCCCAGGGTGGCCGGGGCGAGCAGGATGGGGGCTGGAACGGGAGTGGCGGAGGGCGCAGGGGTCGGGGTCGCGCCGGGAATCGGTGTCGGTGTGGCGCTCGCCGTGACGGCGACCGGAACGACGGGCGCCCAGCCGGCCGGGCGATACTCGGTGGCCAGGCTCGCCGGGACCGTGAGGGGTGTCGTCGTCGGGGCGCCGGTGATCGCGGTCGCTCCGGCGGCATCCGTCGTCAGTGCGGCAGTGTCGCTCCCTGCGGAGCGCCGGAGCTGGCGGATGCGCCAGAAGCCGTCTTCGAGCACCATCACGACGTCGTAGCTCTCGTGGCTGAGCAGTACCGTCTCATTCAGCCCGGTGCCGACCGTGCGTGCGATGTTCGCACCCCCGTCGTGGAAGGCGACGGTCGCGCCGTCGAGGGCGTAGAACTCGAGTTCGAGGGAGTGGCGCAGGTCCCAGGTCGCGCTCGGGCCGGTGCGGGGCAGATCGAGCACGGCACGCCGGGCCGCCCCGCTGAAGGTGTCGTTGACGGCAGGCCGCTCGCCCGTGGACTGGAAACGCCCGATCGCGGCCCAGGCCCGGATATAGCTGGCTGCGATCATCATGCGCGTCGCGGGCTCGAGCACTCGTTCGCGCTGCCACGCGTCTGGCAGCCAGCTGACGAGCTGGCTTGCGTTGACCGGAACCGTCGCGACTTCGTGGAGCCCGGACGAGACCTTCGCCCCTGTCGAACTCTGCAGCGTGATCTGCCCGCTGAGCACGAGGAGCCCGACGGTCGCGGCGACGAGGCCGAGGCCGAGCAGCGCGGCGATCAGCCGTTTGATGCGGCTGCGCCTGAAGTTCCCCGGGACGCGGACCGGGAGCCTGGGCCTCGTCATCGGAGCGTCTCCACGTTTTCTGCGCCGAGCACCGAGACGGTGACCGTGACCGGACTGACGAGCGGCCTGGTCGCGACGAGGATGTCGAGCACGCCGTTCACGAGCCCGGCGCTTGCGGAGCCGGCCTCGCCGATGGCGTCGACCACGGAGACGCGGGCCGTCGTTCCATCCGGCACGAATGTGCCGCCGAAGCGGTTGACCGGGCCGATACTCACGAAGACGCCGGCGTCGACCAGGCGTGCGCTCAGGTCGACAGTACCGACGGTGGCCGCGAACGGCAGTGTGAGGGCGCTCGCCGCGTGCACACCGCGACAGAACCCGGTGATCTGGAACGCGCCCGGCGTTCCCGGCGCCTGCAGCGAGAGCTGGGCGACGCCGGAGATCGTGGCCGCGGTCGTGCGCCCCGCGCCTTCAGGGCCCGTCCATTCCACCGTGACCTGGGTGCCGTCCGGCTCGACATTGCCGAAGCGATCCCGCAGCACGGAAGTCCGGATCGGGACGAGCGTCTGGCCGTCGGCCCCGGCGTTGGCGGCCAACACGGGCT
The DNA here is from genome assembly GCF_004402735.1 of Cryobacterium sp. MDB1-18-1. Lineage (NCBI taxonomy): Bacteria > Bacillati > Actinomycetota > Actinomycetes > Micrococcales > Microbacteriaceae > Cryobacterium > Cryobacterium sp. MDB1-18-1. The sequence goes on along the minus strand of NZ_SOFR01000048.1, from coordinate 12,949 downwards.
CGACGGGCTCGAGGGAGAAGGGGAGCGGTGGCCCGGCGACTTCGTCGAGGCTGACGCTCGGTCCGGTCACGGGACCGGAAGCGACCCAGACCTGGCCACGACCGGCCAGGGTGCCCGAGACGAGTTCCTGGAAGGCGAGCAGGTGCGACACGACCGCTCCGCTCGAACTCCGCACTCCGACGGGGTTCTCGCGGGAGACCAGCACCGGTGAACCCTCTGCGATGGAATTACCCCAGGCGTCGACAGGGATCGTGACGACCATGGACATGTCTGCGGCGTCGGCCACGATGGAGCGAGCGCCGACGACGGCCTGTATCGGGCCGACCGCGGCCCCGGGGGTGAGCTCCGTGGCACCCCGCACGACCGTTCCACCGGAACTCGCCACGAGGGTGACGGACCCTGCGCTGCGGGTCAGGGCGACCGGAAGCCGGAATTCCGCCGTGTCGTCGACACTCACGGCGGTGAGCACGAGCTGGCCGAGCGAACCGATCGCGACGAGTTGCACCGTCGCGCCGTCGGCGGCCCCCGCGACGGTCACCGGAATCTCCGCGCCCGCCGGCGCGGTCGGCGCGACTTGCAGCACGAGGGCGGTCGCAGCGTTCTGTGCTGCCCGCGCTTCCGCGCGGGAGCCGGCTCCGGAATCCGTGGGGAGCCCGATCGCCAGGCCGAGGGCGAGCGTGACGATCAGGCCGACTGCGCGGCGCGTGCCCGGCCGCGTCACGGCTGGCTCGCTCTGGCGTAGGTCGTCGCCGTGAGAGACAGCCCGGAAAAGCCCGTATCGGCGGGCAGGGCGATCGAGGCTGCGAGCGCGGATGCCGGCGGAGAGTGGGCAGGACCCGCGTAGCCGGTCGTCGGCACCCCGGAGGCTGCGATCGGGGTGCGTGACGCGAGCGGAATGCGGAAATCGCTGACCGATTGCGGGGCGATGCTGTGCTCGAGATAGGCATGATCGACCCAGGCCAGGCTGCCGTCCGCTGCCGTATAGGACACCAGGAGGTGCGGAACGGAGGCTTCCACCGTGCTGTCGTTGCGCAGCTCGCCGAGAACGGCGTAGCCGTCGACGGCCGAGCCGGTGAGCCGCAGGTGCTGCACTTGCAGGCCGCGCGCGCTCGCCCGCGGGGTCACGACGGCGCGGGCGTAGACGGCCACCGACGACACTGTCGCGCCGGCGGCGAGCACGAAGGGGGTGATCGTCTGAGGGTCGAACTCGACAGGGCCGTGGATATTGGAGGACGTGGCCGGTGCTGCGACGGTGACGCTTGTCGCGGAGGGGGGCGTCACCGCCGTCGTGTCCTTGAGGCCGCCGTCGGCTTCGAGGCCGTAGTCGCCGGTACCGGCGATGCTCTGGAACTCGATCCGGAAGGGGCTCGTCGCTCCGGGCAGCAGCTTGTGAACGAGTACCTGGGCGGCATCCCAGCTGGCGAGCAGCGCGCCGTCCTGATCGCGCAGCTGCGCTTCGACGGTGACGTCTGCGGGGTCGACGTCGGTGTTCGTCACCTCGCCGATCACGACCCAGCGACCGTTCACGAGCAGGGAGCTGACGTTGCCGAGGGTCAGCTCGGGCCGGTCGAGCACGTCCATCGTGGAGGTTCCGTCCGAGCTGAGTGCGCGACGACCCTGGGAGAGGAAGCCGACGGCGGGTCGGCTGGTGAACTGGTCCGGCGGAGACGTCGCGTCTCCGGCGGGAAGGTCGATGAACCAGCCGGTCGGTTCCTGGATCAGGGTCACAGGGGTGGTCACCCGATACGACTGCAGGGAGGTGAGATAGTCGAGGGTTGCGGTCATCACCTGCCTGCCCGGGGTGCTCGAGGCCGGCACTGCGGTGACGGATGCGAGCTTCGCGAAGGAGGCGACAAGGCCTCCGTCCCTGCCGAGTTCCTGCTGGTACACCGTGTAGTCCGGCCGGGTCGAGGGATCGAGCAGGGCGTATGCGGCGGCGAAGCGGCGGAAATCGAGGTGTCCGTAGTAGTCCTCGACGACTTCGGCAGCCGTGGGCTGGCGCGGCTTCGCCACTGCGAGGGCGCCGCCGGCAGCGACCATGACCAGCATCAGGGTCACGACGGCCGCCTGCCAGCGGCGGCGGCGCTTCCGGACCCGGGCGCGTGCCCGCGTGCGGAGGCGCGGCAGTGCCCCGCCCCAGGGCAGCCAGCCGCCGGCCGGGGGCGCGGGCTCCTCGGTGTGCGGGATGCGGTCGCTCGCCCCGGCGAGGGCGGCGTCGACGGCGCCGACGGCGCGGGTCACCGGGCTCGTGAGCTTCTTCAGTGCGGAGCGCAGGAGGCGGGCGGCCGTGCGGGGCGGGCGGGCGAGCATCCGTCGCAGCCTGGCCGGCACGACACGGCGCACGACGGCGCCGACGCCGGGCACCCGCGTGGGCGCTCCGATCAGGGACCACACCATGAGCACAAGCGCCAGGGCGATGGAGGCGGGCGGGATCAGTCCCCACCACAGGCGCTCCCAGAGCGGTGCCTGGTGCGAGACCTCGTTCGTCGGCAGCGGGGCGACGTCGGAGCGTTCCCAGATTTCGATGCCGTTCTCGAGCGGACCGAGGTCGGTCCAGCCGCTCGCGTCGAGCAGCGGGGAGTAGAAGGCATCGTTGCTGAAGACGTATTTGAGCGAGTACCGGCCGGGCACCGCCAGGAACTGTTGCAGGCTCCCGATCCCGGGCACACCGGAGTACTTCGCGCCCTCGAGGCGCTCGATCGGCCGGGACGTCAGCTCGGGCAGCTGCCGGGCAGAGTGATAGTCGCCGTCGATGGTTCCGGCGGTCATATTGGCACCGAGCCAGGCCATCTGGTCGCCGAATCCCAGTGTGAGGTACCGCCACTGGGAGTGCTGATCCTTGTTCATGAAGGTCGTGATCGGGGTGACGTCGATCGGGGCAGGCTGGAATGCCCGGTACTGCGTGAGGTTCGCCGCGTAGAGGGTCGTGGTGAGGTGTGCGGCCAGCAGCAGGCCCGGAAGGACCACCGAGAGCGTGCGCCCGACATGCGCGAGCAGCCAGGCTCGGATCGAACCGTTCGTGACGCTCGACACGAACTGACCGACGAGCGGCAGGATGGAGATGGTCGCCCAGAACGTGAAGCGGTCGAGTGTGAGGATGTCGTACGCGCCGCCCAGGAGGATCTTGGGAAATGGCGTGGTGCCGCCGGTGCCGAGGAACGCGAGCACGCCGAGGGAGAGGGTGAGCGGCCACGCCTTGCCCGCCATGCCGCGAATCAATGCGTATGGCAGCACGAGCAGCGTCGTGCCCCAGGGGATCAGCCAGAAGACCAGGCCGGCGTTGACATTGACCAGGAAACTGTCGCGGCTGGCGTGCGGGATGGAGACCTGGGTGATCGGGTCGCTCTTGGAGTACAGCCAGTACGGAAGGACGACGCAGAGCAGGGCAGTGACCACCAGCGCCCCGAGGATCCCGGTCCGCACGAGGGAGGGCATCACCCGGCGGATCCGGCGGGCGATCAGCGGCCAGAGCAGCCGGAAGCTGAACCGCGGCGGGTGTCCGTCCTTTTCGCCGGCGAGCGGGGTGCGCACGGCGAACACGAGTGCCCCGAGCAGGACCGGCCCGAGGAAGAAGAGCGATCCGAACAGGGTCGTGACATGGTGGCAGGCCGTGGTGGCCATGATGCAGCCGACCCCGGCGAGCAGGGCCTTCCGGTTGCCGGTGCGCACCCAGGTATTCGCGAAGGGCAGCCCGTTGAGCAGGAACCCGAGCGAGAGCGTGGTGGGAAGCTGGCCGAAGACGTGCACGGTTTCAGCGATGGACGACGCCAGCACCAGGGCGATGGCCGCCCAGCCTGCTGAGGTGCGGTTGACCCAGATGCCGCTCCAGCGGTAGACCCCGATGGTGAGGTTGAGGAGGGCGAAGACCTGCACGACGACGAAGCCGGGGCGCAACCCGATGATCTTGCTCAGGGCCGCGATCATGAAGTGGCCGCCCGGCGGGTAGCTCAGGGTGGAGAACCCGGTGTACCAGCGGGTGTCCCAGCTCGAGAACCAGTCTCTGGCGTAGTGGTCGGCGAAGAAGATGTGCACGTAGGCGTCGTAGGTGCGCTGGTAACTTCCGGCGAGCAGCAAAGAGCCGTGGAACACGAGCACGAGGATGAGCGCGATGAAGAGCAGGCGGTGGCGGCGCACGAAGCCCTTTCGCGAGCGCCCGTCCGGCGCTTCTTCCGGCCGGTGCACCCTCGCCTTCTCCGCTGCCGGAACGGGGACCGGGGCCGGCTCCGCCACCAGGGTCATGGCGTCGGAGTCTCCGGCGACGAAGGACTCTGAGACGAAGGACTCTGAGACGAAGGACTCTGAGACGAAGGACTCCGGGACGACGGGAGGGCGAGGTCGACGACGAGGCGGCGGTGGTCGCTCCCCGCGCTCGTCTGGTCGGTCACGGCGACGACCGTGACCTGTTGGCTGACGAGCACATGGTCGAGGCGCATCAGCGGAGGAACGACGCCGTCCCAGCGTGGCCAGGTCGCCCCGAAACCGCTGCCGGACTCCACGAAGGCGTCCCGCAGCCCGGTGGCGACGAGCCGCCGCAGCGGCGCATGGTCGAGGGTCGCGTTGAAATCGCCCGCGAGGATGAGGGTGCCGGTGTCGCTTGCCGCGATCCGGGCCAGCTCGGCGTACTGTCCCCGCCAGAGCACGGTGTTCTCCGAGGTGACGGGTGCTACCGCGTGCACATCGATGATCCGTACGAGTCCTGCGGGCGTGTGGATGCGCGCCTCGAGCATCGGGGACCCGGCTACGTCGATCGGGCCGCCGTCTTCGATCGGCAGGCGGGAGAAGATCGCCGAGCCATGGTATCCGGGGAGCGCGTCGAGGATCCGTTCCGGGTAGGCCGCCCAGAGCGGCGAGGCGGCGAGCGTGGCCAGGTGTTCGGGGGTGACCTCTTCGAGCACGATCACGTCGGCATCCGTCGCGACGAGCTCGCCGGCGAGGGTGGCGAGCTCGGTGTTGTCGAGGAGGACGTTGGCGCTGACGATCCGGAGCGGAGTGGCGCCGACGGGTGCCGTGCGCGGGCCGTTCCATCCGATGGCCGGAATCAGCAGGGTGGCCTGCACGACGACGAGGGCGAGCGCAACCGTGCCGAGGGCGAGTGGCCACCTGAGGCGGGCCGGCCCGTCGGAACGTCTGCGGGCCCGCCGGGCCCGTCGCATGAGCACGATTCCCGTGCCCGCGAGCAGAGGATACGCCGGGAGGAGCAGCCACACCGTGATGCCCTGCACCCCGATCAGCAGTGGTTCGGTTTCACTGGACAGCGCCCGGATCAGGGCGCTCGCGGTCATGCCGCCTGCTGCCAGCCAGCCGAGGCCGCACGCAGTCCTGGTCAGGGCACGCGTGACGCCGCGACTCACCGGTCCCTTTGGCGCGGCAGGATCGTCGCGAGGCACTCGGAGAGCGCGCGGGAGCTGATCGGCTTGATCAGGTGCCCATCGATCACGCTCGCGAGGTCGAGTCCGACAGAGGAATGTTCCACGATGCCGGTCACGAGTACGAAGAGCGGGCGAGCCGGCGCCGGTGGCAGCGCGTTCAGCAGGTCCACACCGGTGCCGCCCGGCATCGAGAAGTCGGAGAAGATCGCCGTGAAGGTGCCAGACCGGGCGAGCGCGATCGCCGGGGCGACATCGTCGGCCTCGGTGACGTCCCAGCCCGCCCTGCGCAACATATGGGAGAGGACGAGGCGGGACACGGTTTCGTCGTCGACGACCAGGGCCGTGTTGGACAGGGATTCGGCGGTCATGGCGCGGCCTCAGTCGTCCTGCTGCTGCGGCAGCATCCGGAAGATCTGGTCGAACTGGGTGAGCCGGAACACCCGCATCGCATTGTCCGAGTCCGGACGCACGAGTACAACGTCGCCACCGTGTGCCCGGCAGGAACGCCGCTGCCAGACGAGCACGGCGAGGCCGGCACTGTCCACGAAATCGACGGCAGCGAGGTCGAACACGATCTGGGGGCATCCGGCTATGTCGGACTCGTCGAGCCGGGCGCGCAGGTCGGATGCGGCGACGGCGTCGAGTCGACCGCCGAGCGTCACAACAGTGAGTCCGGCGGCCGGCGTCGCGACGCCGACCGTGAGGCCGCTGTCCCTCGATGTGCGGACGGTGTCTGGATCGATCATGGCTGGTGCTCATTTCCGGTCTTCTGGGAGTCGGCCGGCGGGGTGCGGTTGACGCGGAGGGTCCATCGGTTCCCGGCGTCGACCCGGCGGTAGTCGAGATCGTTGACGAGTTTGCGGACCAGCATGAGGCCGTATCCGCGTTCCTGGGGAACCCCGGCCACAGGGATCCTGACCCCGGCCGGGTCGAAGGGCAGGCCGGGATCGGTCACGCAGATCTCGACGACGGAATCGGTGATTCCGGCGCTGAACCGGATCTCCGCAGCGACCGGCAGGCCGGCGTGGTCGATGATGTTCATCGCGACCTCGTGGACGGCGAGTTCCAGGCGTGCGGCGATCGCGCCGGCCTCATCGTCGGGGAGCTCGCCGAGCACCCCGTGCAGCCACGGACCGATCTTGCGGACCATCGCCGTTGTGCCCTCGATGACAAGCTCGGTCGGGTCAGCTGACGCGGTCATGAATCGCCTCCACGGCTCGGAGGATGACGAGGGTGCGGTCATCGGAGGGCGGGGTTCCATCCGCGTGTCTTTTCACGGCATCTAGAATATGGTGTCCGAGCCGCTCGGCGGACTCTCCCGGGAGCTCGGCACAGAGTTCGGCCAGACGGTCGTAGCCGAGCATCACCCCGCTGGAGTTCTCCTGTTCGGCGAGTCCGTCGGAACCGAGCACCAGTGCGTCGTTCCGCTGCAGGTCGAAGCGCACTGTCCGACCTCGTGGCTCGGGTAACACGCCGAGCGGTGGCATTGACGCCGGAATGAGCGTTATGATCCCGTCCAGGACGAGCATCACCGGGGAATGGCCGGCGTTGCACACGTGCAGGGCGCCCATACTGGGCCGGTATGCGCCGAGGGCGACGGTGATGAACAGTCCGACATCGTCGAGATAGTCGTAGAGTTCGATGCCCATCGCGCACATCGCCCCCGCAGGATCGTCTGCGTCGTGGGTGAGGAAGGCCACCCGGGCGGCGCTGACGGCACGCGTCATCACCATCGCCGCGGGAAGACCCTTTCCGGCGACGTCGCCCACGGTGAACCACAGCACATCGCCCACCACGGCGAAGGCGAAGAAGTCCCCGCCGGCAAGGCTCGCCGGAATCGTGTCGGAGAACACCTCGACCCCGGAGAGGGTCGGCGCAGGCTGGGAGAAGACTGCCTGGGCAAGGCTTGATGCGACCTGGTGCTCGCGCTCGAAAGTGGCGCGCTTGATCTCGAGGAGATGCAGCCGGGTGAGCGCGAACTGCATGTCGGCGGCCGCAACCGCCGCCCTGACGAGGCGCAGGTCGCCCGTGGTGTAGACCGGTCCGTTCGTCCTGAGGAATGCGAGCGCGCGGATGCCCCCGCTCTGGTCGTTGAGGGGTGCGATCACAGCGTTCCCCTGGCCGACGAGTCTCGGCTCCGGGTCATCAGTACTCTTCGTCGCCTCGCGGATGACCTCCGTGAGCTCGGGCGAGTCCGAGGACGGCCCTCCCGTGGTGTGCACCAGGCGATCGTCGACCATCGCGACGAGGTCCGACGCGGTCAGTACCCTGGCTTGGTCGAGCAGGTCGCGAAGCGCCTCGGACCTGCCGAGGGTGCTCAGGTTCACCTGGGTGAGCGCCCGAAGGGCAATCAGGTGGTCCTGGCTTGTGATCAGGGCTTCCGTGACGTCGTCCTGGGCGGAGTAGATCCCGTGGATCGCACGGCGGATGGCGTTGGCTGCGTCGATGGCGTCGGGGGCCGCGTCCCCGGAGACGGTCCAGTCGGAACCGGGCGGTCGGTGGATCTCGCCGGCCCCGGCCGCCACAAGTAAGCGCTCGAGAGCGGCGTCGGCGAGGTCGCTCTCGATCAGGTGGGTTTCGGGGGAAGCGGGGGTCATGATGTGGTCGTGGTCGGGTCCGTCCGGGACTCCAGGGTGAAGACCTGCTGGAGTTCGGTCAGTTCGAGGATGATCCGGACCGGGTCGGAGACGTTCACGAGGATGACTTCGCCGCCGATTGCCTTGGCAGCCTTCTGCGAGCGCAACAGTTCGGCGAGGGCGCTCGAGTCGACGAACACGACGTTCGAGAGGTCGAGTCGCAGGGTCGCGTTCTCCGGTCGGATCAGGAGGTCGACGACGTTGCGGAAGTCCGCGGTCTCGTGGGCGTCGAAACGGCCGGCAAGGCTGACTGTCGTGTGGCCGATTCCGGATTCGGTGCGTATTCTCATCGTGATTTCCTATTTGATCGATGCGACGGATGCGGGGGACGAGGCTCGCGAGACCGGTGAATGGCCGGTGACGGTGTACCCGCCGCGCAGGTCGTGGACCTTGATCTTGACGAGGTCGGCGACGAACTGCAGGCTCACCTTGGCGGCGTCGACCGTGGAACCGGGCGCGTCGATCCATTCGACGGGGACTTCGGCCGTGGTCAGCCCAAGACGGCCGGCGAGGTAGATCACCTCGAGATCGAAGGAGAACCCATCGACGACCTGGAGGGTGAACAGCGACCGGGCCGCCGGGGCGGTGAAGAGCTTGAAGCCGCACTGCGTGTCCGCGATCTCGATGCCGAACCCGACGGACACCATCACGTGCAGGCCCCGGCTCAGGACCTTCCGCAGGGCGCTCTTTCCGCTCACCGCCGCGCCGGCGGCTGCTCGCGAGCCGACGACGACGTCGTAGCCGGCATCGATCTTCGCCATGAGGTGGTCGAATTGCTCGATCGGCGTTGACTGGTCCGCGTCCGCGAACAGGATGAATTCACCGCGGGCCGCGAGCATTCCCCTGCGGACGGCGTCACCCTTTCCGGTGTTCTTGGCGGCGACGAGCACGGTCATGTTCGGAAAGCGCAGGTCCTGCAGGAGGGAGACTGTCGTGTCCGTGGAGCCGTCGTCGGCGATGATCAACTCCCAGGGTTCGCCCCTCGAACACATGTGGGTGGCGATTGCACCGACAGTCGGCAGGATTCGCCACTCCTCGTTGTATGCCGGAATGACGACCGAGACGCGCGGCGGCACAGTCGACTTCTCGGTGACCCACTTGCGATAGGCTTGGTAGGTGCCGGTTTCCGCGGTCATCGGGGCAACCCTTCTTCGGTGGGAATGTGGGGGGAGGATCTGGTGAGGAGGTGCCGGGCGGCCATCACGCCGAGCAGGAGCACCATCGCCACGAATTGCACGATGATCAGTTGCGCGGTCGACTCGTGCCAGACAAGCAGCAGCACGAGCTGCACGACGGATGCTCCGAACAGCAGCCAGGACTGGGTGTTGCGTCCCTGCGACAACTCGTGGCTGGCTACGAGGTTTGCCACGGCGAAGAGGGTCGTCATCCCCGCGTATGCGGCGAGGGGCGCCGAGAGGTCGCCGTAGGCCGGGCCGAGGATGAAGCCCAGCACGGGACCGCCCAGGACCAGCGCGCCCAGTGTGCACGCGGCACCGATCCCGGCGACGGCCGCTATGCCGCCGGTCAGCAGGGACCCGGTGTCACCGCCGCTCGCGTGCCGTCGAGCCACGACAGGGAACACGACGGTCGCGACCGACCACGCCAGGAAGAACACCGCCCGCCCGACGAGAGCGATCGCGGCGTAGATCCCCGCGGCATCCGGGGAGAAGAATGCCTTTGCGACGAGCACGTCGCTGTTGTTGGCGATGATCTGGCCGATCAGGAGTACCGACACCAGGGCGGCGTAGCTGCGCACCGTGACCAGGTCGGGGGCGGTACCCGTGAGCCCTGGTCCGGTCCTGGCGAGCAGCTTCACGGCGAGCCAGGTGGCGACGAACGACGCCGTGAGACCGATGGTCGCGCCGTTGACACCGAAGCCGAGTGCGACGAGGGCCACACCGCAGCCGAGACGCACAACCATCTCCACCACGAAGGACGTGGCGAGACCGGGGAAGCGCAGCCGGCCCTGCATGACACCACGACCGACGGACTGCACGAGGTAGAACGGCATTCCGGCGCCGAGGATGACGAATGGCCAGAACGACGCGGTGTGGAAGACCTGCGACCAGAGGGTGCTGCCTCCGGCGAGGATCGCCCCGGTCAGGATGCCGGCACCGAGCGCATAACCGCGCAGGGTGCGGGCGAGCCGGTCGGAGCGGGCCGGATCACCGGACTCGTCATAGATTCCGACGAAGCGGGCCGCCACGAGCTGCAGGCAGAGCGCGATCGAGGTGATCGTGAGCATGAGCGTCACCATCAGGTTGGCATCCGAGAACTCGGCGGGGGTCAGTACCCGGCCGAGGAACAGGTTGAGCACGTAGTTCCCGGCATTGGCCACGATCATGGCCACGGCAAGAGCGGTACCGCCGCCCACCAGGGAGGGAGTCCGTGAGGAAGGTTCCGCCGTCATCGCATGGCCCGCCTGTCGAGCAGCCGCTGGATGTGGATCAGGTGCCAGTGCATGACCTCGGACATCGGGATGCCCGAGGCGGCCGCGAAGTTGCGGCGGCCGAGGGACACCCGCTGTTCGGGGTGGTCGAGCACCTCGGCCAGGGCGTCGGCGAGGCTGGTCGCGTCACCCGGTTCGAAGTAGACGCCGAGGAAGCCCTCTTCTTCGATGATGTCGATCAGGTCGCCGATGCGGGGCAGCACGGCGGCACGACCATACTCCCCGGCCTGGTGCAGCACACCCGAACTCCCGGTCGTCGACGTGTACGGGAAGGCGACGACGGTCGCGGCGGAGAAGAGCGGCGCCACCTCCTCCTCGGCGACATAGCCCGTGAAGACGAGGTCAGGCAGATCGGAGAACCGTTCGGCGACCGACTGCATGTAGCCGGCGGAATTCGGGCTGTCCGTACCCGCGAGCACCAACTCGAGGTCGTCGTACCCGCGGTCGAGGAGCTCCTGGTATGCCTCGACGAGCACGTCGACGGTCTTGTACGTGCCCCATTTGCCGAACGCAAGGATGCGCCGGCGTCCGTCCGGTATGCCGAAAGACGGGAATGCGACCTCCTCGAAGCTTCCGTGCGGTGCGAGGAGCGCGTTCGTCGCGCCGTAGCTCTCCTGCAGGTATTCCACATAGCGCGGGATGGTCAGCGCCACGAGGTCGGCGCGGAGCAGGGCGCGGGTGAGGATGCGTCCGGCGAACTTCATCAGGCGCGCCGTCGTCGCGGAGCCGGCGAAGCCGGCATCCTGCATGTCGACGTTGTCCGCGAGGTTGTGCAGCACGACGACGGTCGGTACCCGGAACAACCGCAGCACGGCCGGGATCAGCAGCCCGAGTGCCCCGGGGATGCGCTTGTCCCCGAAGGTGGCGAACTGGAGGTTGAAGAGCACGGCGTCCGGGCGTGTGCGCCGGATCGCCCGGGTGAGTCCCACGATATTCGTGACGCTGTTGAAGGTCCAGCTCGGATAAGCCGTCACGCCGTCGAGGGGGGCAGGACTGCCGGCATCCGTCACGTCGGCGTACAGCAGCACCTCGCCGACCTCGGCCTGCCGGGCGAGGTGTTTGACGAGGTGGAAGCCGAACTCGTTCAGGCTGTTGCGGCCCGGGGGAAAGGCCGTGACGACACCGACCCGCAGTTTCCCGCTCATCGGGCCGGGACCAGGTCCGACGGCGTCAGAGCGTATGGGCTCATGCGTACCCCCTGTGGATCGTGAAAACCGGAACGGCGCTCGCCGACGGTTGTGTTGCACTCAATTGCCTGCCCAACGAGCTCGGAACCGAGCACATCTCGTGGTGAAACCGGGCAGTCCACCTGACTTACTCCTGTGTTCGCGCGGTGTCTTCGGGGGTACCGTGCAGACACAGTATGACGTATCCTCAGGGGGAATTGTATGCAAATCTGGTCGATCCGGAATGTGCACATACCTACCCGTTTCCTCGTTCGACCAAGAAGAGAGGCCCCAGACATGGGACCTGACCGCACCGGCTCCGACCCGTCGCACTCGTCGCCGCGCGACGCGTTCGTGATGCCTCGGCTGATGCTTGTTGCCTTCGTCGTGGTGGGCCTGGGGATCGCCGCCTATGCCTGGGCCACCGTGGCCACCGACGTGGCGGAACGTCCGGTCTGGGTCGACTACACGTACTACCTCGGACTCGAATTCGCGGTGGCGGGCCTCGTCCTGGCGCGCGTCATTCTCGTGAAGTCCGAACGACTCGCCTGGGCCTTGCTCGGCGCGGCGATGCTGTGCATCGCCGCGGCAGACACTGCCGAGTCGATTCTCTTCCCGCCGCGGGCTCCCCATACGGCTTCCCTGGCAGCCATCATTTTCTTCGCCCTCTTCCTGGTGTTCTCGGTGTCGTTCCTTCTCGTTCTGATGCGGCGACGGCTGAACCCGACGTCGGCGACCGTGTGGCTGGATGGTGTCATCGCCGGACTCGGCCTCGTGGCGGTTGCGGCGGCGTTGCTGTTCCGACCGGTGTCGGACATCGTCCTGGACGATATCCTGGGACTCGCATACCCGGTCTCGCCCCTGATCCTCGTAGCCCTGCTCGTGTGCGCCCTCACCGTATACGGCCGACGCCCGAGCCGGGCGTGGTTCCTGCTGGTCATCGCCTTCCTGGGCTTCGCACTGGCCAACACCTTCCTGGTGGCCGGCGTCGCCGACGGCACCTATGTCCGGGGCGGAATCGTCGATGTCGCGTGGCCCGTTGTCGGCGTCCTGCTCGGTCTCGCCGCATGGAGTCCTGGCGTTTCGGCCCTGCCCGACCGCGCGAGTGCCACGCTCGCTCTCGCCGCACCCGCGATTTTCAGCATCGGCGCACTCTGCGTGATCGTCGTGAACGAGTTCGTGCCGCTCGCTTCGCTTGCCGTCTTCGTCTCGTTCTGCACCCTGTTGGTCGGTGCGGTGCGCCTGTTGTTCGCGGTGCGGGATGCTGATCGGTTGCGGGTGCGGCAGGTGGAGTTGAATGTGAGTCTGGGGTTGGCGCGGGATGCGGCG
>NZ_SOFR01000019.1:0-33224 GCF_004402735.1 Cryobacterium sp. MDB1-18-1 | reverse complement strand
CGCCTCAGCGTATTCACCGCCGAGGAGAAGCCGCTGCTGCAGGCGCTGCCGGCGGTCCCGTTCGAGATCAGCACCTGGTCCTACAAACGGAAGGTCAACGCCAACGCCCATGTGGTCTGGGCGCGGAACTTCTACTCCGTCCCCTTCAGCCATATCGGCGCGCTGGTGGACCTTCGTGTCACCGAAACGATGCTGGAGGTCTATCGGCGCGACGAACGGTTGGCCAGCCATTTGCTATTACCGGCAACGACGAGCAACCAGTATCGGACGAACCAGGCCGACCTGCCCGAGGGGCGCAGCTTCCAGGCCTGGGACCGGGCCCGGATCGAGGAGTGGGCGGCGCGGATCGGGCCGGCGACCGTGACGGTGACGGCCAAGATCTTCGAGACGGTGTTCATCGACGAGGCCGGCTTCGACGCGGCGCTGGCGGTGCTGCGGCTGTCGCGCAAGTTCCCTCCGGCGCGGCTCGAGGCCGCCTGCGCGTTGGCGCTGCGCGGACCAGTCCGCTCTCCCCGCTACGCGCACCTGAGACCGATCCTCGACACCGGGCAGGACAAGACCGGACAGGCCCCCGAGCCGGAATCGGATGATGGCGGCTATGTCCGTGGCAGCGCCTACTACGCCGGAGGGAACCGGTGAGCGCGCTGGATGGGGAGACCAAACGCAAGCTGCGCGAGATGAACGCCGGCGAGCTGCTGCAGGCCATCGACACCCAGGACGAGGTCCTCAGCATCGGCCTGGCATTCGAGGACCGGGTCCGGCTGGCCGTCGACGACGCCTACTCCGCCTTCACCCATTCCAAGGTTGATGGCCTGATCCGGCGGGCGGGACTGCGGTATCCGAACGCGGATCTGCGGCGCATCGACCTGCTCGACGAGCGCGGCCTCAACCGGCAACTGTTGGCCCAGCTCGGGACCTGCTCGTTCGTCGCCCGGCAGCAGAACGTCGTCTTCCAAGGGTTCACCGGGTCGGGGAAGTCGTATCTGGGCTGCGCGATCGCCAAACGGGCCTGCGAGCACCGGATCCGCGCCCACTACGTCCGGATGCCCGACCTCGAGGAGGCCTGGGTCGCCGCCCAGGACGCCACCGGCGGCGCTGGGAAGTTCCTCCGGAAGTATGCCGCGTTCACGCTGCTGGTCATCGACGAGTGGCTGCTCGACCGGCCGACGGAGTCGATGCGGACGATGCTGCTGGAGTTGATGGAGCGTCGTTACGGCGAGACGTCGACGGTGTTCTGCACTCAGTATCAGCAGAAGGACTGGCACCAGCGCCTCGGCGCTGGCGTCCACGCTGACGCGATCATGGACCGCATCATCCACAACACCACCTGGGTCGACACCGGCACCTACAACATGAGAGAACAAGCCGCCCTCGCGACCGCGTAATCCGTGACGAGGAGCACCGGTGGTGCTGAGCCACACCACCACTGGGGCTCTTCCGCACGAACGGTGGGGCTCAACCGCGCGATCGGGTGGGGCTCAGAGGGTCGAATACTCACTTGCCCGCGCCGGCCCCCTTGCCCGGCGACGATGACAAGGGCGCTTACCGGGGAACTATTCACATCAAAATTTGACGATTTCACGATCTCGGCGCCGCACTTTCACAACTGCTACTGTCTGCAGAATGCTGCAACCGTTCTCGAGCTTGGCGAGTCGGCTCAGGAGGGACACGTGACCCTCGACGAGATCCGGCAGGCCATTGACACCGATCCCTCGAACGCTGCCTGGGCGAAACGAGGCGTGGGGGCCCTGTTCGTCGCGGACCCTGCCGCTCGGATTGTGATCATCGGTCAGGCGCCCGGACAGAAGGCGGAAGCCTCCGGAATCCCCTGGGACGACGCGAGCGGCGCGAAGCTGATGCTGTGGCTGGGTGTGACGGAGGATCAATTCCGAGATCCCGCGCTGTTCGCGATCCTCCCGATGGACTTCTACTACCCGGGCAAAGGAACCAGCGGCGACTTGCCGCCACGAAAAGACTTTGCACCGCGGTGGCATCCGCTCATCGTCGGCCAGCTGTCTGGGATTCGTTTGACATTGCTCATCGGCAAGTACGCGCAGGACCAGTATCTCGTCGGCCGTGGCAAGCGCAACCTCACCGAGACTGTCCGAGCGTTCCGAGAGTACCTGCCCGATGTGTTTCCCGTGGTGCACCCGTCACCGCTCAACTTCCGGTGGCAAGCGCGCAATCCCTGGTTCGAGACTGACCTAGTGCCCGCGCTGAGGACCTCCGTCGCTGACGCGATCGAGTAAGCGCCCAGCGTGTCATCGACAGAGTGCCCGCTGTTCGGGGTCTGCATCGGGAGTATCAACGTCAGGCTTGGTGCCAGATTCCGACTATCTGCCGGGTGTATCGGTGGCGAGTCAGCTCGGTGACGAGGAAACCGCTGATGCTGAGGTAGCGGGTCAGGTCGACTTGGGTTCATCAAGACGTGCCGACGGACTCCGTGCTGCGCCAGCCATCTCCACGATCGACTCCGCAGCAGGGTCGGTCCGAACGCGCGAACCGCAACCGTGCCATCATGGACGCGACCGGGTCAGTAACCGTCGCGTCAAACGTGGGACTAATGCCCTCTCGGCACTTCTCCTGCGGTAGCGGCGTGAGGCTTGCGGCGTGAGGAGAGGCATGGATGCCCAGCAGGGTGCCCTTCGCGGGCGCGTGGCGGTCGTCACGGGTTCCACTCGCGGCCTTGGTTTCGCTGTGGCCCGGTTGTTGGGCCAACAGGGTGCAACCGTTGTGCTGGCATCCCGTTCGGAAGCCCACGTCGCAGCCGCCGTCGAACGGCTTCGACTGGAGGGCATTTCGGTCTCCGGGTGTCGCTGCGACACCGGGGAAATGGCCGACGTCGAGACTCTTCGTGACGAGGCCCTCCGGCAAGGGACGCTCGACATCTGGGTCAATAACGCTGGAATCTCTGGCGTTTACGGGCCCACGGCATCCACGCCGATCGACGACTTCGAGCGCGTGGTGCGAACGAATATCCTCGGAACGTTTCATGGGTCACGGGTCGCACTGCCGGTGTTCCTCTCCCAAGGCCACGGCGACCTCGTCAACCTTTACGGCCAAGGCGACCAAGGCCCGGTCGCGATGCAGAACGCATACGCGTCAAGTAAGCGTTGGGTCCGCCAGTTCACGGAGACTTTACGACTCGAAGCCAAAGGAACCGGAGTCCGCGTTCACGGTATGAACCCCGGCTTGGTGACGACAGCCCTTCTCAGCCACATCACGTCACAGCCAGGATACGAAGGGCGTCTAACTGCACTCCAGGCGGTCGTTGGGCTGTGGGGGCAGGCCCCGGAGGCCGCCGCGCGTCCTCTCCTGAACCTTGTCACGTCGGACGCTGCCGAGTTTCGCAGCCTGACGAAGTTGGCCCTGGTGACCCGCGGTGTTCATAGCGTACTGACCGGACGACTACGCCGCCGCAATCGCATGCCCCTGGACGTCCGCGTCCTGGATGCGAACGGCCAAGAACGAACGATCGGGCCCGATGCAATCACGCGATGAGTCTGCGGTCAACCGCATCGCATCCTGACGGAAGGGTAGACGGTCCTGGCGTAAACATGGCTGCTCGGCCCCGCATTGGGGGAAGCGGCTGCTCGTCGCATGCGGGTAGCGTCAGGCCTCGGGGGTACGGGTGCCAATGTCTGACGATGTGGGTGGGCGCGTTGACTTTGCGGGCATTCAGGCGCTGTCCTCGCGCGGAGCTGGCTATTCGGTGGCGGCGAAATGCCTGCAGGTCCAGGCTGACGCTGAGGCTCTCGATCCTTCCCTGCGGTCCTCCGACGGAGTGACGCTTCACGCGGATGCCCGGTCCTGGTACGTGGGCGCTCTCGGCGAGATCGAGGTCGGCTTGCTTCTTGCTGCGCTAGGTCCGAAGTGGTTTGTGCGGCATGCGGTGCCGATCGGTGCCGGCACCAAGGATGTGGATCACCTCGTCATCGGGTCCGGGGGAGTGTTCGCGATCAACACGAAACACCACGCCGGCGCATCCATTTGGGTGGGCGACTTCGTGCTTCGAGTCAACAACGTCAACACCCGGCATTTGAAGCAGGCGCAGAGTGACGCGATGGATGTGGGCCGACGGTTGACGACAAAAGTCGGGTTCCCCGTGCCGGTCATCTCCGTCCTGGCGATTCTCGGTGCGAGGTCGATCAACGACAACCGCGCCCCCGCCGCGGGCGCGGTCTCTGTCGTGGATGCGAAGAACCTTGTCTCCTGGCTCGTGGCCCGGCCTCAGCAATTGAGCGACAGCGAATTGGCCTTGATCGAGTTCGCAGCCGAAGAGCCGGAAACCTGGCATGTGGACCCGCGAGCGGCCGACACCCTGCGGGTAATGCCACGATTCGAGCGACTCGTTCTTCAGGTCGGGACGCTCAACGTTGCCGCTCAGGTCCCCTCCCAAGCCACGACCGCGGCGACTCGAACAACCACTCGACCCACGACCGGTGCTCCCAACCGCGCTCTGAATCGCACTCCCGCCCGCAGTCGCGCGACTCCGTCCCGCTCCCCGGCACGACGTAAGCGTCGAGAGCGTGTGACCCTGGGTGACCTCGTCAAGCTGTGGCTCGCCTGCGGACTCATCATCGCAGCGATGTCAGTGATCGAAGGCGTCGCGAACCAGCCGTGCACGTCCCCGGCTGGTTGCGTTCTGCCGTCGCTGCTCGTGGCGTTCGCGCCGCTCCTGAATCTTGGAGTGGTGGCCGCGCTCGGTGCGGCTCTGGTCGGCACGGTTCTCTGGGTAATCCGCCGGCTCACGCAATAGATGAACGCGATGAGTGCCACCCGGCCACAGCGGCTGGATTGATGTAACGCTGCGCCTACCCGGAGCGTCTATTGAGTCTGGAGTCCAACGGAATGCATAACCGCTCGCCCAAGGACGACGTCCTCGTCGGCGGGTTGGACGACTGGGCATACGCGGCGTGGGTTTATGGCAGCACGCGGTTGAGCGGTCTGGAGGATCCTGGTCTGAGACGCACGCTGACGGTGCCGCTTCTGGCGAAAGCCCAAGCGCGGATGCTGGCCGAAGGCGTCACAGATGCTGCTCTGCCCGCTGCCGAGCTACCCGATGATCTCCGTCCCCATCTCCCCTTCAACGACGCACAAATCCGCGACGCGCTGCCCGATTCGGACGGCTTCGGATGGCGCGATCTGCGACTGGGTGGCTCTCTTCAATGACGCCCCGGACAAATGCAGCTGACCTACGCGGCTTCGGTCGAGAATGCTCTCGACGCAGCGAACGAGGTGACGCATGACCAGTCCGGAACGTGGTGAATGGCCGGCGAGCGACCGTGGGTACCGGCGCTCCGAAGTGTCGGCGCTCGTGGGGCATGGTGACGCCATCTGGGAGCGCGCGACCAGGGACATCCTCCGGTGGCGGGTGAAAACAGCGAGCGGGTTTGCGGTCGACTCGACCGGGCCGGTGTCACAGGGGGACCATGTCATCGTCACCGCACGTGTGCTCACTGTGACCGTTGTCGAGCCCGTGGAGGTCGTTGAGGTCGTCAAGGAGTCCGACCGGGTCGGCTTTGCATACCGAACCCTGCCTGGGCACCCGGTCAGTGGTGAAGAGGCGTTCATCGTGCACCGACGTGGCGACGAGGTGCGTCTCACCGTGCGCTCGCTCACGCGACCTGCGCCACAGCAGCCTTGGCGAGCCCTCTACCCACTATTGCTCATCGCCCAACGGATCGCGCGTAGACGCTACCTGCGGTCACTTCGCTGAGCCACTGGCGCGGGCTGGTTCTGAGCATGAGCCGGGTTTCCTCTCTGGCCGGAGTCGTCCTTTGAGGCGCTTCACTGCGCTCGGAACGTCCTGCACGTCGCAGAATCCGCGTATACAAAATTAAAATGATAGTTTTGATTTAAATACCTAAATGTTTGGAGTCAACATGCTCTCTGCCCAGTCTCTGCCCCTGATCGAAGCGACGTTGCCCCTCGTAGGCGAGCGCATGCCCGAAATCGCCAGGAATTTCTACGGCCGCATGCTCACCGCCCACCCCGAGCTCTTCGACGGCCTGTTCAGCCGCTCGAATCAGAAGAACGGCTCTCAGCAGCAGGCACTCGCCGGCAGCATCGCAGTGTTCGCGACGCACCTGGTTCAGAATCCCGAGACCACTCCCGAGGCCATGCTCTCCCGCATCGCGCACAAGCACGTCTCCCTCGACATCCGGCCCGAGCAGTACGACATTGTCTACAAATACCTCTTCGAAGCCATCGCCGACGAGCTCAGCGACGTCATCACAACGGAGATCGCCGGTGCCTGGACCGAGGTCTACTGGCTGATGGCCCACGCCCTGATCAAGATGGAGAGCGGACTTTACTCCGGCCTCGCAAGCGACAAGCCCCTCGCGCCCTGGGTCGTCGTGAAGAAGGAAACGGCCGGTACCGACGCCGTCACGTTCACCCTCGAACCGGCCGATGACACCCCGGTCTCGCCCGCATTGCCCGGCCAGTACGTGAGCGTCACCGTGCGGATGCCCGACGGCATCCATCAGGTGCGGCAATACTCCTTGTCAGCCGGCACGGCCACGACCCGCGTCTTCACCACCAAGCTGGATGCGAACGGCGAGGTCTCCCCAGCCCTGCACCGCGACGTGCAGGTCGGCGACACGCTGATCCTCTCTGTGCCCTGCGGGGACATCACCCTGGACCGCGGCGACGGCCCGCTCGTCCTGGCCTCGGCTGGTATCGGCTGCACGCCAAGCGCGTCCATCCTGCGCTCGCTGGTGGACGGTGCCTCGAAGCGCGAAGTGCTCGTCCTGCACGCCGAAAGCAACCTGGAACGCTGGGCGCTGCGCGACCAGATGAGCGAGGACATCGCCCTGCTCGAGGCCGCCGAGCTGGAGCTGTGGCTGGAAATCCCGAGCGCCGGTCACCACGAGGGTTTCATGTCTCTCGAGAATGTGACCATTCCCGACAACGCCTCGGTCTACCTGTGCGGGCCGCTCCCGTTTATGCGCAGCCTGCGCTCGCAGGCGCTGGCTGCAGGGGTCCCTGCCAATCGCATCCACTACGAGATCTTCGGACCCGACCTCTGGCTCGCGGGCGTCTGAGCGCTACCGGGCAAAACCGATGCGAGGATGATCGCATGACCAAGGACTTCGTATCGCGTCGACCAGACGTTGTAGCGGTCGAGCTTGTCGGCGGATCTGAGAAGCGCGAGCTGGAACTCGTTGCCTATGACGACAGCTGGCCCGTTATCTTCCTTGCCCACCAGAATCGTCTGCGGAAGGCGCTCGGAAAGACGGAAGTCGAGGTTGAACACATCGGATCGACCTCGGTACCCGGGCTGGCGGCCAAGCCGATTATCGACATCCTGGTCACGGTCGGCGATATCACGGTGGAGGAGGACTATCTCGGACCTCTCTTATCCGTGGGATACGAGTTGCGCGTTCGTGAGCCCGGCCATCGCCTGGTGCGAACCTCGGCACGCGATGTGCACATCCACATCCTGCAAAGAGGCGATCCGGCTATCGACAGGTACCTCCTCTTCCGCAACCGTCTTCGTGCGGATGCTGACGACCGGTCCCTATATGAAGCGACCAAGAGCGCGTTGTTGGGTGGGGGTTTCGACGACATGAATGCATACGCCGAAGCCAAGACCGACGTCATCGCGGCGATCATTGCGCGTGCACTTGCCTCCGGAACCTAGCCTCACCAGAATGTCGCAGGGAAGCTGCCGTCCTGTGGATCCGACGGCCCGTTGTCATACGGGACCGCAGGGAGGGACTTCTAGCGTGCGCGCATGCTGTTGTTGCGGGGGTCGTGGGTGAGTTCGGCGAGTCCGAGCGCTTCGAGCAACGGCGGAAGATACATGCCGAATCGCCCGCGGTATCCGTTCCGGAGCCCGTACCAGCCGCCGAGCGGGTTGGACTCGGACCGGCCCCACGCCTCGACACTCCCCTCAGCCGGGACTTTCTTCTCGTCCGCGGCACCCAGCGGTACCCAATCACCATGCTCCGTGAGCCAGGTGTGCAGGTCCTCAACGGCTCGGGCGTCGTAGCTGAGCTTTGTTGATCCGACCTGGCAGACCAGGCTCGGTGGTGTGCTCGACTCGTCGCGGTACATCGTGTACTGGCTCGTACCCGGCGGGGTGGACAGAATCCACGGTTCGTCTTTGCTTCCAGTGGTCATGAGCTACGTATATCACGCACCCCGCAGCTTGGGAATGCCGGGGGTCAGGTCGTGGACGCCGTGTAGATCCGCTCGATGGAGGTGGCCAGCACTGCGTTGAAGGCTGCGTCCGATTGCTGGACGGTAAGGCCCTCGAGCAGCGCCCGGCTGAAACTGGCGCTCAAACCGTGGTTCTCGGCCAGCAATCGGCAGGCCTCACTTTGGCTGTAGCCACCGGAGAGTGCTACCACCCGCAATACCAGCGGATGCTCGATCAGGTCGGTGTAGAAGTCGGGTACCGTCGGGATCGACAGCTTGACGATCACAGGCTGGTCGGTGGGGAGCCGGTCGAGGGCCGCCAACACGTCGGCTTTGAGCAGGTTTTCGGCTTCGGCCTTGTCAGGGGCATGTATGTCGACTTCGGGTTCCAAGATCGGCACCAGGCCATGGGAAAGAACCTGCGCGGCGACGGCAAACTGTTGGTCGACGATCGCCTGGATTCCGGCGGGGTTGGCTGACTTGATCACGGAACGCATCTTCGTGCCGAACATCGTGCGTTCAACGGCACGGGTGAGGAGGGGTTCCAGCTTGGTGAGGGGCCTCATCAATTGGACGCCGTCCTCCTCAGCGGCCAGGCCCTGATCGACCTTGACGATTGGCACGATACCTCGGGCGGTGAGGTACTCACCCGTCAACTGGCCGTTAACGGTGCGGTCCATGGTCTGCTCGAAGAGGATCGTCGCGAGGATGCGGTCGGAGGTGAAGCTTGCGGCCGTCATTACACGGGCACGCATCTGATGCATCAGGTCGAACATCTGCTCATCGCTGCCGTACGAGGCCGGGTCGATGCCATAGAGCTTCAGAGCGCCACTCGTGCTGCCGCCGCTTTGGTCAAGTGCTGCGACGAAGCCGACTCCGGTGTTCATCCTTGCTGCTTGTTCGGTATTCAAAGTCCCTCCAAAAGGTCGTGGACTCGAGTCCAGTTTAGCGAGCGGTGATCGTCGCCCGAGCGGTTCACCGCGCCGATTTCCGGCTGTCGGCCCAGGCTTCGTGCCGGCACCGGGTGATTCTCGAAGCTGAGCCAGCGTCATCGGATGGACTGACTCGATTGGTGCCCGGGGACGTTACCTGCGTGGTGCCTTGGGCTATGCCACCGGCGCCCGCACCAGCTTCGCCAAGACGGCCGGTCTGGTGCAGAACTCACGAACCCGGCCGCACCCACTTCCGTCGCACCGGAACCCCAAGTGGCGGCTGCGGCTCCCCGAATGCCCGGCGTCGCAGCGTCAGGAACTCGCGCACGGAATTGTCGGCAGACGGCCTTTAGCTGCCGTTGTACTCGTCATCGGTGATGTGCTCAAGCCAGGTGGTGGTTTTGGCCGGGTCGTCGCCCGACTGAACCATGGCGATGTGCTCCATGAAGACGCCGGGGGCTGCCGCGTGCCAGTGCTGTTCGCCTGGCGGGGTGTAGAGCGTCTGGCCGGGGTGGACCTCGATGATCGAGCCGTCTCGCGCTCCGAAACGGGCGACGCCCTGCGTGACGCGGACGTACTGGCCCAGTTCGTGGGAGTGCCAGGCGGTGCGGGCTCCTGGAGCGAACCGCACCGTCACGACGACCATGCGCTGGTCGGCCTCGTGGGGCAGTGCGATCGGGTCGAGCCAGACTTCACCGGCGAACTGGGCGGCCGGGTTGAGCGTGGTCGGTACTGCAGGTTCGATGATCATGATGTTCCTTACTCGTTCTTGGAGAAATACTGCTTGGCGACGCCCATTGCGGCCATGCCCCGGGGCCAGCCGGCGTAGAGCGTGACGTGCGTGATGGCTTCGATGAGTTCGATCTGGGTTACGCCGTTCTTGACGGCGTGATCGAGGTGGAAGGTCAACTGGTCGGTGTTCCCGCCGGCCGTGAGTACGGCCACGGTGATCAGGCTGCGGTCGCGGGCGGAGAGTTCGGGGCGGTTCCAGACGTCGGCGAAGAGGACGTCGTCGGTGAGTTCGGCGAGTTTCGGAGCGAAGTCGCCGAACAGGTTCCGGCCTCCTCCGACCTGCGTGCGTTGGCTGGTCATGGTGTTCCTTTCAGGGGTGGTCGATGGTGCGGGGAGCGGCAGGAGTGTGTCGTTCAGAAGGCGATCATGACCTTGAGGGCTTCGCGGTCGTCCATGGCACGGTACGCCTCGGGGACGGCGTCGAGGGTGACGGTACGGTCGAAGACCCTTCCGGGGTTGACGGTGCCGTCGAGGATCGCCGGCATCAGCCGTTCGATGTAGGCCCGCACAGGAGCCGGGCCGCCGGTCAGGGTGATGTTGGCGCCGAAGAGGCTGCCGAACCCGATCGGTGCGTCCTCATACTGGGGAACGCCGACGCGGCTGATGACTCCGCCGGGCCGGACGATGCGGTAGGCCTGTTCGTAGGCGGGCAAATGCCCGACCGCTTCGAGCACCTTCCGGACGCCGTGACCGCCGGTGAGTTCGCGGACCTTGTTGATGCCTTCGTCGCCGCGTTCTGCGACGACGTCGGTTGCGCCGAATTCCCGCCCGAGGTCGGTGCGCGCCTGGTGGCGCCCCATCAGGATGATGCGCTCGGCGCCGAGCTGCTTGGCTGAGAGGACCGCCATCAGGCCGACCGCTCCGTCACCGATGACCGCGACAGTGTCTCCGGCGGTGACACCAGCGCGGCTGGCTGCGTGCCACCCGGTGCCGTAGACGTCGGACAGGGTCAGCAGCGAGGTGAGCAGCGGGGACTTCTCGTCGATGCCGGGGACTTTCACGAGGGTCCCATCGGCGAAGGGGACCCGGATGCCTTCGGCCTGGGCGCCGCCTATGCCGGGCATGTCCCAGAATCCGCCGTGGATGCAGGAGGTGTAGAGGCCTTCGCGGCAGAATTCGCACGTTCCGTCGGAGAAGGCGAACGGAGAGATGACAAGGTCGCCGGGCGCGAGGGTGCGGACGTCGGATCCGACTTCCTCGACGACGCCGATGAATTCGTGCCCCATGGACACCCCACCCGGGGTGCTCGGCATGCTGTGGAACGGGTGCAGGTCGGAACCGCACACGCAGGCCCGAACGATTCGGACGACGGCGTCGGTGGTGTCGTGCACGACGGGGTCGGGGGCGTCGACGAGACGAACGTCGCCAGCACCGAACATGTATATCGCTTTCATTGCTATCTCCAGATGTGTTGCTGTCGATTGGTCGAATGGTTGAGAAATTGTGGGAAATGGTTGCTAGAGGCGGACGGGGAAAGCGGTGCGACGTCCGTAGACGGTGAGCAGGAGCGCGGTGAGGCCGAACACGATCATCACGACGGTGAGGACGAGGCCGTCGAAGACTGTCAGTAGGGCGGCGCCGAGAATGCCGGCGGTGAAGATGGCGAGGTTGAACGCCACCGGCAGGAACGAGTTGGCGATATCCGAGTCGTTGCCTCCCGTTGTGGTGAGAGCGGCTTGGACCTGGGCGGATACCCCGCCGAACGCGATTCCCCACAGAACGGTCGCGACGACGATCGCCGCGGTCGAGGTGTGCCCGATGAGGAGGACAACACCGGCCATGATGAACAGCGCCGCGCTGCCGTGCAGCAGCGGTCTCGGATAGCGGTCCAGCAGCGCCCCGGTGATGACGATGCCGCCGATCGAGGCGACTCCGAAGATGAAAAGCTGAACGTCGACGGTGAGGCTGCTGCTGGTCGCCCTGAGGTACGGGGAGAGATAGGTGTAGATCGTGTTGTGCGCCAACATCCAGGTGAAGATGACGGACAGAATGATGGCGATGCCGGGGATTCGGAACACCCGGACCAAGGGCAGTCGTGAGCTTCCCGGCTGTCCGTGGGCGTCGGGGGCGATCGCGGCGATGAGCGCACCGGCGATGATGGCCACTGCGGTGAGGCCGCCAAATGCCCACCTCCAGTCGAATGTCGTTCCAAGCCAGGATCCGAGGGGTGTACCGAGGGCGAATCCGACCGGTGCCCCGCCGGAGACGATCGCCAGGGACAGCCCTGCGCGGGACGGCGGGCTGATCTTTCGACCGTAGGCCGCGAGCATCCCCCAGATGATTCCTGAGAATGCCCCCGCAACGAACCGTGACAGCAGGGACAGAGCCACGTCGCTGGAGAGTGCGGTGACGCTGTTCGCGAGGATGAGACCGAGGATCGTTCCGAGGAGCAGGGGCTTTCGGCGCATTCCCCGGGTCAGGGTGATGGCCGGGATCGTGATGATGACCGTGCCGAGGGCGTATGCGCTCACAAATAGCCCGACGGTGCCTTCGCTGGTCCCCATGCCGGCGGCGATGACCGGAAGCAGGCCGGCCGGCATGGTCTCCATCGCCACGAGAACGAAGCCGATGACCGCCAAGGCAACCAGGGTTGCCAGAGGCAAACGCTTCATCGTCTCGACGGCGGCCGGTGGTGGCACCGTGATGGTCGTGTTCAAGATTCTCCTCACCGCCGACTGTTGCATGCGTTACTGCCCACGGGTGCGCAACGGTCCACACCGTGCCCGCCGTGAACAGCCGGTTGTTGCATATGCCTCAGTCAACGCGCTGTGCACCCCGGGAGGGAGTCTCTGTCGAGGGGTGTACCAGCAGGGCACCCCGCGCCCAGTGCCGGAGACGTAGTCTCGTCGACATGGACAATCACTCCGAGGTACGCGAATTCCTCATGTCCCGCCGCGCGAAAATTGCTCCGGAACAGGTGGGCCTTCCCGCCGGAGCAAACCGGCGGGTGGCGGGGCTCCGTCGCACCGAGGTGGCAACGCTCGCCGGCGTCAGTGTCGAGTACTACGCCAAGCTCGAACGTGGCGCGATCGGAGGGGCGTCCTCCTCCGTTCTCGACGCCCTTGCCCGCGCACTCAACCTCGACGACACGGAACGGACCCACCTCTTCGACCTCGCCCGCGCAGCAGACGGCGTCCCATTGTCCGGACGTCCGCGCAGGCGCGCCACAAAGAACGCCGTGAGCAGGCCCAGTCTTCACTGGGTACTCAGCACGATCACCGACGGCGTGGCATTCGTGCGCGACCAGCACCAGGATCTTCTCGCCACAAACGAACTCGGACGTGCCTTCTACTCGCCACTGATCGGCGACGGTGGGCGCACACCGAACCTGGCCCGGTTCCAATTCCTCGACCCCGCATCACGCGACTTCTATCCGGACTGGGATCTCTTCGCCGGAATGTGCGTCGCAATCATGCGTGCCGAAGCAGGGCGCGACCCCAACGACAAAGGCCTCCAGAACCTCGTCGGCGAGCTGTCCACCCGCAGCGACACATTCCGCCAGCTCTGGGGGGCCCACGACGTCCGCACCCACGGCTCCGGCACAAAACGCTTCAATCACCCCGTCGTCGGCGAGCTCACTCTTGCCTATGAAGAGCTCATCATCACCGCCGACCCAGGATTCGTTCTTATGATCTACACCGCGGAACCCGGCTCACCCAGCGCAGAGCGTCTGCGACTCCTGGCCAGCTGGGCAGCCCCGCGAATCGAAGCGGCCGAACCCCGGTAAGGGCTTCGCTTCAGTGAGGCGATGTTGCCTGCTGTTCATTCACCGATCAGGTGCCGACGAACGAAGGGACTACTGGGCGGGACGCCTCGACCCGTAGAAGCCGGACTTGATATCGTCGACAAGGCCGGGGTGCGTCGGTGTCCAGCCGAGCAGGTCCTGCGTCCGGGCGCTCGAGGTGGGAACGTCCAGGCCGAAGAACATGCCGATCCAGCCGAAGTGCGCGGCGGCATCTTCCGGGGGAATCGACACCAGTGGGATGCCTCGAGCGTCGCCGATTGCGGCGGCAATCTCGAGCGACGAGATGCCCTCTTCGCCGACGGCGTGCACGCGGGATCCGGCAGGCGCCTTCGCGAGTGCGAGTGCCACCATCCTCGCTGCATCCAGACGATTCACGGCAGGCCAGCGGCTGGAACCGTCACCGACATAGCCGGAGACACCCTTTTCGCCGGCGATCCCTGAGATCACCTGCATGAATCCGTGGTCGCCCTCACCGTGGACTGTCGGGGAGAAACGGAGGGCGACGGAGCGGATTCCGCGGTCGGCATAGGAAAGCGCGAGCGCCTCTGCGCCCCCGCGCGGCGCCTCAGGCCCGCTGAACGGAACCGCGTCGTCCTCGCTTGCGAGCCTGCCAGGCGCGAGCCCCGCAACACCAGACGCGAACAGGAACGGGCGATCCGAGCCGGCGAGGGTGTCCCCGAACATCTCGATGGTGGCTCGCTCGGTCGCGCCGGCACCCGCCATGTCGGAAAAGTCGTGCTTGTATGCCAGATGGATGACGCCATCCGC
This sequence comes from Cryobacterium sp. MDB1-18-1, assembly GCF_004402735.1. Lineage (NCBI taxonomy): Bacteria > Bacillati > Actinomycetota > Actinomycetes > Micrococcales > Microbacteriaceae > Cryobacterium > Cryobacterium sp. MDB1-18-1. The sequence continues at coordinate 18,839 of NZ_SOFR01000019.1, read as the reverse complement.
TGCTGTCGCCGCCTCGCGCATGCTGTCGAGATCGTCGAGATTCCCGCGATGGGGAGTGACGCCGGCGGCCTGCAGTTTCGCGAACGACTCGTCGTTTCGCGCCAGGCCGACGACCTCGTGTCCGGCAGCGATGATTTCCTGGGATACGGCAGAGCCGATCCAGCCGGAAGCGCCGGTGATGAAAATACGCATGAGTGACTTCTCCTTCGAGACGCGCGCCCGGTCGGTTGCCAGGCATCGGCTACTGATGTCAGTTGCTGACGTCAGAGTAGCACGTAATGTCAGCGACCGACATCAACTCGAAAGATCGTAGACTGCCTCTCATGGGACGCTGGCTACCGGATGCGCACGGTCGGCTCGCGCGCGCCGCACTGGAGCTCTACTCGGAGCGCGGCTTCGAGCAGACGACGGCCCTTGAGATCGCGGAACGAGCGGGTGTTACCGAGCGCACGTTCTTCCGTTACTTCGCCGACAAACGGGAGGTGCTCTTCCAGGGATCCCAGGAACTCCAGCGCATCATCCTCGCGACCATTGCCGAGACGCCCGAAGATGTGCGACCGGTCGACGTGGTCATTGCGGCCATGAACAAGGTCGGCGGACTGGTCTTCGACCGTGCACACTCCATTCGGCGGGCCGCGATCATCTCGGCCAATCCCGCACTCCAGGAGCGCGAACTGCTGAAATTTTCGACCCTGAGCGCATCCGTCGCGGGGGCGCTGCGCGAGCGCGGGGTTGCGGAGCCGTCGGCGACCCTTGCCGCCGAGACGGGTGTGACCGTGTTCAAGATCGGCTTCGAGAGATGGATCACGGGTACGCCTTCCGAGGACTGGGCTGAGTGCATCCGTGACACCGTCTGCCAGCTTCGTGAGGTCACACCCAGCATCATCGTTGGCTAGACCTGAACGCGGAGTAGCTTGAGAGCATGACCGAACAACAGCCCTATGCGGTCGTGGGCAATAACGATGGTTTCGAGTTGCGTCGCTACCCGGAGCATCTCGTCGCCGAGGTCATCACGACAGGGCCATTCGAAGATGCCGGCAATCGTGCATTCCGATACCTGTTCGCCTATATCAGCGGCGAGAATTCCGTTCGTCAGAAGGTCGCGATGACCGCGCCTGTCGTGCAGGCCGAGGCGTCGACGAAGATCGCGATGACCGCTCCTGTCGTTCAGGAGGCCGTCGGCGGAAAGCCAGGTGATCCTGGCGAGAAGGGGGCGTTCCGCGTTGCCTTCGTGCTCCCCACGGGCCTCACGCTCGAGACGGCTCCACAACCGACCAGCCCGCAGGTGCGGCTGAGGAGCATTCCGGGGAGTCTCACCGCTGCGGTGAGGTATCGCGGCCGGTGGGACGAGGCCGGGTATGCGCGCCATCTGGAGTTGCTCCGGGGTGCGATAGCCGCCTCTGGATTCACGGCGTGGGGAGAGCCCCGTTTCGCCCGTTTCGATCCACCGTTCATGCCCTCGTTCCTGCGTCGTAACGAGGTCCTGCTCGATATCGTGCCCACCGAGGCAGGGACTCGGCCGTAACCTCGTCAGCCAGGTCGAGGGCGCCCTGGCCGACTTGACGCACAGGCGCTGATGGGAATCGAAGAGCCGCAGCCGGAACGCCGGCCCATCCCTGCTAACCCCTGACGGGATCTCTGCCAACCCCTTAGCCGACAACCGCTTCCGGTGCTTTACTGACATGAGTATTTCTCAGAGGAGGCGCATGATGGAAGCTCCAACGTACCTGGGTACCGATATCGCAGGGCTGATGCACGCCGCGCGCGCGGAAGCGCGACGCATTGTGGAAGCCAACAAGGGCGACATGATCAGTGATCACAAAGCCATCCTGGATCGGCTGGAAGCCGCAGAGCTGATCACCGATGACGAGGTGCAGACGCTCCTTGGGCTCTACAAGCTCGGGTTCGAGGCCGGAGAGGGGAAGGCGGACCCCCAACGCGCCTTCTTCGAGTCGCGGGAGATCTACGGCAAGCTGGCGGCTGGCGGCAAGGCCAGCCCCGTCGCGCTGGTGGTGGCGTCGGCCGCCGTCGGGTCGTTCGAGATCTCAGTGAGTCCCGAAGGATCGACGACGGTCTCGATCGCCCGGGTGAGCTACGGCTCGAGCCTCGCGGGGATTGGAGCCGGCATCGGATCACTCCTCGGGGGTCCTGCCGGAGGGGTGCTCGGTGGCGCGATCGGCGGCCTGCTGGGCGGAATAGTGGACGACAAGAAGGGCAAGAAATAATTCGTGCCTCCGGGCGGGCCAGTGCATGATGCATGCACCGGCCCCACCAATGGCTACTCGGTCACGAGTACGGCTTCCCGCTTGTCGGGCTGGGAATCGGGGCGCTCGTCGAGTGCATGGCCTTCCATGTCAAGATTCGGGAGGAGGCGATCGAGCCACTTCGGCAGCCACCACGCGGCCTTGCCGAGCAGGGACATCATTGCGGGCATCAGGATGAGGCGCACGATGAAGGCGTCAGCCATCACTCCGACCACGAGCCCGAAGGCGATGGATGCGGCGATCGGGAAGGTGCTCGTCGCAAAGCCCGCGAAGACGACGGTCATGATGGTTGCCGCAGCCACCAGGACCGGGCCCGAACGGGAGAAGCCTTCGATGATCGCCTGCTTCGGCGACATTCCCGTGTTGTGCATCTCCTGGATCCGGGACACCAGGAAGACCTGGTAATCCATGGCGAGCCCGAAGAGCACGCCGACGAGCAGGATCGGCAGGATGCTCATCATCGGGTCGCCCTGGGGCGCCGGGATCAGGGGATCGAGCCAGCCCCACTGGAAGACGGCGACGCTCGCGCCGAAGGAGGCGCCGACGGAGAGCAGGTAGCCGAGGGTGGCGATGAGCGGGATGAGCAGCGACCGGAACATGACGATCAAGAGCACCAGGGAGATGACGACGATGACAATGAGATACCGGATCAGCGCGTCCTGGAGGGCCTGGTCCTGGTCGATGCCGATCGCGGTCTCTCCGGTCACCTCGAGGTGGATTCCGGGCACAGAGTCGGCGTCGGTGCGGATCTGCTGGACGAGGTCCTTCGTCTGCTGATCGATGGGGCCTTCTGCGGGGATCACGGTCAGGAGTGCGACGTTTCCGTCGGCGCTGATCGGGCCGGGAACGACCATCTGGACACCGGGAAGGCTGGCGAGTGCGTCCTGGACGGATGCGGTCTGGGCGGTGATATCGCCGTCGGCTTCGGCGAGCACGACGAGCGGGCTTTGCACCCCGCCGAATTCGTCGATGATGAGGTTGTACGCGGTCCGCTGCGTCGAGGTCGGGTCGGCGCCGCCGGGGATGCTGAATGCGGTCTTCATACTGAGGATGGGGGCGGCGACAATGACAAGCACGACAACGCCGGCGAGCAGCGACCGGACCGGATGGGCGACGACGAACGTCCCCCAGCGCCGGAGGAACCCCTTCCGAGTGGGGGACTGCGCGTCCGTCGAACCATCGGATGGCGTTCCGAAGGCGTTCGAGCGGCGGGTGCGTTCCTTCTTCGGCAGCACCCGGCGTCCGAGGGTGCGCATCAGGACCGGTAGGAGGGTCAGGGCCATCAGCACCGAAACGAGGATGGCGAAGGCGGCGGCGATGCCCATCTCCGTGATGAAACTGATGTTCGCGACGAGGAGGCCGACCAGGGCGATGATGACGGTGAGGCCGGCGAACACCACAGAGCTTCCGGCGGTTCCCGTTGCCCGGGCGACGGAGTCTTCGACGTTCCTGCCGCTGCGGAGCTCGGCGCGGAACCGGGTCAGGATGAACAGGCTGTAGTCGATCCCGACGGCGAGGCCGAGCATGGGCGCGAGGATGATGGTCGTGTCGCCGATCGGGGTCAGCGCCCCATAGGCGAGAACGCCCACGAGGCCGACGCCGACGCCGAAGACGGCGATCAGGAGGTTGACCCCGGCCGCGAGGAGCGACCCGAAGGTGAGGATCAGGACGAGGAAGGCGACGATCACTCCGACGCCCTCACCGATGCCCGCGGGCGGGGCGCCGAGCGGGACCAGGTTTCCGCCGACCTCGACCCGGAGGCCGTCAGGGGCATCCGCTTGCACGGTGAGGGCTGCCTCGTAGGAGGCTTTCTGCTGGTCGGCGGATAGGTCGCCGAAGCTGAGCGTCGAAACGGCGGTGCTCCCGTCCTGGGAGATGTACGGCTTCTGCGCGTCGAAAGGGTCGCTGACGGACGCGATGTCCGGGATGGTCGCGGCATCGGCCAGGACGCCGGCGATCTGAGCGGTGGCGGCGGCATCCGTGACGGCGGCCCCCGTGTCGGACTGGAAGACGAGCTGCAATGAGGAGGGCGTGCTGGTGCCCAGATCGGGGAATTCCTGGCTCATCCGCTCCAGCGCCTGGGAGGACTGCGTGCTCGGAATCGACGTGGAGGCCGTTCCGGGGGAGCCCTGGCCGCTCGCAACGACCAAGGTGCCGATGAGGCCGACGAAGATCAGCAGCCAGGCGCCGACCACCACCAGTCTGTGCCGGGCGCTGAAGCGCCCGATGAGGGAAAGAAACGTGGCCATGATGCTCCTAGGACTCGCGAAGAGAGGCGTCCGGGCATTCGCGGTCGGCCGGTTGGGCCAGGCGGATGCTGCCGTGCGGCAGGGACATTTCCTATCGTTCCCGCGGGGCGGCTCGGCCACCTCGTCCAGGCGAATCGGCCGGTCTACTGCGTGCGCAGTAGACCGGGTGTGGGAGTGAGCCGGCTACGCGGAGAGCCCGGCGCGGTAGGCGAAGGTGACGAGCTGGGCGCGGTCACGGGCGCCGAGCTTCATCATCGCCCGGTTGGCGTGGGTCTTGACCGTGTATGGCGAGACGAACATGTCGGATGCGATCTGGGCGTTGTCGCGCCCCGTTGCGATGGCGATGACGACGTCTCGTTCGCGGGGTGTGAGCACGGAGAAGCGATCGACCATGGCCGCGTCGACAGCCGGGCGGTGTTCCTCGGCGACGTGGTGGATGAGCGCCGCGGTCGCGGCGGCGGACAAAGCGCCGCCACCGGAGGCGACGTCGACGATCCCGGCCACAAGTTCGGTCGGTCCGATGCCCTTGCTGAGAAAGCCGTTCGCGCCGGCCCGGAGTGCTGCGAAGACGTTCTCGTCGTTTTCGAACGTGGTCAGGATGATGATGCGCAGTTCTTCGGGCGGAAAGTCGAGGCGCAGGCGCCGGGTGGCTTCGACGCCATCGATTCCGGGCATGCGGATGTCCATCAGAACCACGTCGACGGACAGCCCGACGATCTGCTGGAGCGCTTCGAAACCGTCGGCGGCATCCGCCACGACGTCGATGTCCGGCTCCGGGGCGAGGATGGCGCGCAGCCCGACCCGGATCATCTCCTGGTCGTCCACGATCATGACCCGGATCATCGGATCCTGCCTCCGTCGACCCGGAGGGTCGCGGTGACGCGGAAGAGGTCATCACGGTCCTCGACCACGAGTTTGCCGCCGGCCGATGCGGCGCGTTCCCGCATTCCGACGAGACCGTAACCGCGGCGCGGGGCCAGGTCTGCCCCCGTCCGCGTCCGCGCAGGGGAGGCGATCTTCGCGGTGCGCACGGTCTTCGGATTGGAGACCGTGATCGTGAGGACGGCGCCGGACAGGGTCGTACTCAGCGTGACCGGTCCCGAACCGTGGCGCTGGGAATTCGTCAAGGCCTCCTGCACAATCCGGAATGCAGCGGTGCTCACTTCGGGATCGAGCGCGGCGGGTGCCTGGGTGAGGTCGGCCCGGACATCGACCCCGGCGTTCCGGCAGGATTCGATGAGATCGGGTATCCCGGAGAAGTCCGGCGCCGGCCGAAAGCCGACGCCGGAGTCGCGGCCCTCGGTGGTGTCGGAGCGCAGCACGTGCAGAATGCGCTGGGTCTCGAGCAGGACGGATTGGACACTCGTGCGCGCCGAGTGCAGGGATTCGCGGGCGACGGCGGCGTCGCTCGGCAGGTTCACTTCGGCGACGCCCAGGTGAATTCCGAGGACGGCCACCTCGTGCCCGATCACGTCGTGCAGGTCGCGGGCGATCCGGAGGCGTTCCTCGGTGACGCGGCCATTCGCCTCGGTGTCCCGCGCGGCGAGAGCGTCGAGGGTGCGCTGTTCCAGCTCGTTTCGATAGCGGTCGTGGCTGCGCACCGCGCTTCCCGCGGCGGCGGCCATGAAGCCGAACGCGAATGCGGTGAAGGCGGTCGGGCTGCCGAAACCGATTCCGTTGTACATCACGGCGGCGAAATACAGGGTCGGTCCCACGAGCAGGCCGACCCATACGCCCGGAAGTGCGCGCAGGGTGACGGAGAAGGCGGTGAACACGGCAATGTTCCAGGTGATCAGCGGATCCCAGGCGACCGTGGCCGCGAGCAGCGGCGTGAGGGTGACGATCACGATGCCGGGCCAGGGATACCGTCGGGAGACGAGGACGCCGAGGAGAGAGACGGTCAGGGGCAGATATCCGAAGAGGCTCGTGCCGTTGGCCAGGGGGACACTGAATTCGGTCGCCGCGGCAACGAGTGTGACCGCGACCGCGGCCAGGTCGAGTGTTCGCGGATTGCGGTACCAGCGGGGTCGATAGGCGGCGAGTTCTCTGGGGGAGGCCGACATCGTCACCTGTCGATCCTCCCACCCGAGGACGCGCGACGGCCGGTGTGGATCTACTGCGTTCGCAGTAGATCCACACCGGCCGCATGACACACCGGGATTCTGGCTGTCCCGGGCTACTTGACCGAACCGCGGGTGACCCCGCTCACGACCCACTTCTGGGCGATCACGTACACGACCAGGAGCGGTGCGAGGGCCATCAGATACGAGGCGAAGGCCACGGGGTAGTTCGTGTTGAACTGGCCCTGGAAGATGAACTGCGCCAGCGGCAGTGTCTGCGCCGAGGGGTCGGACAGCACCACCAGCGGCAACAGGAAGTCGTTCCACGCCCAGACGCAGGTGAGGATGCCCACGGTCGCGTTCATGGGGGAGAGCAACGGGAAGATCACCTTCCAGAACACCGTCCAGGTGCTCGCCCCGTCGAGGCGGGCGGCTTCCTCCAGCTCGACCGGAATGGAGTTGATGTACGCGACGAAGATGAAGATGTTGAACGACAGCCCGTAGACCGTGTACAGCAGGATCAGGCCAACGGGAGTGTCGATGCCGAGCACCGCTGTCTCCTTGACCACCGGCAGCATGATGATCGGGAACGGCACGAAGATCGCGGCGAGGAAGTAGAAGTACAGCCCCTTGAAGAACTTCCTGTGCATGTTGCGTGCGATCGCGTAGGCCACGAGCGAATTGGTGAGCAGGGTGAGGAAGACCGCACCGACTGTGATCAGGGCCGTGTTAAGCAGGGCGCGCGGGAAGTTCGTGAGTTCGTAGGCATCCGCGAAGTTCTCCCAACGGATGCTCGTAGGCAGTTCGAACCCGGTGCCGCCCAGTTGGTCCGGCGTCTTGAGGGCGGTGACGACGGTGAAGTACAGCGGGATGAGTACGGTGAGCGAGCACACCGCGATGAGTGCGGTCAGCCACCAGTTGGTGCCGCCGTTGCCGCCGTCGATGCGTCGGCGGGTGCGCGGTTTCGCGATGCCGGCATCCTGCAGGTTCGGCGTCGGCGACGCGGTCGGGGTGGTCAGGGTATCGGTCATGAGAAGCTCGCCTCCCGGCGCTGCAGGAAGCGCAGCTGGACGAATGAAACAATGATGATGACGAAGAGGTAGATGACGGCGTTGGCCATCTGGTACCCGTACTCTCCGCCCTGGAAGCCGCCTCGGAAGATGACCAGGGCGATAGATTCGGTGGACGTGCCCGGACCGCCCGCGGTGAGCGCGACGATCTGGTCGAAGACCTGCAGGAACGACTTGAACGACAGCACCATGTTGATGGTGAAGTATGCACCGATGAGCGGGAACGTAATCGATCGGAACCGGCGCCACCCGGATGCGCCGTCGATGGACGCAGCCTCGTACAGGTCTGCGGAGATGGTCTGCAGGCCGGCCAGATACAGGATGACGTTGAATGCCGCTGCCTGCCACACCGTTGTGATCACGATGCCGACCCAGGCGAAGTCCGGGCTGGCCAGCAGGTTCGTGGCCAGACCTGGCATCCCGATGGCCGTGAAGATCGCCGGGAAGGAGTTCGCGAAGAGGTAGTTGAAGACGTATCCGATGATCAGGATGGCCAGCACGTATGGGATGAAGAAGACCCCGCGGAAGGCCGCCTGGAACTTGATCTTCGAGTTCAGTCCGAGGGCGATGGCCAGGGCGATCACGTTGACCAAAACCGTGGAGACGATCGCGAATCCGAAGGTGAACCCGTAGGAATTGAGCACGCGGTCGTCCTGGAACAGGTTGACGTAGTTGGACAGCCCGACGAAGTCCCAGGTGCCATAGCCGGCGTAGTTGGTCAGGCTGAAGAACATTCCAGAGAGCACCGGGACGGTGTGCAGGCCGAAGAAGATCACAACGGCCGGCACCACCATCCAGTAGAAGGTGCGCGGGGTGCGGGCGAACGACGACCGGGCGGATGCCGGTGCCGATACTGCAGGTTCCGGCCGGTGTTTCTTGATCCGGACTGATGTTGTCGACGTCATCGTCATTTCCCCTGTCTCTGAGTAGTCGTGCGGGCCGCGACCTTGCTCCATTCGGAGTCCAGGTCGCTCAGGAAGGTTCCGGAATCGCCGCTGATCACGAGCGATTGCAGGAGGTTCACGAGCGGCACCGCGGCGGGAATCTGATGATCGATGAAGCCGACGATCTTCCCGGCGGTGAAATAGGGTTCGAGTCCGGCCAGGGCGGTGTCCGTGTTGGGGGTGGCGTTCGCCAACGGCGAGAACGTGCTCTGAGCCTCGGAATATCCGGTGACGACCGCGGGAGACATGAGGTAATCGACGAACTTCTGCGCTTCGGCAGGATGCGCGGTGTCCCGGCCGATGGCGATCCCGACATCGACACCGGAGACTACGACGCGGGCGTCGGCGTCATCGGTGACCGGGTAGGGGAACGACCCGATGCTCGCCTGGGGATTGTTGGCACGAATGGCAGGAATTGCGTACGAGCCCTGAAGGTACATCGCGGATTCGCCATCCGCGAAGGCCTTGTTGCCTGCGTTGTAGTCGCGGCTCGCGAAGTTGTCCTGGCAATAGCTGAACAGGGTGACTTCCTTCTGGGCCGCGGTAGCGAAGTCCTTCTGGAACGAGACTGTGCCCGAGGAAACGTTGGAGCCTTCGGCACGGAGGGCGTCGAAGAATCCGTTCGGCATCAGCGTTCCGCCGAGGTTAACGAACGCGGGGGCGGCGGTCCACGCGTCTTTCAGGGTGCAGAAGAAGGGCGAGACGCCGTTGGCTTTGAACTTCTCGGCTGCCGCAACAAGCTCTGTCCACGTGGTGGGTACGGTGACGCCGTTCTGGGCGAAGATGGTCGGGTTGTACAGGATGCCGGAGGCGTTGCTGGCGAAGGGGAGTGCGTTCACTTCCTTCCCGCCGTCGGCGGCGCAGGTTCCGAGCGCCTGGACGATGTTCTGTACGGCGGGGTTGACCGTCGCTGCCACGGGGGTGGCGGCCAGGTCGGCGAAGATGCACGCCCGGGCGAGTTCGCCGTAGTTGCCGTTGGCATTGAGGGTCAACACGTCGGGCACCTTGTCCTTCACGAGCAGGGTGCGGATGGCGGTGTCCGGGTCTGGCACGGAGTTCTGGATAACCCGGATTCCCGGGTTCTCCGCCTCGAAGTCGTCAATGATCGACGCGAACTCCGTGACGGCTTCCGGCTTGAACTGGAAGAAGTTCAGCGTGACGATGCCGGTATCGGGTGCGGAGCATCCGGAGAGTCCGACGAGAGTCGCGGCTGCGACGACCACGGCGGTTGCCGTGATCCGTCTGCGATGCCGGAGCCCGGTGCGGTTGGTGTTTCTCATTGCGCCTCCTTGCGCTTGGTTCCGCCTCAGGCGGAAGTGATCTCGATGATGACGAGGTGTTCGGGAAAGAGGACCGGTCCTTGCACGCCGATGGTGCGCAGGGCCCGTCCCGTGAGGGTCAGCGGCTGGTGGGACCAGGACAGGGGCGACTGGCCGGCGTCCGGGCCGGTGGATGATTCGACGAGCATTCGGACCTGATAGCGGGACTCGTCGTCGAGACCGGCGAACCGGAGCGGACCGACCGGGTAGAAGGAGCTCGCGCGCACCTGGGTGAAGACGAAGAGTGCGGTGCGCTGATCGGAGGACACCACTCCCCGGAGGTCGACGGCCGGATCCGGGTGGTCGACGTGGACGGCGGTGCCGGTGTGGAACAGGTGGCGACGAGACTTGTACAGGTCGATCCAGACGGCCAGCTCAGCGGACTCCGATTCGGTGAGGGTGGTGATGTCCCACTCGATGCCGAGGTGGCCGAGGACGGCCACGCCGGCCCGGAGCGAGAGATCGTGCCGGCGCCCCGTGGAGTGTGACACCGGGCCGCCGATGTGGGCGCCCATCAGTTCATAGGGCACCAGGAGGCCCGTGTACTTCTGGATCGTCAGTCGTTCGATCGGATCGATGCAGTCACTCGTCCAGATGCGATCCGTATGGTCGAGAATGCCGAGATCGACGCGGGCTCCGCCTGAGGCGCAGCTCTCGATCTCCAACCCGGGATGACGCGCCTTCAGTTCGTCGAGCAGGTCGTAGAGGGCGACGACGTTCTCGTGCACCGCGGCCCGGCCGGTGCGGGTGCTTCCCGCGTCGACGAGGTCCCGGTTGTGATCCCACTTCAGGTACCGAATCGGGTATTCGGACAGGAGGGCATCGAGCCGCTCGAGAATGTAGCCGTGTGCATCCGGGTGCGACAGATCGAGGACCTGTTGTTGACGCCCCTCAACCGGGAAACGGCCCCCGGGCTGCAGGATCCATTCCGGGTGGGCTCGCGCGAGTTCGGAATCGGGATTGACCATCTCCGGCTCCACCCACAGCCCGAACTGCATGCCGAGTCCTGTCACTCGTTCGATGAGCGGGGAGAGTCCATCGGGCCAGACGTCGTCGTCGACGTACCAGTCACCCAGTCCGCTCGTGTCGTCGCGACGACCGCGGAACCAGCCATCGTCGAGCACGTACCGTTCCACGCCGACCCGGGCGGCGGCATCCGCGAGCCCGAGCAGGCGATCGAGGTCGTGGTCGAAGTAGACGGCCTCCCAGGTATTGAGGGTGACCGGACGTGGGGTGGCCGGATGCGTAGGGCGGGCGCGGAGCCGCGAGTGGATGCGCCCACTCAGTTCGTTGAGGCCGTGGCCCCAGGAGGCGATGACCGTGGGAGTGGTGTAGCTCTGTCCTGGACCCAGCTGAATTTCACCGGGCGCGAGGAGCTCGCCGGCCTGGAGGAAGACCGACCCGGTGACGAGTTTTTCGGCGGCAAGCCGGTGGTTGCCGCTCCATGCGAGATGGACCGCGTGCACCAGCCCGGCTTCAAACCCGAAGCCGGGGGCTCCTGCGCACAGCAGCAGAGTGGCATCGGCACCCGGCCTCCCCTTTCGGCTTTCACGTTCGTGCCGTCCGATGGTGAACGAGTGCCGTTGCGGAGTGCGTTCCCGCAGGTGCCGGCCGCTCGTATCGAGGATTTCCGCGGCCGTGCCCGGCAGAGGCACGGTGAGGCAGAGGTCTTCGAGCTGGTAGTCGTCGAGGCCGGCGTTGGTCAGCGTGAGCACCTGGCTCAGTACACCCGCTGAGTCGATGTCCAACCCGAGACGAAGTGTCAGACCGGCATCGGCGTCGATCGCCAGCAGGACGAGCTCGGACGGGCCGCTCTCCATCCCCGTCACGCAGAAATTCGGAGAGAACGAGCGTCCATGCCGGCTACCGCGAAGACCAGGAGTGCCCTGCCAGCCCTCAGACTCCTGAGGCAGCACCGTCAGGCGCGCGGGCTCATCGAGGCCACCGGAGACCCGTTGCGGAAGGGAAGCCACGACGATCGCCTGGGCCTCGTCGGTGGAGAGGTCACCCTGGTCTTCGCCCCAGTGCACAACGGCAGGGAATCCGCCACCGTCGAAATCGAGGATGACGCTGGTACCGCCGTTGCGGAGGTGAAGGACAGTGCTGTCGTGGTGCATGTGTTATTTCTATAGTGGAAATAACCTAGTGTCAAGATCGAGTTTCCGGCACAGTGGTTGGAGTCATTCGACATCGGGTCTCTGATTGAGGCCATTTGGGAGTGAAAATGCCGGTCATTATGATTCATAATGGAAATAACGAGCCGGTTGAGACGGCTGCATATTCTGAGCGGAGGGCGCGGTGACGACTGCGCATCGGAGTGACGCCCTCACCGGCCCCGCGCGGGACCTGGCACGGGAAGTACTCATTCATGGCCCCATCACGCGGAGTGAACTGGGCCGCAGGCTCGGGCTTTCGCCGGCCACACTCACGCGCCTGAGTAAGCCTCTGTTGGATGAGGGGCTCCTGGTCGATGCTCCCGAAACGATCGAACGGTCGATCGGTCGTCCCGTACGGCCTCTCGATGTGAGTGTCGATTCCCAGCGTTTCATCGGCGTCAAGCTCACCGCCGGAGAGGTCTTCGCCGTGGCCACCGATCTCCGGGCAAACCTCGGAGCCGAATGCGTCATCGAGCTCAGCGGCCATGAGCCATCCCAGGTCGTTGCGGACATCGTGCGGGCCACGGTGGAGGTCGGTGGAATGGACGGTGTGACGGCGATTGGCGTGACGGTCGGAGGCCAGGTGGGCCGGTCGCGCTGGGTGGAGCGGGCACCGTTCCTCGGTTGGAAGGGTGTCGATCTGGGTGGACTGCTCCACGACGCACTGGGCGTCCCGGTGGTCGTGGAAAACGACGTCGTTGCGCTCACGGCGGCCGAGCACTGGTTCGGGATCGCCAAGGGAATAGAAGACTTCGCGGTGCTGACCATCGGTGCGGGGGTCGGCTATGGGCTTGTCATTCACGACCGACCGGTTGTCAACAGTGACACCGGCCTGGGCCTGGGCGGGCATTTTCCCCTCGATCCCACGGGCCCACTCTGTGCAGAGGGGCATCGCGGGTGTTCGACCGCCATGCTGTCGATTCCGAGCATGACGGCCAGCGCCCGCGTCGGGCTGGCACGCGATGTCGGCTACACCGAGCTCCTCGATCTGGCGGATGCGGGGGACCCGGTTGCCGCGCAGGTCGTCGGGTCAGCGGCCCGGTCGCTCGGTCGCCTGATTGCGGCGACCGCCAATCTCGCCATGGTTCAAACCATCGTGTTGTCCGGCGAGGGCGTCGGCCTTGCCGATCGGCAGCTGCCGCGCATCCTTGAGGCGTCGCGTGCCGATCGCGACCCGGACGCCGTACCGGTGCGCATCCTCGTCGACCGCTCCGGATTCACGGCCTGGGCGCGGGGAGCGGCGGCCGTCGCTATCCAGGCATCCTTCGCCTGAATCGGACCGGTTGATGCGGGGCTCGCGCTCTCGCGTCACCGCACACGCGCGAGCCCCTCGCCCGTCCCGAGAAGCGGGCGGTACGAAGGGCTCGCAACCCCGGAGTGTGGCCCAGGGCTAAAGGCGGGTCCGCCTGCCGGAACCCTCGTTCGTGTCGACGACCCGGATCAACCCGGTGCGTACCGAGAGGACCGGCTCCGCTGTCGGGTTGGCGCCCACGGAGAGCGACTCGTCGAGCATCTCCTTGTTGAGCGACTGTTCGCCTTCCGCCTCGTCGATGTGGGTGGCGAGCGGCTTCTCGACGACGAACATCAGCAGCACGGCGGCGACCAGAACGAGCGGCACCATGAACAGGAAGATCGGGGCGAGCGCGTCGTTGTAGGCGTTGACGATGATCGTACGGGCGGCTTCGGGCAGGGCGGCGACGAGCGCCGGGGTGAGTGAGTTGGTTCCGGTGCTGCCCGTGCCGCCGGCCGGCAGGTTCGCCGAGAGGATGTCGGTCAGCCGAGAGACGAACAGGCTGCCGACGATCGCCGCGCCCAGGGACGAGCCGATCTGGCGGAAGAAGTTGTTCGAGCTCGTCGCGGTTCCGACGATGGCCCGCGGGAACGAGTTCTGCACGACCAGGGTCAGGATCTGCATCGAGAGGCCGAGTCCGAAGCCCATCACGGCGAGGAAGGCGCACATGATCCAGATATAGGTGGTCGCTGTCAGGGTGGAGAGCAGGAACAGGCCGAGGGCGGTGATGAACATGCCGATGATCGGGATGACCTTGTACTTGCCGGTACGGGGCACGATCTGGCCGGAACCGATCGACGAGATGAGCAGGGCACCCATCATCGGGATCATGAGCAGGCCGGCATCCGTGGCACCGACGCCGGTGACCATCTGCAGGTAGGTCGGCATGTAGGCCAGCGCCCCGAACATGGCGACACCGGTGATGAGGCCGGCCGAGGTGGTGAGGTTGAAGTTGCGGTTCTTGAACAGCTTCAGCGGGATGACGGGTTCTGCTGCCCGGTTCTCGATGAACACGAAGAGACCGGCGAGCACAACCGTCGCCACGATCAGGCCGATGATGACGGGCGAATCCCAGTCATAGGTATTGCCGCCCCATGTCGTGAAGAGCACCAGGCTGGTCGCGGCGAGGGCGAGGACGATCATGCCCGCGTAGTCGATGCGGGGCTTGCTGTACTCGCGCTGGGGCAGCTTCAGGAAGAAGACGGCGGAGGCGATCGCGATGAGTCCGAGGGGGAGGTTCATCCAGAACGCCCAGCGCCAGCCGGGACCGTCGGTGAAGTAGCCGCCGAGCAACGGGCCCGCGACGCTTGAGACGGCGAAGACGGCGCCCATGATGCCGGAGTACTTGCCACGCTGGCGGGCGGGAACGACGTCGGCGATGATGGCGAGCGCGAGGATCATCAGCCCGCCGCCACCGAGGCCCTGAACGGCGCGGCCGGCGATGAGGGTGCCCATGGAGTCGGCGAGTCCGCCCATGACGCTGCCCACCAGGAAGATCGAGATCGCCCCGACGAACAGCCACTTGCGGCCGACGAGGTCACCGAGCTTGCCGTACACGGGCATCACGATGGTCGAGGCGAGGATGTATGCGGTGGTGACCCAGAGCATGTGTTCGACGCCGTTGAGCTCGCCGACGATGGTCGGCAGCGCGGTGCTGAAAATGGTCTGGTCGAGCGACGACAGGAGCATCGCCACCATCAGGCCGGCGAAGACGAGCAGCACGCTGCGGGTCGACGGAACACCTGCCTCTTCTGCTTGCTTGGGTCGGGTGAGGACGGTCGTCATGTGAGTTTCTCCAGTACGGTTCTGAGCGTCGCGATGGCGCGCTCGTAGGTTTCTCGGGGGGCAGCGGATGCCGGTGGCCCGGTGGTCGGATCCGGATCGCTCGCCCATTTCTTCATGGTGATTCGCACGGTGGCGAGGGAGACGCCGAGGATGATGCGGGCCTCGTCGAGGTGCTCGGCCTCGCTCTGTTCTGCGAAGCGTGCGTCCTTCGTCAGCCAACCGGCGATGATCGCACTAAGGCGGTCTTCGAGCTCGGCGACGCGCACCATCTGGCGGGTCATCAGCTGCGGGTATTTGCGGATGACGTCGCGCTTGAGGTCGGACTTGATTCCGCCGCCTGTGGCTTCGAACAGCGCGGTGATCAGATCGAACAGGGCGAGGAAGACATCCTCGTCGCATCCGCGCACTCTGTCGAGCTCGGCCGACACGGCGACCTCGTCAATGCCCAGGACGGCATCTTCCTTGGTCGGGAAGTAGTTGAAGAACGTGCGGGTGGACACGCCTGCCCGGTCGCTGATCATTTCGATGGTCGCGGCGTCGAGCCCGCGTTCGAGCGCGAGCTCTGCCGCCGCGATGTGGATGACCTCGGAAGTCCGCGCACGCTTGCGCTCGCGGAGCCCGAGGCCGGAAGAATTGTTCATGAATGCATTATTGCACACTGCGCAACACTGCGCGGTTGCATTATTGCGTGCAACGCAAAAAGTCACAGGAGTCTCGCAGGATGCCGCACGCGGCGGAGACTGCCCACTGCGCCGGCACGTGTTGGTTCTACGCTGGAGGCATGCCTGAACTACTCTCGGTCGTCGCAGTGATCGGCGGGATCGCTGCCGTACTCGCGAGTCTGATCGCGCTCGCCGCCCGTGCGCGGCGACGCGGTGCTACGGGTGCGGGTATTGCGGGAGCGATGGCCGCCTACGATGAGGCGTTCCACGGCACCGCGCACGACACCTACGTCGAGGTGCAGGCGCAGGCGGACCGTACGGTGCCGATTCCGGCGCCGGACGATCGCTGACCTGCGGGCGCGCTGCATCCTTAGCCCCGGGGCAGACCTCGTAGTCTGGACAGTGACGAGGTGCCGAGCGAGAGGACGGGTATGCCCAGGATCACTGCTCCGACCGTTGCCGAGCATCGCGTTCGCCAGCGTGCAGCCCTCCTCCACGCTGCGAGGGAGCTCCTGATCGCCGGGGGAGTCAGTGCCGTCACTCCTGCAGCCGTCGGTGCTGCGGCCGGATTGTCTCGTCCCAGCGTCTACGAGTACTTCTCCTCCGGTGCGGACGTCCTGGTCGCCGTGATCGAGGATGCCTTCCCGCGGGCCAATGCGGAACTCCAATCGGCTTTGGACTCGGTCACGTCTGCGTCGGAACGGCTCGACGTCTACGTCCGGGTGACGTTGCGGTTGGCGGCGGAGGGCGTGCATCGGCCGGTGGCGGCGCTCGCCGCAGCCCAGCTGCCTGCAGAATGCCTGGCGCGCCTATCCGCGTTGCACCGCGAACAGGCGGCACCCTTCATCGAGGCGCTGCGCGAGCTCGAGGTGCCTGAGCTCAACATCACGGCCCGTCTGCTCGGGGGCGTGCTCCAGGCGGCCATGGCCGCGATCGAATCGGGCGCCTCGCTGCCCGTGGTCACTGAGCGAACCCTGGTGTTCGTCCGGTCCGCGGTGGCGCCAGCTCTCTAGCCGCAGCAGGCTGCAGCTGAATCAGAGCTTCTGCGGGTAGATCGTCTCCCCGCGTTCGAGCATGGAGACGAACTTGGCGATGTTTGCAGCGCGGGTCGCGGGTCGCTTCACACCGCTGATGCGGAAGAGAATGGCAAAGCGGTTCTGCGATGAGAGCCTCGAGAACAGGTCCGCGGCCAATGGGCTGGCGTCGAGGGCGGACTTGAGGTCATCGGGGACCGGACTGTCCTTCTGGCGGTAGGCGGCTTCCCATCGTCCGTCGGCCTGGGCACGCTCGATTTCCGCGAACCCGGTCGGTCGCATCCGCCCGGCTTCGATCAGTTGTTCGACGAGGTCCCGGTTGCGCTGGGACCACATGCTCCGGGGTCTGCGCGGGGTGAAGGCGCGTAGAAAATAGTCATCGTCGTGGGTGCCGGCCTGCCCATCGATCCAGCCGAAGCACAGCGCCACCGTGAGTGCCTCGTCGTAGCCGATGCCCGGTGCGGAGGAGTTCTTCTTCACGAGCTGCAAGCGGATGCCGGCGTGATCGATGTTCTCCTCGAGCCAGGCTTCCCAGTCCCGCACGGTGGCGAACAACAGGATGGGCTTGCCCGAGTTTTCCGCCATGGCTCCCATCGTAGAGATCACCCGGATCTCGCTGAATAGGATCGAGGAGTGATCGGACACATTGATGAGGTCGTCATCGACTGCAGGGACCCCAAGGCGCTCGCGACGTTCTGGGCGAGCGTACTCGGCGGCGAACCACGCGGGCGGGACACAGCCTGGTGGTACATCCTGCCTCCTGGCTGGACGCAACTGTCGTTCCAGAAAGTACCCGAGGCCAAGACCGTGAAGAACCGGCTGCATCTCGACGTGCGTGTCGACGATATTGCGGCGGCGACGGACCAGGCCGAACAGCTCGGAGCGCGCCGGATCGGTGAGGCGCATCACGATATCGCCGGATCGTTCCAGGTGCTGCAGGACCCCGAGGGCAACGAGTGGTGCGTGGTCAGACCGGCCGCCGCGCATGACTGAGTGGGAGCTCGACGGGGACGGCCCACTGTGTCCCGTGTGTGGCATCGAGATGCTCGCCGACGGCGTGGACACGGCTGAGGGTCTCGAGTCGTGCCATCGGTGTCCGCGGTGCAAGCTCGTCGTTGTCATTTAGCCGGAACGACGGGCCAGTGCAGTCGAGAGCGAGAACGAAATCGGTTCGCGGGGGGCTGATACGTTGACGACATGAACGAATTTTCCGTCGGCGACGAGATCGCGGCATTCGTTGCCGAGCGCGACTGGGCGCAGTTCCACACGCCGGAGAACCTCGCGAAGAGCATCTCCATCGAGGCGGCCGAGTTGCTGGAGTGCTTTCAGTGGGATGCCGAGGCGAGCCCCGAGCGCGTACGGGAGGAATTGGCCGATGTGCTGACCTATTGCCTCCTTCTTGCCGAGCGGATCGGCGCTGATCCGAACCAGATCATTCTCGACAAGCTCGCACTGACGCGGGAGAAGTATCCGGTGGACAAGTCGCGGGGGCGAAGCACGAAGTATGACGCCCTGTGAGACTAGACGCCTAGCTCTTTAGAACGGGGTGGAGTCGTCGGGGTCTTCGGGTGTGGGATCCAGGTTCCAGACATCCACGAACGGGACCGGTGGTTTCGGTGCGGGTTTGGGTTTCCGGGGTGGTCTCATATCCGCGNGTTTCGGTGCGGGTTTGGGTTTCCGGGGTGGTCTCATATCCGCGGAGGGTTCGACGATGTAGCTGTACCCGGCCGGGGAGGTCCATTCGATGCGGCCGTCGCCGAGGTGTCTCGGCGTCCACCGGGTGTAGCTCTTCACCGCGTGGTGATACGGGCAGAGGTGGGCGAGGTTCATCGCGTCGGTCTCCCCGCCGTGCTGCCACTCCACACTGTGGTCCAGATCGGATCGTTTGGCGGAGCGCCGGCAGCCCGGGAAGGTGCAGGTTTCATCGCGCACCTCGAGCCACTTCTTCAAAGCCGCGGGCGGTTTGTAGGTGTCGCGTCCCATCGAGAGCACGACGCCGGTTTCC
>NZ_SOFR01000084.1:0-13499 GCF_004402735.1 Cryobacterium sp. MDB1-18-1 | reverse complement strand
CCTGCAGAAGTTCTACGCGTCGTATGCGAAGTCGAAGGGCCAGTCGCCGCATGACCCGCGCCTGATGGTGCGGGTCATGCTGTACGAGTATTGACTCATTGAGTATTTGCGGGTTTGGGGGCCAGCGAATATTGCCTTCGGGGGCCATCGATATTGCCGCTGGGTGCCGGG
Source organism: Cryobacterium sp. MDB1-18-1 (assembly GCF_004402735.1). Lineage (NCBI taxonomy): Bacteria > Bacillati > Actinomycetota > Actinomycetes > Micrococcales > Microbacteriaceae > Cryobacterium > Cryobacterium sp. MDB1-18-1. The sequence continues at coordinate 13,328 of NZ_SOFR01000084.1, read as the reverse complement.
TCGTCGCGCGGTCGGGGGCCCGTGACGCCCGACCGCGCTTGACCTGGCCGGCGGTGTGTTCTCGCATGTTGTGGCCGCCGGTCTCGACCCAGATGGTGTTGTGCACGATGCGGTCCATGATCGCGTCCGCGTGAACTCCGGAGCCAAGGCGCTGGTGCCAGTCCTTTTGGGCGTATTGGGTGCAGAACACCGTTGATGCCTGGTCGTAGCGGCGCTCGAGGAGTTCCAACAGCATGCTCCTGGTGCTCTCGTCGGGCTCGTCGAGGAGCCATTCATCGATGACTAGGAGCGAGAACGAGGCGTACTTGTTCAGAAACTTCGTCGACCCGGAGGGTTTATCGCGGGCCAGCTGCCAGGCCTCTTCGAGCTCCGGCATTCGAATGTAGTGTGCTCGCACCCGGTGCCGGCATGCGGCTTTCGCCAGCGCGCAGCCCAGATACGATTTCCCCGATCCGGTGAATCCCTGGAACACGACGTTCTGCTGCCGATCGATGAACGAGCACGTGCCCAGCCCTGCGAGCATTGACCGGTCCAGGCCGCGCTCCTCCACGAGGTCCAGTCGGCGCAAATCCGCGTTCGGATAGCGCAGGTTCGCCCGGCGGATGAGCCCCTCGACCTTGGTTTGGGTGAAGACGGAGTGGGCGTCGTCGACGGCGAGTTTGACTCGCTCCTCGAACGCGAGGCCCAGGGTGAGGGTGTCGTCTTGCGCGTCGAACGCGTCCAGCAGGGTGGCGACGCCCATTTCGCGGAGCTTGCGTTTGGTCTCGATATCGATCCGGCTCATCGTGCAGCGCCTGCGTAGTAGTCGGCGCCGCGGACATATCCGCCGGATTCGGGTTCGGCAGGTTCGAAGCGCGGCATCCTGCGGGTGCCTGTCTTGTCTTGCCCGGTCTCCAAGATCGGTTGCAAGTGCGCATACCGGGGCGAGCGAACACGACCCTCCAGTGCGATCTGGCACGCTTTTTCCACTCTCTCGCTGGAGTAGCGGCGGCTCAGCCGCAGCACGGCGAGGGCGGCGTCGAAGCCTTGTTCTTCCACCGGCACGGCCTCGAAGATCCTGCTCACCACCGTCACCATATGGGGTCCGACTCGTTCGGCCCAGGCCCGGATCCGGACGCTGTCCCACTCGCGATACTTCTCGCCCTGGGGCTGGTCGGCATCGTTGGTGCGGTATTCGTTCACGACATGCTCGCCGAACAATAGGTGGCTGGTGAGCCGCTCATGGTTCCGATAGACCTCCAGCACTTGCCTGGTGATGCGCAGGTCGACGCCCTGCCCGATATGCGCGTAGGGGACGGAGTAGAAGTTCTTCTCCCAGACCACATGCGCGTTCTTCTGCACCCTGCGCCCCATGATCCACCGGCTGATCTCATACGGAGCCGACGGCAACGGCCGCAGCAGCGCCTTCTCCTCGGTTTCAAACACGCTGAAGCGGGAGCCGGCGCGTTTCTGGAACGGTTCCCGGTTATAGGCATCAATGCGTTCGTGGATCGCGGCTCGCAGTTCGGGAAGCGACCCGAAGCTCCGATGACGCAGTCCGGCGATCACCCAGGTAGCAACGTGGGAGACCGTATTTTCCACGGACGGTTTGTCTTTAGGTGACCGGGGGCGGCCCGGCAGCACCGCTGCTGAGTAATGCGCAGCCATCTCCCGGTAAGCGTCGTTCAACACGATCTCGCCCTCGCGAGGGTGCTTGATCACTCCGGTCTTCAGGTTGCCGGGCACGATCCGGGGAACCGTTCCGCCGAACCAATCGAACATCGCGACGTTGGCCAGCAGCCAGGTGTCTTGCCGCATATCCAGCGCCGGTTCCACGAACGCATACCGGGAAAAGGGACTGCCCCCGGTTTGGTTGACTCCTAACCTGTGGAGATTCGTCTTCGCTGGAAAGATGTCATCATGCCCAAGCCCTACCCACCCGAGTTCCGCCGTGACGTTGTCGCGGTAGCCCGGAAGCACGAAGCCCCGCTGAATCAGATCGCGAAGGACTTCGGGATCTCGGAGTCCTGCCTGGCGAACTGGCTGAAGAAAGCCGACGTCGAAGAAGGCGTCAGGCCCGGTGTGACCGAGAAGGAATCCACCGAGCTCCGGGATGCCAAGAAGCGCATCCGGCTGCTCGAGCAGGAAGCCGAGGTCATGCGGCGGGCCGTGGCCTATCTCTCCCGGGACGTCAACCCAAAATGATCTACCCGCTGGTCCGTGAATTGGCCGTCGACGGTGTCCCCGTCACGGTGATCTGCCGGGTGTTGCGCTTCTCTAAACAAGCGTTCTACCAGTGGAAGCGCGACCCAGTCTCCCAGCGCGATTGGGACGACGCCCACCTCACCAACGCGGCCTGGGACGCTCACCGGGACGACCCTGCGTTCGGCTACCGGTTCATCTCCGACGAGCTCGGTCAGGCCGGCCTCACCGCGGGTGAGAACCGGGTCTGGCGGCTGTGCTCGCAGCAGCGACTCTGGTCCGTGTTCGCGAAGAAACGCGGCCTCACGCGCAAGGCCGGCCCGCCCGTCCACGACGACCTCGTCAAACGGAAATTCACCGCGACACGCCCGAACCAGCTCTGGCTGACCGACATCACCGAACACCGCACCGACGAGGGCAAGATCTACCTCTGCGCGATCAAAGACGTCTACTCGAACAAGATCGTCGGCTACTCCATCGACTCCAGGATGAAGGCGTCCCGGGCCGTCGCCGCGGCCCGGAACGCGATCGGTCAGCGCACCATCGACGGCACGATCCTGCACTCGGACCGAGGCTCTCAATTCCGCTCCAACGCGTTCCTGCGCGTGCTGAAGAACAACGGCATCACCGGGTCGATGGGCCGCGTCGGCGCATGCGGCGATAACGCCGCGATGGAGTCCTTCTTCGCGCTGCCGCAGAAGAACGTCCTCGACCGGAAGCGGTGGTCAACCCGAGAGGAACTGCGCCTCGCGATGGTGATTTGGATCGAACGGACATACCACCGCAAGCGCCGGCAACGCCGCCTCGGCAAGCTCACCCCGATCGAGTTTGAGACAATAAACGTGGCCCTCAAAGCCGCCTGAGACCACTAACCCTTTGAGTCAACTGAACTCGGGGCAGTCCCGCCCACTGTCCAAGAACTCCGCAGCAGCTCATTCGGTGTTGGTTTTGGTCGGTAGGCTGGGCCTGATACGAAGGGGTTTCTGTGCAGGTGGGTGCTCGTGAACGTGGGGGTCGCCTGATCGGTGGGTTGAGGTCTGGGCGCTGGTTGATGTGGGTCGTCAGCGCTTTAGTAATCGTTTACTTTGTTGGTTTGCTGTTACATGGTGACGGGGCGAACCCGTTCGTTGATGTGTGGTTGAGCGGGTTGACACAGTGGGTGGCCGTGGTCGTGTTTTTCGCGGCTGCCTGGCGGACACATTTTGCTCGCTGGGACGTGCTGCTGGCGGCAGCGGCGGTGACGGTGTCCGCGGTCGCGGATACCTACTATTCCCTGTCCGTAGATGACAGCGGCTATTTGGTGTTTCCCTCTGTGGCGGATATCGGGTATCTCATGTTCTACCCGCTGATGCTTGCCGCCGTGATTGTGCTGGTTCGGCGGCAGGTGCGGGGTTTCTCCTGGTCTGTGCTGCTCGATAGCGCGGTCGGGTCTTTGGGCGCGGCAGCGGTCCTGGCCGCCATTCTCAGCCCCGTCCTGGATGACGCGATCAAGAGTCCCACCCCTGTTGTGACAGTGGTTGCGGTGGCATACCCGTTTTTTGACTTGTTGCTGGTCGCAGTGATCACCGGCGTAGCCGCTTCCCCGACCTTGGACATTGGGCCACGGTGGCTGTTCCTCATCCTTGGTTTGGGCATCCTGACCGTCGCCGATGTCGCATACGCGCTGCTCGAAAACGCCGATCAATACAGCGCCGGAAACCCGTTGGACGCGGTTTGGGCGCTCGGCCTAGCCCTGATGGCCCTGTGGGTCGATGGCTCGGGGAGGGACACGGGCGCCTATCGCCGGCGGGACAGGGAAACGCCCGCGTTGAGTGTGCCGGCTGGCGCCGTCGTGGCCGGGCTGGGTCTTCTCGTCTTGGGCACCCAAATCACAGTGTCGCTCCTTGCGGTTGTCTTAGCCACCGCCACGGTGGGGTTGGCTGCGCTTCCTCTCGCATTTCGACAGCGACTTCTGCGCCGCGAGTCCCTCACTGATGAGCTCACCGGGCTACCGAATCGAAGGGTACTGAAAGCCGAAGCGGCGGCACGATTCACGGTTGGATCGGTCTCGCCCCTGAATCGGCGCCGGAGCGCCTTGATTCTGTTGGATCTGGACCGGTTCAAAGAAGTAAACGACAGCCTGGGCCACGACGCGGGGGACGCGTTGCTGGTTCAAGTCGGCACCCGGCTGTCGCACTCCCTGCGCGCGGGAGATTTCCTGGCCCGACTCGGGGGTGACGAGTTCGCGATCGTCCTTCAAGGTTCTGGCGAGGAAGATGCTCTCGCAGTGGCCGGCAAACTTCGTGCCGTTCTTGCGGCCGCGTATACCTTGGAAGGAATCGCCCTACAAACCAGCGCGAGCATGGGGATCGCACTGTTTCCCGACCAAGGCCAAAGTCTCGGTGAGCTTCTTCGGCGAGCTGACATGGCCATGTACGAGGCGAAAACGACCCACTGTGGCCACCACATTTTCCAACAAGCCGACGATAGTCATGGTGAGATCCGGTTGCGGACCTTGGAAGAACTGCGCGGTGCCTTGCTCGAGGACCAACTCGTGGTGCACTACCAACCCAAGATCAGCTTGAAGACGGGGCGCGTTACCGGGGTCGAGGCCTTGGCTCGATGGAACCACCCGACCCGGGGTTTGCTGCTGCCGGAAGAGTTTTTGATCTTGGTCGAGGAATCTGGCCAGATGGCAGTACTGACCCGGATCGTATTGGAGAAAGCCCTTGATCAGGCTCAGCTCTGGCACAGCCAAGGTCAGGCAATGACTGTCGCCGTTAACTTGTCGTCCAGCTCCCTCGTCGACGTTGACCTGCCCGAGCGCATTACCGCCATGATCGACGCCCGCGAGCTGACCGCCTCCACGCTGATACTGGAAATCACGGAGGATTTCCTTATGTCTGACCGGGAACGAGCCCGAACGATTCTGACCCGACTCCGCGACAGCGGCATCCAGATCGCTATCGATGACTTCGGTACGGGATACAGCTCTCTGTCCTACCTACGGGACCTTCCGATTGACGAAATCAAACTCGACCAATCCTTCGTCATACCGATGGGCCAAGATCCTCGCGCAGCCGCACTGGTGGCCTCCACGATTGACCTCGCTCACAGCCTCGGCCTGCGCATGGTCGCCGAAGGCGTGGAAAACAGGGCCGCCTACGACGAGCTCGTCCGTTACGGGTGCGATCACGCCCAAGGCTTCTTCATGTCCCGCCCCGTCCCCGCCACCGAACTCGACACCTGGATCGCCCACCGGTGTGTGGAAGACATCGGAGACCTCGTTCAAGTACATAGTGCAGGCGCGTCGACAACTGGGCTCTGAACCGATTCCGAATTCCTAGACCGGGCCGCGCGAACAAGGCGGACAGTGTCTTTGGCCGTATCTGCTGAGTGACCGTTGCACGCGTCGATTACTTGACCATTGCGGGGGCGGAGCGCTGCGAGATGTTCAGCGAGCTTAGGAGTGCGATGCTGCTCGCGTTGGAGCTCACCCGCCTCGTCTATCTCGGTGACCTCGGTGCAGGCCGGACCCCGGGCTGCGACCAGCTCGGTCCGACGCGCGTGCACCGAAACGAAGTCTTTCACGGCGACCGAAACCGAACTTGGGTTGGCTTCCTTATCGCGTTTTAGTCGTAGAGGTATTGTTCGAGTCGGGGTACGCGCAGGAGTGCGAGGGCGCGTTTTTCGATTTGTCTGACGCGTTCCCGGGTGACGCCCTGGACGGCCGCGACCTGTTCGAGGGTGTGCGGCTCGTCGCCGTCGAGTCCGAACCGGGCGGTCAAGATGGCCTGTTCCCGGGACGGCAGTCGGTGAAGGTGGAAGGAAATATCGGCCCGGCGCAGGGTGAGGGTCGCGTATTCATCCGGCTCGGGCAGATCGCCGTCTTGGATGAGTTCAGATATGTCCCCGACGCCATCACCGATCGGCATATCCAAAGAGATGGGTTCGCGGTCGTAGCTGAGTAACCGGGACACTTCCTGGGCCGAGATAAGGATGGCCGCTGCGAGTTCCTCGATGGTGGGTTCCCGCTCGAGGGAAATCATAAGGTCGCGGCGGATGCGCTTGATCTTGTTGAGCTTTTCCGCGGTGTGCACGGGGATGCGGATCATCCGGGACTTGTCTGCCATGCCGCGGTGGATCGCCTGGCGGATCCACCAGGTCGCGTAGGTGGAGAACTTGTAGCCGGTTGTGAAGTCGTACTTCTCGACCGCGCGGACGAGGCCGATATTGCCGTCCTGGACGAGGTCCATGATGAGTGTTCCGCGGCCGGAGTAGCGTTTGGCGATGCTGACGACTAGGCGGAGGTTGGCCTCGATGAAGTGGTCGTTTGCTCGGCCGCCGTCGTGGGCGAGCCAGGTGAGTTCCCGGGCGAGCTCGGGGTCATCGATCCCGCGCTTAAGTTTTTCGGCGGCGAACAGGCCGACCTCGATGCGCCGGGCGAGGTTGACCTCGTCCTCGGCGTTGAGGAGCGGGCTCTTGCCGATGCGGCGCAGGTAATCACCGAAAGTATCTGTGGCCTCGCGCGCATAGCGCCCGGCGACCGCCGGGCGAACACGCGAGATCGGGGAGGTGGTCGTTGGGACTTGGGTTTCGGCGCTCATTCCGTTGCCGCCCCCGCGATACTCTCCACCGCTCGGGCCAGCGTGGACATGGCACGGCAATCTAGAGGCCTGATGAGATTCGTCGCCTCGAAGATATCTCCGACGTGTTGAACGTAGCCGAGGAGAACGGAGGCTGGCTCATCCCCGCCTCGCTGACCTCGTACTTGCCACGTCGTCGCGGAAACGGCGACTAAACCAACGCTGTTGTGCTGACGTGAAGCTAGGACATGTTCGGGCATGAACGCCTCCAAATCACAATGGAAAGTTCAGTACACATGCTGAAAATAGAACTCTCAAGAGGGTTGACGTACCCGTGCGCACCCCTGTATGGGGGTGTCCAACCGTCGCTACGTCAAGTCGCGATGAGTTGGAATGAAGTCCCTCGTTGGTCAGCCGTGAGGTCGTCTGGGACAGATGTTAACGCCGACTGAAAATAGGGCCAGAAACGCCAACTGACAATAGGGCCACCAACCACTATGGAAGGTGATCAAATTGGATGATTGGGCAGAGTTTCGCCATGTGCATTCGACGGGGAAGCATGCGAAACGGGAGATAGCGCGGCTGGCCGGGGTGTCCCGGGGAACGGTGGATCGGGCGTTGGCTGTGGATCGGTCGCCGGCGTATCAGCGCGAGCCGACCGGGTCTAGTTTTGACGCGTTCGCCGGCCAGGTGCGGGTGTCGCTCGCGGCGACGCCGACGACGACGCCGACGATGCCGGCCGCGACCGCGGCCGAGCGGGTGGGCTGGTCGGGATCCCCGTCGCTGTTCCGGGCCAATGTTGCCGAGCTGCGGCCGGAGTACGCGGTGCCCGATCCCGCGGACCAGCTGGTGCACCCGCCCGGGTTACGAACCTGCTGACACTTGGGCGATGAAAGCGTGCCGACGCACGGTTTCGGATGGAGTGTTTAGACCTTGATGCAAGCAGGGTCGTGATGATGTTCAGCGTCAGTTGTTTAATACTGGGGCGTTCGCGAAGTTCGCCCGGCTGCAGCTGCTTATCAGCGTGCCGATACGGGCTGTTGCGGGTATCGGGACCGGTCCTGAAGAGCTTCGGCTTTACTTCAGGGCGTCTTTGACGTTCTCACCGGCCTGCTTGAGGCTGCCCTTAGCGTGATCGGCTTTGCCCTCTGCTTCGAGCTTGGGATTGTCGGTTGCCTTCCCAACAGCTTCCTTGCCTGTGCCCACGACTTTCTCGGTCGCGTTCTTGATTTTGTCCGTACCACTCATGATCGCTTTCCTTCCCGTTCAATCGAGCGTTTTCGTCATAGTAAACCCATCCCACGCACGTGGCACGGGTGAGTGCGGGCAGGTTTCCCTCCGCACTCTTAATCAACGACTCGGATTTTCACGTCACTTCGTACGCATCCGAGTCGGCCGGCGGATATCGATCGTATTATTTGGACCAGCACCTGGCCAGTTCCTAGTCCTCAGTGGCGGCGCGACAAACCGCACCTGTTCGGCCCAGTGGGTGCCTGCCTCAGCCCTACGACCTGACGGAGTTCCCGAGGCGAGGGCGTTCTCCGCAATCGTCCGTCGCAATCGGGGTGGTCGACATGACGTCGCGCATTTACAGCGACAGCCTGCCTGAGGGATGCTGGCGGCCGTTAGCGAGAGCTGTCGTGGAGGGCGTCGGTCTCGGCCGATGTCTAGACCTTGACTAGGCGGAGGCAGGCGTTGGTTATGCCGCGCACTGCAGAGGCGATGATCGGTGACCACCTCAACGACCGGCGCTGGAGAGCTACGGAGCGCCTCGTGCATGCCGGGGCGGACCGATTGTGCCCATCGAGACGACCAGGTTCGACAGCGGCAGGATGACCAGTCCAGTGTCCCTGAGGGCGGTGAGCACCTCGCGGGACAAGGCGGCAGCCTCCAACCTGACCTGCACCAACTCGGGCAGTTCGACCCGATGCTGAGCGTGGTAGCGCACCCAATACTTCTCGAGGTGGATCGGGTTTGATCATCGTTGGTGAGCGGGGTCGAGGTGCAGGGGGCGTGCCATGCTTTCGGCGCTCTCGATAAGCTCGTGTTTATGGCGCGGCCACAATACATTCACCAACACTGCATGGTCTGTGAGTCCGAAGAGGACTTCAAACTGCTCGACGAGCAAGACGGACACTTCCCGACTTTCATGGTGTGCACACAGTGTGGGCAAAAAATCCCAGTTCTGGGTTGCATCCCGCGGAGTAGTTGACGGCGACAACACGTCAATATCCTTGATCGGCCTCGTGTCCTTCTTCGCTGTATACCTCATCGTTGATGTCGCTTACGGCTCATATTTGATCCAACGCTGGAGAGCCACCAGCTAGCTTCCCGACTTGCCAGGAACGAGCGGATGCAACCTGATCACATCCCTCGTGTCGTTGCGCTTGGATACGCGTGGTGGCCGTGACCGTGATCCTTACCCAGCCCAGGCGCCGGCGGGCGCACGGGGTGGGACCCATGCCCGAACTCACTGTGGTCTAATCGGAAGCACTGACCTGCACGGTGTCGAGAAAATCCACTACTCAGCGGGACGAGACCAAAACATCTCCGCCGTACTTAGCGTTAGCGACGCTCATCACGGCCGGCCACATCCGGTGCCGGGCGGTGGCCGCCTGCACGGTAGAGCGCGACGAGCCCGGGGAGCGCAGGTCTTCGAAGTACGTGGTGCGTTGATCCTTGTCTCCGGTGACGCTCATCACGCCGACGACAGTGGCGACCTTGGTCGTCGCACCGCTCATCCAGGTGTCCTTGTTGCCGTCGGTGGTTCCGGTCTTACCGATCATCGGCACCTTCGGGCTCGTGGCCGCGTTCGATGCGGTCGCCGTTCCCTTGGTCATGACCTGCTGCATCGCCGTCGTCATGCCCGCTGCGACGGCCGGATCGACGGACTGGGTGCACGTGCTCGCGGGCACCGGGATCGCGGCTCCGTCCGTGCCGGTGATGTGGTCGATCACGATGGGGCTGCAGGTGGTGCCCTTGTTGGCGATGCCGGCGAAGGCGACCGCCATGCTGAGAGGAGCGACCTCGTTGGTGCCGAGCACCGCGGAGGCACCCTCCTGCAGGGGGTCACCGTCGGCTCGGGTCACACCGAAGGCCTCTGCGGTCTTGCGGATGCCGCACAGGTCCAGTTTCTTGGCCATGCCGATATAGCCGGTGTTGATCGACCCGATCGTGGACTCCAGCGCGCTGTAGTTGGCGCCCGCCTCGCCGGAGTCGTTCTTCGGGTTGAAGACGAAGCTCTGGTTGCCGAGGCAGCTGTCCCGGAACACGCCCCAGTCGCTTTTGCGCCGGGAGTCGACCCGCTCGTTGAGCGAGTGACCCTCGGTCAGCCATTCGGCGAGGGTGAACACCTTGTACGTCGATCCGGGCTGGAACCCGCTCGAGCCGCCCTGGTCGACGTTGGTGTTGTAGTTGATCCCGGTGTAGTTCGCGCCAGTGGCCTGAACGGCCGGGTCCTGGCTGTAGTCCTTGTTCTGCGTCATGGCGAGCACCTTGCCGGTGCCGACTCCGACGCTGACGATCACGCCACCGACGTCCCAGCCGGGGTAGGTGTCGGGGACGTTGGCCTTCATGGTGGCCTCGGCCGCCTGCTGCATGTCCAGGTCGAGGGTCGTGTACACGTTGAACCCGCCGCGCCGGAAGTTCGCGAGGCGTGTGGCGTCATCCGCTCCGAAGGTCGGGTCGTTCTGCAGCGTGTTCACGACGAGGTCGCAGAAGTACGCGCTGCCGCCGGCGGTCTGGCAGCCGGTCGAGGGCTCGTGGATGCTGGGCTCAATGGCAGAGGCGATCGCGGCATTGTGGTCGGCCTGGTTGATCTTGCCGTACTTGAGCATCTCGTCGAGGATGTAGTCGCGGCGGTCCTTGTTCGCGGCGTAGCCGTTCGCGGCGCCGTTGGTCTCGCTGTCCGGCTGGTCGAGCTGGAACTTGACCGGGTTGTTCACGATCGCCACGAGGCTCGCGGCCTGCGGGAGCGTCAGTGTCGCGGCGGTTGCGCCGTAGTAGTACTCCGCGGCGGATTCGATGCCGTAGACGGTGCCGCCGAAACCGGTGATGTTCAGGTACGAGCGGAGGATGTCGTCCTTCGCGTACTTCTTCTCCACGCCGATCGCGAGGCGCATCTCCTTGAGCTTGCGGTCGGGAGTGGTTGCGGTCGCCGCGTCATAACAGTCCGACTTCTTCTGCGCATCCGTGAGCACTTCGCACTTCTGCACGAGAACGTTCTTGACGTACTGCTGCGTGATCGAGGAACCACCGCGGGTGCCGCCGCCGGCGAGGGTCGAGACGAGTCCGCCGACGGTGCCCTGCAGGTCGACGCCGCCGTGGTCGTAGAACCGGGGGTCTTCACCGGAGGTCGCGGCATCCTTGACGAACTGGTTGATCGCATCCGAGGCGACCTCGACGCGGTTCTGGTCGTAGAACGAGGCGAGAAGATAGGGGGCGCCGGTGCTCGTGGTCGCGTAGATGTTGCTCTTCTGCGAGAGCTGGTCGATCTTCAGGTAATCGGGCAGGTTCTCGAAGACGTTGATCGTGTTCGTCGCCGCGATCCCGGAGAGGGCCAATGCGGGAGTGACCGCGGCCGTCACGAGAACGCCGGCAACGACACTCATCGCGACAAAGCCGAGCGCCCCGACTCGCAGTTCCGCTGCTGTCTCGAATGATTGTTCCCGCGGTTTCGACATTTCTGGCGTCGTCACGTGTCCACCCCGCCGAGTTCCTGTGACTCACGTTCCCCCACGATTACCCACGTGTTCCTGACCCGCCATGCGATGAACACATAGCGGACCTTCCTCGACAAATCTAAATGATTAGTCCCGAGTAGTCGTAGGCGTGAGGGACCGTATGCGGGGTACGTCGATCAGCCAGTTGGGTCAGATCGCGGCTGACCTGGCGGGGAGTTTCGCTCCGACCCCGTGTACACGGCGAACTCACCATGATAGCTTAGGTGCTTTAATGCGATTCCGTTACTTTGAATATGTCAACCTACTTTTCTAATGATTGATGTGAGTTCAAGGTGTGGGTATGAGAAGAATTTCGTTCAGCGGCGCCTCGTTCCTTACGGCAGATCGAATCGCCGACGCGCTTGTAAGTCTTTTGGCCGTGCTCAATAAAAAAAATAGGTCCGCGGTCGGGCTCATCCCGGTGGTATTGGTCAATGGCGCGGTCGTTACGGCGACGTTGTTCCTCGGACCGGCTCATGCTCTCATTGCCATCCCGGAAGAATCTTTATGGCCTGAACCCGACGCTTCGGATACCATCAGGCAACTTAAGCTTCTCGGTCAGGTCGCACCCGCAGAACAGTCAGGGTTTTCAGAAACGATCGCTATCCCAGATTACGGATGGAGTGACCGGGACTGGCCTGATTTCTGGTGATGTTACACATCCGCAGCCGGAAGATGAAACCCAAAACTGGCCGCTGTTGGAAGGTCGGGACGGTTGGGGAGGGTAGCTGATTGCACACCGCTTAGCTCTTCCCGTATGGTCGCAGAGTTCGATTCAGACCGGATCCGGGCACGATCGCGTGAGCGCATGACGGTGGCCAGAGAAAAGGGCCGGCTACGCGGGCGCAGCCCCAAGCTCTCCCCGCCCAAGAAAATCACCTGGTCGAATTGCACGCCGTCACCTTCACGCGATCGCGGAACTAGCGGAGCTATTCGCGGTCGACCGCGCCACGGTTTACCGGGCTAATATCCAGGCCGCCACCGTCAACCGGTGACCTACGCTGCTCGAGCTATTCCTAGTCCGCTGACTCCTTCCCCTATAGACCAGGCCACAAAAAAACCAGGAGTACAGCGGACTGTATTCCTGGCTTCTTTTGCGCATAGCGCACTGAGCTAGCTGCGAGTGATGGCCACCAGACTGATCGGCGAGGTGGGGTAGACCACCGCGCCCGCGCTCAGGTTGATACCCGTGGTGCCGGTACGCCACCACGTGGTGTTGCGGTCACCCACCGTGATCTTCGTCACGTTAGTGATGGCGCTGGAGAACGTCAACGCTCTCCGAAGCCGTTGAGTAAAAAGCGGTATGGCTGTCCGTCTGTGCCCATCGTTGTGACGAAGCTGCAGTTAATGAACGCGTGCAGCGACGCCGAGCGCCCGTCATCCAGTACCGTCGCGACGATGGCGGGGCCATCCAGCCGGGCGCTCCATCCGCTGTGCGCGCCGGGGCCAGCGAGATCATCGGGCAGGAGCACCGTGGCCCCGGATGCGGTATGGATGCCGTAGCTGAACGCACCGACCTCGGTGTAGAACTCCGTGTCCGGCTGTTGGTCACCGTCGACGTCCCCGATGATCCCCGTCGTCGCGCCCGCGGGGATCGCGATGCCGTTCGGGATGCATCCCGCAGCGCCAGTCGCGCTGTTTCCTGGTGTCGACGGTGACGGCAGCGGCGACGGCGGGGAGGTCGACGAGACTGCTGACGGTGTCGCGGAGGTCGTTGGAGACGCTCCGGTCGTGGCGGTGGTGGTCGGGGCTTCAGCTGACAGCCCCGAGCCGGTGGGCGCACAGCCCGCCAGGGCCATGCCGACGGCGAGCGTGAGTAGAAGAAATGTTGACTTTGACATGTGGGAAACACCGTATCTAT
>NZ_SOFR01000079.1:0-5259 GCF_004402735.1 Cryobacterium sp. MDB1-18-1 | reverse complement strand
CGACACGGCCTGGATCAACAAGCCCGCCGAATCTCAAGAAGACGAGCCGAAACTAGCCGCCTAAACTCACGCTGGCCTCATTCACCTTGACAAATTCCGTTGCGGTGTCGGCGCATGTCGATCTGGCCGAAGTTGATGACCCGGGCGTTGTTGGCCAGGCGGTTCACGATTGAGTCCGCCGCGACCCGGTCCGGCAGCTCAGCAACCCAGTGCGCGGGCCCGGTCTGCGAGGCGATCATCGTCGGGAGCCGGTGTTCGCGGTTCGCGAGGATCGCGAAAAGGTCGCTGGCGGCGTCGCTGTCGATGCCGACGGTGAGGAAGTCATCGATGATGAGCAGGTCGATGTTGGAGAGGTCGTTGAGTAGCTTCTGGTGCGCGATGCCGTTGCCGCGAGCGATGACGAGCCGTCGGGCGAGGTCATCCATCCGGTAGTAGAGAACAGAGTGTTCGCTCTGGCAGGCGCCGATGGCCAGCGCGCAGGCGAGGTAGGTTTTCCCGCCTCCGATGGGCGAGATGATCAGCAGGTTCGTCGGGTCCGAACGCCAGTCGTGAGCGGCATAACGGCGCATCCTGACCGGGGTGATGCCGCGTCCGTCGCGGTAGTCGACCTCGGCGACGGTCGCGCCCGGGATCGGGAACGCGGCCTGACGGATGAGTTTGTCGACCTTGTTAATACGCCGGGACTCCAACGCGTCATCGACCGCGGTGAGGAACAGCTGCTCGGGGGTGAGGGTGTCGTTGCCCTCGTCTTGGATGAGTTCCTCCAGCCTGGTCGCAACATGCGTGACGCGCAGGGCCCGGAACTTGTCGTATTCGATGCTGGTGAACATCACTTGCCCTCCTCGTCACGTGCGTAGTGGGAGGCGTCGCGAACATAGACGTCGTGCATGGTGTCGCGGAAGACGACGGTGCTGACCCGTTTGCGTGTCGAGGCCGCTGGAACCACCGGCCGCGGCTTCTTCGCATCACTGTCGATCGCCGCCATCAACCGTTTCAGCGTCGAGTAGGTCGGATGCGCGCGGCGGTTCAGGAGATCTTGGCAGGCCGCTTCCAATCGTTCCCGGTTGTTCTTGCCGAGCCCGTCGAGGATGTTCTGGCAGGCCAGATAGCCCTGCGCCTCGATCACTTGGGCGTCGAGGATCTGCTCGATCACTGTGACGGTGGCCGGCCCGACGCTGCGGGCCCGGTCGGTGAACCAGCGCCTGGACCAGAGCCCGTCGATGTTGCGGTATTGGGGTGGGACGTGTTCCGGCAGTGTTGAGTACTGGCCTTTCCGGCCCGTGAGCCGCGGGTGTTCGCAGATGCTCTCGTGCCCATCGAAGACGGTGACCTGGGACGAGGTCAGCCGGACCCGCAGCAGCTTGCCCGCGAGTCCGAAGGGCACGGAATAGCGTTGCGTGTCCACGGTGACGTGATAGTTCCGGGCCGCTTTCAGCTCCTTCCACTGAACGTCCTCGAACCCGGCATCGGGCAACGGGGCCAGCAGCTCCCGCTCCTCAGCGTCGAACCTCTCCCACCGGGTCGTGTCGTCCGCGCGGCGGATGTCGTGGTTGATCTCCCGCACCCGCTCGTCGATCGCCGCGTTCAGTTCGCTGAGGGTCGTGAACACGTCATCGTCCAGGTAGCCGATGACGCGTTTGTTGACGACGTTTACCGCATTCTGGCCTTGCCCCCGGTTAGTGGACACGGGGTTATGCGGCTTTAGCGACGACCGCGTTCTGGTTTGAGTATTGCAGTTCGAAGTCGACGGGGCTGACCTGGCCGAGGGAGGTGTGTCGGCGGCGCCGGTCGTAGCGGTCCTCGATCCAGGCGCCGACCTCTCTAGATGCCTTGTTTTTGCTGGGCCAGACGCGTCGGTGGTAGAACTCGGTCTTGAGCATGGCGAAGAAACTTTCCGCCATCGCGTTGTCCCAGCGGACCCCGGTGTAGCCCATCGACCGGGTGATGCGGTGCGCTTTTGCGAACGCGGTGATCTGAGCTGACGCGTATTGCTGCCGTGGTCAGAGTGCCAGATCGCGTCGGGCTCGATCCGGGTCGTCGCGGCCGCGTTCTTGAGGGCGTCAGCGACGAGTTCGGTGCGGATGTGATCGGCGATGGACCAGCCGACGACTTTCTTCGAGTAGCAGTCAATGACGGTCGCGAGGTAGATGAAGCCCTGCCAGGTGTGGATGTAGGTGATATCGCCGACGAACTTGACCCCGGGCCGGGCCGCGGTGAAGTCTCGTTTCACGAGGTCGGGCATGTTCGCGGCCGCTTCGGCATCCGCGGCCGTCGTGACACGGAATGGGCGCGGCTGACAGGCCACCAAGCCCTGCTGGCGCATGATCTGCCGCACGAGCTCGGGCGAGCACTCCGAGTGTTCCGCGGCAAGGTCCGCGTGCACGCGGCGGTACCCGTAGGTGCCGTCGGACTCTTCGAAGAAGTGCCGCACCCGGTTGATCAAGGCCGCCCTGCGGGCCGCGGTCGCCGATTGCGGCCGAGACACCCAGTGATAGAACCCGGACGTCGACACGGCCAGCCAGCGGCACATTTTCACGACGGAGTTCAGGTTGCCGGGCTCGGCTTTCAAGGAGTCGATGTATTCGTACTTGCTCACTACCGCTGCTCCCGCGCGAAGTAAGCGGCCGCTTTTTTCAAGAACAGCGCCTCGGCCTTCAGTTCCTGGTTCTCGCGCTCGAGCTCCTTCAGCCGGGCCCGTTCCGGGAGCGTCAGCTCGGTCTCGGTACCGCCGTTGGCCTCGCGGTGCTTGATGAGCCAGTTGCGGAGAGTCTCGGGGCCGACGCCATACGCGGTCGCGACGTCCTTGATCGATTTGGACGTGTTGATCACCTCGCGACACAGCTCGTCCTTGAACTCCTGGGAAAATCGCCTAAGCGATGCGGTCATGCTGATCTCTGCTTTCAGTAGTCCCTCATCTTAAGAGGGCCCACTGTCCGAGAACTCCGCAGCAGCTCACTGGAATACGGTGCCGATAGCCTTCTTCAGGCCGGTGTGGGCGTCAGACATGACTAGCTTGACTCCGTCGAGGCCGCGGGTCTTCAACGACCGCAGGAAGCTGGTCCAGAAGCCCTCGTTCTCGCTGTCGCCCACGTCGAAACCCAGTACTTCCCGGCGGCCGTCAGCGGCAACACCAACCGCCACGACGATGGCTTGGGACACGATCCGGTGCCCGATCCGGGCCTTGCAATAGGTGGCGTCGAGGAACACGTAGGGAAAGTCCTGCGCGGCCAGGGTGCGGTCGCGGAACTGGGCGACTTCGGCGTCCAGGCCCGCGCAGATCCGGGACACCTCCGACTTAGAGATCCCGGTGTCAGCGCCGAGCGCTTTGACCAGGTCGTCGACTTTGCGGGTCGAGACGCCGTGAACGTAGGCCTCCATCACGACCGCGAACAAGGCCTGATCGACCCGTCGGCGACGCTCGAGCAGGGCCGGGAAGAAGGACCCGGCCCGCAGCTTGGGGATCTTCAGATCCAGGTCACCGGCCGTCGTTGACAAGGTCCTCGGTCGGNGAGCGCTCGAACGGGGCGGCGCCGATGAACGCGGTCGCTTCGGCATCGATCAGTTCTTGATAGAGAGTTTCGGTCGCGACGCGGATTCGGTCGGTGACGTCGGTGAGTTTGAGTTCTCCCAACAGGTCGAGCAGGGCAGACTGGTCTAGAGCCATCGTGTGGTGTCCTTTGTGAGTTGCTTAGTCGGTACTCACTGACCATCCCACGGTGGCTCTTCGCGTTGAAGAAGCAACGCTCACGAGCGGGAAACCACACCACTCACAGGGACGTAACCATAGTGGCATGGCGATGTGATCGACGCGACACTTCTGGCTGTGGCGGCCTCGGTGCCGGGCCCGATTGTTAGCGGCCATGCCAAACTGGGCGCCGCCCGGCCACCTTCGGCTTACCCACATCCCGTTGCATCAGCACCCACTATCCCTGCAACCAACTGGCGAGCGAGAGCACGACGACAGTCAGGAAAGGGGGGCGTCGCCCTCTTCCTCCCCCAATCCGCGCAGGATCAGGTCGAGGGTACTGTCAAGATCCGGCTGCATCCTCGTCGGCAATCTCCATCTCAGTCGATACGGGGCGGGCCGTGCACGCTCGATGCCAGCTAGTGTCCTGCGCCGGTAGTTCGTTGTAGAAGTCGGCTGAGGGATTCGGAGATCTGTTTTGCGGGCTTGGTCCAGATGAATGGCTTCGGATTCTCGTTCCATCCTTTGACCCATGCGCGGATGTCTGCTTCGGATACAAAGGCGAGGGAATAGATCGAGGTCTACGCGACGACGTCCGCGGGTATGCTCTCTTCGACGTTGCTGACTTGATCAGTCCTCTGGCTTCCGTAGACCCAGTAGTGATACAGAAGGAACCGTAGACCAGTAGATAACCCCAGCCCCACAACGTTCTTAGCGATGTTGTCCGCGAGGAGGCTCTCAAAGCCCAGTGCATAGTGCGATACCCACAGGCACGCGAGGCTGACGAGCAGCCCCAGGACCGACACGACCACGAACTCAAAGAGTTCGAGCGCGATGTTCGACCTGCGTCGAGCTCGGAACGTCCAGTAACGGTTGCCAAACCAGGTCACGAGAGTCGCGATGCCGACGGAGATGATCGTGGCGCCGATAGGACCTTGCACATAGTGGCTCTGCCCGAGGGCTCCGAGTCGGAGAGCATTGAAGAGGCCAAGATCGACCACGTATCCGCAGAGACCGACGACGCCGAATTTGAGCACGTACGTCAGAGTCGTATCCGCAAATCCTCTAACTAAGTCGACAATCCGCCCCATTGAATCGCTCCCCATCGCTGCAAATCTCCCCAAGAATGAAATATTCTGAAAAGAATATCCTGACCAGACTAATAATCTTCCGGCAGCGTATGAGTGTTCTCGAAGCATTGGGCGATTTTCGAGCTGATTCGACGATGAAGGATCGAGCCGAGGGGTGCGGGAAATGACGCGGTAGGCGGCAGGTCGACGTCTTCAGGCTTCACTCGCGGGATAGTAGCCGCCATCCAACTTTGACAAGGATTACATCCGCGTGCGCGAGTGAGAATGTCGATTACTGCGTGCTCCATTCGGCATCCGTCGGCTTGCTGTCTGCGCTTTGAACCCTCCATCACGCAGTGCCATCTCGAAAAATGAATCTTGGGGCGATTAAAGTCGTCGTCCTCGATGAGTCAATACTCGTACAGCATGACCCGCACCATCAGGCGCGGGTCATGCGGCGACTGGCCCTTCGACTTCGCATACGACGCGTAGAACTTCTGCAGG
>NZ_SOFR01000055.1:0-176430 GCF_004402735.1 Cryobacterium sp. MDB1-18-1 | reverse complement strand
GCGCGCCCGCCGGTGCCCCCGGCTTCGGCCCGCCGCGTCCCGCCGGTGGCGGCGGCGCAGGTGGCCGCGGTCGCGGCCCCGGTGGCGGAACCGCTGGTGCGTTCGGTCGCGGAGGCGGCAAGAACAAGGCCCGCAAATCCAAGCGCACGAAGCGCGCCGAGTTCGAGCTGCGCGAGGCTCCGTCGCTGGGTGGCGTCAGCGTCCCCCGCGGCGACGGCGGAACCGTGGTGCGTCTGCGCCGCGGCGCCTCGATCACGGACTTCGCCGACAAGATCGACGCGAGCCCCGGAAACCTCGTCACCGTGCTGTTCCACCTCGGTGAAATGGCGACGGCGACGGAGTCCCTCGACGAGGCGACCTTCGATGTGCTCGGTGAAGAACTCGGTTACAAGATCCAGATGGTCTCGCCCGACGACGAAGATCGCGAACTGCTTCTCGGCTTCGACATCGACATCGACCAGGAACTGGCCGAAGAGACCGATGACGAGCTCAAGGCCCGTCCGCCGGTCGTCACCGTCATGGGTCACGTCGACCACGGAAAGACCGCGCTCCTCGATGCGATCCGTAACGCGAAGGTAGCCGCTGGCGAAGCCGGCGGAATCACCCAGCACATCGGCGCGTACCAGGTCATCACCGAGCACGAGGGCATCGACCGCGCCATCACCTTCATCGACACACCGGGCCACGAGGCGTTCACCGCCATGCGTGCCCGTGGTGCCCAGGTGACGGACATCGCGATCCTCGTGGTCGCGGCGGACGACGGCATCATGCCCCAGACCATTGAGGCCCTCAACCACGCCCAGGCGGCCAATGTGCCGATCGTGGTCGCGGTCAACAAGATCGACAAGCCAGGCGCCAACCCGCAGAAGGTGCGCCAGCAGCTCACCGAATTCGGGCTCGTCGCCGAAGAGTACGGCGGAGACGTCATGTTCGTCGACGTGTCTGCGAAGCAGAAGATCGGCATCCAGGAAATCCTGGAGGCCGTCCTCCTCACCGCGGACGCCGGACTCGACATGCGCGCCAACCCCGACAAGGACGCCCGTGGCGTCGCCATCGAGGCTCGTCTCGACAAGGGCCGCGGCGCGGTCGCAACCGTGCTCATCCAGTCGGGAACGCTGCACGTCGGCGACTCGATCGTCGCCGGAACGGCCTATGGCCGCGTTCGTGCGATGGCCGACGAAAACGGCGTTGCCGTGCTCGCCGCGACGCCGTCGCGCGCCGTGCAGGTCCAGGGCCTCTCGAGCGTTCCCCGGGCCGGTGACACCTTCCTCGTCATCCAGGAAGACCGCACCGCCCGTCAGATCGCCGAGAAGCGCGAAGCCGCCGAGCGCAACGCCCTGCTGGCCAAGGCCCGCAAGCGCATCAGCCTCGAAGACTTCACCCGTGCACTCGAAGAGGGCAAGGTCGAATCGCTCAACCTCATCATCAAGGGTGACGTTTCCGGTGCCGTCGAGGCCCTGGAAGAGTCGCTCCTCAAGATCGAGGTCGACGACTCCGTGCAGCTGCGCATCATCCACCGCGGTGTCGGTGCGGTCACGGAGAGCGACGTCAACCTCGCCACCGTCGACAACGCCATCATCATCGGCTTCAACGTGCGCCCGGACACCAAGGCCCGCGAGCGTGCAGCCCGCGAGGGTGTCGACGTGCGGTTCTACTCGGTCATCTACAACGCGCTCGAGGACATCGAGAACTCCCTCAAGGGAATGCTCAAGCCCGAGTTCGAAGAGGTGCAGAGTGGTGTCGCCGAGATCCGCGAGGTGTTCAGCTCGTCCAAGTTCGGAAACGTGGCCGGCGTCATCGTCCGCTCGGGTGTCATCACGAGGAACGCCAAGGCGCGGGTCATCCGCAACGGCGTCGTCGTGGGAGACAACCTCGGCATCGAGTCGCTGCGTCGTTTCAAGGACGACGTCACCGAGGTTCGTACGGACTTCGAGGCCGGTATCGGTCTCGGCAAGTTCAACGACATCCAGATCGGCGACGAGATCGAGACGATCGAACTGAAGGAAAAGCCGCGCGTCTAACCAGGCCGCGTCTGATCGACGGGTCTCCGGCTCCTCTCCGTGAGGGGCCTGAGGCCCGTTGGTCGCTCAGCACGACAGCTTCTCGATTCACCAGATTTTCCACGCATCGACGTAACGCAGTACCGAAGCAAGAGGAGTGAGACCATGGCAGATCCGGAACGCGCCAGAAAAATGGCCGACCGCATCAAGGTCATCGTGGCAAAGCGGCTCGAACGCGGCCTGCGTGACCCGAGGCTCGGCTTCGTGACCATCACGGACGTCAAGGTGACGGGTGACCTGCAACACGCATCCGTTTTCTACACCGTCTACGGCTCCCTCGAGGAGCGCACCGACAGCGCCGCGGCGCTCAAGGCGGCCACCGGGCTGCTGCGCAGCGAGGTCGGCAAGAACATCACCGCCCGGCTGACCCCGTCGCTCGAGTTCATCGCGGACGCGATCCCCGAGAACGCCGCCCTCATCGACGACCTTCTCCGCGAAGCGCGGGAGCGCGACAGCCAGGTCGGCGCGCTCGCACAGGGCGCCCAGTACGCCGGCGACGAAGACCCCTACGTCAAGCCGCGCGAGTTCGAGGGCGACGACGATGACGACGACGACGAGGACGAGACTCCCGCCGTCGGTCACCACGCCGAATAGCGGTTGCCTCCAGCGGACGCTGACGCAGCGCACCTAGCGAGGGAGACCGGGGAGAACTACGCTTAAAAGCGCTTTCGTTCCCCGGAAAGCCCATCTCACTGTGGAGGTACCCCATGGCCGGCATCGCAGCCAAGCTCGACAAAGCATACGAAACGCTCCCTCTGGAGGAGCTCGCGAAGGCGCCGGTCGCGGCGCTCCAGGGCGTCAGCGACAGCGATGCCGAGCACCTCAAGGCGGCGTTCGGCATCGACACGATCGGTGACCTCGGCACCAACAAGTTCTTCCTGTGGGCCCAGGCGATCGCGACGCTCGCGAAGTAGCCGCGTCGCAGCGGTCGGGGTCTCAGCTCCCGAATCGCGAGGCCAGGCCGCTCGCATTCCGGACCGCGTTTCCACCGCCGTCGTTGTTGAAGTAGACGAACACGTCCCGTCCTGTGCCCTGCCAGTCGCGGATGCGTTCCGCCCACCAATCGAGGTCGGCCTCCGAGTACGAGCCTCCGTACAGGTGCTCTCGATCGGGGCCGTGCATCCGCACGTACACGAACGGTGCGGTCGCGCGCAGGACACACGGCAGGTTCGCGCCGCTCAGCACGCAGTATGCGGCGCCGTGCCGCTCGAGGATCGCGAAGACCTCCTCGCACAGCCAGCTGTCGTGCCGGAACTCGACGGCGACCCTGATCCAGTGCGGCAGGGCGGCGAGGAAGAAGTCCAGCCTGGCATCGTCGCGCTCCATCGCCGGCGGCAGCTGCACGAGCAGGACGGCGCGCTTGTCGCCGAGCTCGTGCCAGCACGCGGCGATCCGTGCCGCCCAAACCTCGGGAGCATAGAGCCTCTTCGCGTGGGTGAGCCCACGGGGCGCCTTCACCGAGAGCAGGAATCCCTCGGGAAGGCGGCGTCTCCAGCCGGCGAACGTCGACTCCCGCGGCCAGCGGTAGAAACTCGCGTTGAGTTCGACGGTGTCGAAACGGGAGGCGTAGACCTCGAGCCGCCGGGCGGCGGGGAGCCCGGACGGGTAGAGCGCCCCGTCCCAGTGCTCGTAACTCCAGCCGGAGGTGCCGATCCGGATGCTCACGGTCGCGCCTACTCGTGGGGGAGCGAGTATGACCCTGCAGCGACGCGCACCGCGAGCCCGTCGGACAGGAGGCCGGACAGGGCCCGACCGAGCTGGGCGGGGTCCGGCCAGAGCGTGGCGATCTCGGCATCCGTCACCGGGTGCCTCGTCGAGCGCAACTCGGCGAGGATCAGGCCGCGCACCTGCCGGTCGCTGCCGGCGAACTTCTTCTGAACGGTCTTCTTCTGACCCTGGTACTCCGGGTAGCCGGCCGCGCGCCAGGCGCAGAGCGCGGCGAGCGGGCAGTCCGCGCAGCGCGGGCGTGCTGACGTGCAAACGAGCGCGCCCAGTTCCATGGCGCCGGCGTTGAAGACGGCCGCGGCACGGACATCCGCCGGAAGGAGCGCGTTCATGGCCGCGAGATCGCGGGTGCGGCTCGGCGGCGCGGGTTCGGCCTGGCCTGCGACGCAGCGGGCGATGACCCGGCGCGTGTTCGTGTCGACGACCGGATGCCGGTGGCCGTACGCGAACGCGGCGACCGCCCGCGCGGTGTAGTCGCCGATCCCCGTCAGCGTGAGGAGCACGCCGACGTCCTGCGGCACGATTCCGCCGTGGTTCTCGGTGATCTCGACGGCCGCGGCGTGCAGCCAGAGCGCGCGCCGCGGGTAGCCGAGCGTCGCCCATGCCCGCACGGCCTCGCCCGGCGGAACGGCGGCGAGGTCGGCGGGTGTCGGCCAGCGGGTGAGCCACGCCTCGAGGTGCGGGATCACCCGGGTCACCGGCGTCTGCTGCAGCATGAACTCGCTCACGAGCACGCCCCACGCGCCGAAACCGTCGCGGCGCCAGGGAAGGTCGCGAGCGTGCAGGCCGAACCAGGCATTGACGAGGCTCGCGATCTCACCGGTGCCATCGGCCTCGGGGGCAGACCCGGTGGCTGGCACGCCCGCGGATTCGATGGGCGCGATGACGGTTGCATTCACCCCACTAACCTAGGCTCGATTCATGACGCTTGTTTCGACACCACGCCTCGACTTCCTCCGCGACCTCGCAACGGAGATCCTCAGCCTCTACGGCCGAGGCCGCACGATGGTCGCGATCGACGGGACGGACCCCATCGCGCGGGCCGCCTTCGCCGACGACCTCGCAGCGGCCTTCGCCGCGACCGGGCACGCCGTGTCCCGCGCCTCGCTCGCCGACTTCGAGCGCTCCACCGAGGAGCAGACGGCCTTCGGGCCGGCCTCGCCGGAGCGACTGTTCCGCCACCGCGACGACTTCGACCTGCTCCGCAGGGCGCTCCTGGTCCCGTTCCGCGTCGCCGGCGCGACGGGGCCTGCGGACGACACCCTGATCTTCGACGGGGAGTTCCTGCTCAGGAAGGAACTCCGCGACGGCTGGTCGTACAGCGTGCTGACCGAGACCGCAGCGGATGCCTCGTCGACCGGCGCTTTCATCGACCTCGCCGCTGAGCTGAAGCCCTCCGGGGAACTCGGTGATGCTGCGGATACCACGACAGACCCTGCACTGGGTGGTTCCCCTGTTCCCGACGACCGGGCCATCGCCAACCGGCTCTACCGGGCCGAGGTCCGGCCCAGGTCGTGGGCGACGGCCGTCGTCGACCTCGCCAATCCGGCGGATCCCCGCCGTCTCTTCTTCGACAGCTGCTGAGCCGGCGCCGCGAGGACTACCGCAGTCGGAGCGGGGCGAAGCGCACGAGCACCTCGGCTCGTGTGAGCGGGTGTCCTGTGGCCTCGACCTCATGCACAAGGGCAGTCAGCAGGGTATTGACCGGCGCGGCGACGCCTGCCGCCGCGGCCTCCCGCACGACGACCCCGTTGAGGTGGTCGATCTCGGTCAGCTGACCCCTGCGGAGGCTCTGCAATGTCGAGCCGAGGTTCGGCACGTCGCCCATCCTGGCCCGCATCAGGCGCGGCAGCAGCTGCCCGATCGAGAGCGGAAGGCCGGCGAAACCACGCAACCGGCGGTCGCCGAGCCCCTGCAGCGCCCCGAAACGCACCCCGCGGGCGACGCCGACGCGCACGGTCTCCCGCATGCTCGCGGTCAGGACCCGACGGAGCTCCGCATCGTCGACGACCTCCTGCACGCTCAGCCCGGTCACTGCCGGGAGCGCGTTGAGCATGTTGACCACGAGCTTCGTCCACTGGGCGCCGACGAAGTTCGAGGTCGCGATCGTCGGGAATGCCGCGTCGAGCACACCCTGCCAGGCGAGCGTTCCCGCGTCGATGTCACCGGTATCGTGCCCGATGTACGTCGGTGCCGGCGTGGTCACGGTGACGAGTCCCGGCGCCGCATAGTTCGCGGCGATGATCGAGAGCGCCCCGAAGCAGTCGGAGTTCGGCAGGATCCGTCGCGCCGTCGCGACGCCGTCGAGCCCGTTCTGCACGACGATCACCGGCGAGCCGTCGAGGACCGCCGCGTTGGCCGTGATCGCGGCGGCGGCATCCTGCGCCTTGGTGCAGACGAGCGTGAGCTCGGGAGTCTCGGTGAGCAGTTCGACCGCAGCCGGCCGGGCGGTCTCGTCGCCGAAGGCGCCGGTCAGGTGAATGCCCTCCGAGCGGATGACGCCCAGGGCCTTTCCCCGTGCCGTCACGGTCACGGTATGCCCGGCCTTCTCCAGTAGCGTGGCGAACGTTCCGCCGAGGGCACCCGCACCGATCACAGCAATTCGCATTCCCCCAGCCTAGGTCGCCCCCGCCCCGCCCATCCCGCCCGTCCTTCCCGCGAGAGTACACTTTTGGCCCTTAAAACCCGTTCTTAAGGGCCAAAAACGTACTCTCGCGAGCTACCGGAAGGGTCAGGCGGAGAGGGTGGCGGGCTCGGGGACGGGAGTCGCTGCGGGCGCACGGCGACCGTGGGGCAGGGCGAGTCCGATCAGGGCGGCCAGACCGAGCACGGATGCCCCGACGACGATCGCCGGGACCGCCGCATCCACGTAGCCGGTCGGGGTCAGCTCTCCTCCGGCACCTGTGAAGACGGCCGTGAGGACCGCGACACCAAGCGCCACGCCGATCTCGCGCAGGGTCGAGTTGGTTCCGGTTGCCTTCGCGTGGTCGTTCGGGACCATGTTCGCGAGCACTGCCGTTGAGCTCGGCGCGAACACGAGTCCCATTCCGACGCCGGCGAGGAGGAACGCGGGCACGAGGTCGATGTATGCAACCGTCGCACTCATCTCCACCGCCAGCCAGCCCATCGCGATGGCGAGGAAGGAGAGTCCGAGCACGATCGGAAGCCGGGTGCCCGTTCGCGGACTGAGCAGGCCGGTGAGCGGGGCGATCACCATGGGCGCGAGGGTCCAGGGCATCGTCATCAGGCCGGCCTCGAGCGGGGTGTGCCCCTGCACGATCTGCAGGAACTGGATCAGGATGAAGATGGACCCGAAGATGCCGAAGCTGAAGGTGAGGCCGACGAGGTTGGCGACGGTGAAGCTGCGGTCCCGGAACAGCCGGAGTGGCAGCAAAGGGTCAGGCGTGCGGGCTTCCCAGGCGATGAAGGCCGCGAGCAGGACCGCGCCGCCGGCGAGCGCGCCGAGGACCTCGAGGCTGGTCCAGCCCGCGTCGTTGCCGCGAACGATGCCGTAGACGAGACCGAAGACGCCGACCCCGGCGAGGACGAGACCCACGACATCCGCCCGGACCCTGGCCCCGAAGCTGTTCGGAAGGGCGACCAGGGCGAGTGGGATCGAGATCACGCCGAGCGGGACGTTCAACCAGAAGATGGCCTGCCAGTTCCAGCCTTCGACGACGGCGCCGCCGATGAGCGGGCCGAGTGCGACGCCGAGGCCGGAGATTCCGCCCCAGATACCGATCGCGGCCGGGCGGCGCTTCTCGCTGACCGAGCCGACGAGGAGGGTGAGCGACAACGGCATCAGGGCAGCGGCCCCGACACCCTGGATCGCCCGCGCGGTGATGAGCTGCCAGGGCTCTGTCGAGAGACCGGCGAGCGCGGAGGCGACCGTGAAGATCGCGATCCCGGCGAGGAAGACGGTTCGCCGGCCGAAGCGGTCGCCGATGGCGACGGCCATCAGCATGAAGGTCGCGAAGCTCAGCGAGTACGCGTTGATCACCCATTGCAGCTCCTCGATGGAAGCGCCGAGGTCTCGGTTGATCACGGGGAGGGCACCGGTCACGACGAGGTTGTCGAGGGTGGCCATGAACATGGGGAGTGAGGACGCGACGATGGCGAGCCAGATCGGGACGCGACGCGTGATGGGCTGGGACACGTGGTATCCAATCGAGGGGGCGAAGAAGCACGGAATGTTGTAATCGAATGATTACAAATAGAGACGATAGTTATTCGCGGATACCATGTCAAGAGTGAGTGAAGAATCCGGTACGGCAGCCAAAGAAACGACCACCGAACGAATCCCCGCGGCGTTGCGCAGGGAACAGATCCTGGCCGCGGCGAGCCGCGTCTTCGGCGAACGTGGATACTCCGGTGCCACGACCGACCAGGTCGCGCAGGCCGCCGGGATCAGCCAGCCGTACGTCGTGCGGATGTTCGGCACGAAGGAGAACCTCTTCCTCGAGGTCGTCGCCCGTGCTCTCGACAAACTCATCACGACCTTTCGCGTGGTCCTTGCCGAGCCCCAGCCGGCCGGCGACGACGACGCCGACTCGCTCGTCGCCCGTCTCGGGGCCGCATACGTCGACCTGATCGAGGACCGCGGCATCCTGCTCTCGCTCATGCAGGCCTTCATCACCGGGCATGACCCGGTGATCGGCGCCAAGGCCAGGGAGGGTTTCCTGCAGATCTACCGGATGCTGCGCGACGAAGCCGGGTTCCCCCCGGAGATCATCCGGGATTTCCTCGCGAACGGCATGCTCTTCAACACCCTGCTCGCCATCCGGCTCCCGGACATCTTCGAGGACGACGAGGCCGCCGAGGAGCTGATGCGGTGCGCCTTCCGGGGCAAGCTCGACGTCGTGCTCGACGCGACGGGCTCGCACGCCTCGCACGCCATGTCCGCCCCGACCGGCACTGCAGGGACACACTCATGAGTGCAGACATCGAGCGCGAGACCGAACCCAACGACGAGACGTCGTCCCGAAACAGCGCGCGGGTGCATTCCACCGCGAGCGGTCTCCTCCTCGTCGACAAGCCGCAGGGTTGGACGAGCCACGACGCCGTCGCCCGCACGCGGCGCCTCGCAGGTACCCGCAAAGTCGGCCACGCGGGCACCCTCGACCCGATGGCCACCGGCCTGCTGATCCTCGGCATCAACAGCTCGACCCGACTGCTCACCTTCATCGTCGGGCTCGACAAGGAATACCTGGCCACGATCCGGCTCGGCTCGGCGACGACCACGGACGACGCGGAGGGCGAGGAAGTCTCCCGCGCGCCTGAGGCATCCGTCGCACTCATCGAGCCCGCGGCCATTGCGGCCGGAATCGGCCAGCTGACCGGGTATATCAGCCAGCAGCCGAGCGCGGTGAGCGCGATCAAGGTCGACGGAAAGCGCGCGTATGCCCGCGTCCGCGACGGGGAGGACGTGCAGTTGCCCGCCCGGCCTGTCACCATCGCCGCCTTCGAACTGCTCTCGAGCACGCCCGTCGACGGCTTCCTCGACCTCGAGGTGCGCGTCGAGTGCTCCTCCGGCACGTACATCCGGGCCCTCGCCCGCGACCTCGGCGCCGGGCTCGGCGTCGGAGGGCACCTGACCGCGCTCCGCCGCACCCGCATCGGCCCGTTCCGTATCGAGAACGCCCAGCCCCTCGCGGAGCTCGACGTCGCCGCCGCTCTCATCAGTCCGGCGGATGCCGCGACGCGTGTGCTCGGGCGCCTCGACCTCACCGAACAACAGGCGATCGACCTCGGTCACGGCAAACGTATCGAGGTCACGACCGAGATCGCGGATACCGGGGCAGCGGGGACCGCGGCTCCGCTCGCCGCGATCGCCCCCGGCGGCCGGCTCGTCGGCCTCGTCGAGCTTCGGGGCACCCAAGCCCGCACCGTGATCAACTTCCCGCCCGACGAGGCCGCAGCGGGGGAGTCCTCGTGATCGAGTGGTTCACCTGGCTCCAGGTCGGTGTCGCGGTGCTCGCCGGCGTGCTCTGCCTGTTTCTCGGGCTGTTCGGCCGGGTCCCGAACGACCTCACGATGGGCGCGACGGCGCTCGTCGAACTGCTCCTCGTCGGGCAACTCGTCGTTTCGATCGCGGCACCCTTCGCCGGGAACACGGCGAGCGGCAGCCTGCTCGAGTTCTACACCTACCTCGTGAGCGCCCTCATCGTTCCCGTCGCCGCCGCCGCCTGGGCGCTCATCGAACGCAGCCGCTGGAGCACGGTCATTCTCGGCGGCGCGTGCCTCGCGATCGCGGTCATGGTGTACCGGATGTTCCAGATCTGGACAGTGCAGGGCTTGTGAGAGTCTCGCTCCCACAAGCTGCGATAATTAACAGGCCATGACCGGACCACAGAGCGCAGCCGAGAACGTCGTCGATGGACCGCAGAAGCGCAGGGTCACCGGCGTCGGACGCCTGCTGATCGCCGTCTACGGGCTGCTCGCGCTCGCCGCGACCGGGCGGTCGTTCGTCCAGATCGCCTCCAAGTTCGACCAGGCGCCGCTCGCGTACTCGCTGTCTGCGTTGTCCGCGGTCGTGTACATCGTCGCGACCATCGCGCTCGTGCGCAGCAGCGGCCGCTGGTACCGCGTCGCGTGGGTGACCATCTCCTTCGAGCTTCTCGGCGTGCTCGTCGTCGGCACCCTGAGCATCGTCGACCCCGCGCTCTTCCCGCACGACTCGGTCTGGTCGGTCTTCGGCAGCGGCTATCTCTTCATCCCGCTCGTGCTTCCGATCCTCGGGATGATGTGGCTCGTCCGCCACCGCCCTGCTCGTCCACAGGGCCCGGCACGACCACAGGGCCAGGCCGGTCGACAGGCCAGCTCGTGAAGGTCCTCTCCGGCATCGGCTCCCTCCCGCTCGAAACCGCCACCTCCGGCTCCGCGGTCACGATCGGGAAGTTCGACGGCGTCCACGCCGGCCATCGCGCCGTGATCGACCGGCTCAAAGACATCGCCGGAACGCAGGGGCTCACGGCGGTCGTCGTGACCTTCGACCGGCATCCGCTCGCCCTGCTCGCCCCAGAGAAGTGCCCGCCGTTCCTGATCAGCGCCGAGCAGAAGCTCCGGCTGCTCGCAGAGACCGGCGTCGACTGCACCCTCGTGCTCGAGTTCACCAGGGACCTCGCGAGCCTGCCGCCTGAGGTCTTCGTCGAGACCGTCCTCGTGAACGGACTGCACGCCCGGCACGTGCTCGTCGGCAGGGACTTCCGGTTCGGCGCGCACGGCGCCGGTGACGTGGCCCTGCTCACCGAGCTCGGCGCACGCTTCGGCTTCGCCGTAGACCTGATCGAGGATGTCAAGCCCGACCGGGTGCGCAGGGTTTCGTCGACCTGGATCAGGGAACTGCTCGCGAGCGGTGATGTGAGGGCTGCCGGCGAACTGCTCGGCCACACCCCGACCGTGCGCGGCGAGGTCGTGCACGGCGCGGCCAGGGGCCGCGAACTCGGGTTCCCGACGGCCAACCTCTCCGCGGAGTCCGAGGGGCTCATTCCTGCCGACGGCGTCTATGCCGGCTGGCTGACCGACGGCGCGGATCGTTACCCGGCCGCCATCTCGGTCGGCAACAATCCGACCTTCGACGGGGTCGCGCAGAAGCAGGTCGAGGCCTACGTACTCGACCGGGAGCTCGACCTCTACGGTCACGTCGTCGAGGTGTCGTTCGTCGACCGGATCCGCGGAATGGTCGCGTTCACCGGAATCGATCCGCTGATCCTGCAGATGCGGGCAGACGTCGACCAGATCCGCACTCTCCTCGCCGGCTCGACCCGCCACTGAAAGCGAGCGCGCTGCAGGGGCTCAGTGCTCAGCGCTCAGGGCTTAGGCCGCGGGGGAGCGCGGCCCGGTCGGTGTGAAGCCTTCCCGGCCGAAGAGGAAGAGCACGATGCTCACGGCCGTGCTCTCGATCACGGCTCCGCGCCCGACGCGCCAGCCGGCATCCGTCGCCACAAGCGTGCGGCGGCGCACGACCGCCTTGACCGGGGTGGGTGCCATCAGCGCCCGGCGCACGGCAACCGCGCCGAGCGCGACCGGCGAGACCTCAAGGGCCCTGCCGAGCGGATGCGCCAGGTCGAGTCCGTGGACGACGACCTCCGTCAGTTCGGTGATGCCGTGCCGCCCCCGGGCGGTCACCCGCCCCGCGGCGTACTCGGCGGCGGTGGTCTGCAGCGACGCGATGAGCTCAGCCGGCTCTGCCTCGGCGGCCCGGCGGCTGAGGGTGTCGACGGCATGGTCCACACTCAGGTTCGGCAGTTGCTCCCGCAGTGCCGTCCACCCGGTGCCGAGCAGCTCCCGCGTCGGGGTCCCGACCCGCCAGACAAGATGCCCGGCCGCGTCGCGCACCCGCCAGCCGCCGCAGAGGCTCGGTGTCTCCCATTCCTCCGCGGAAAGCGTCTCAAGGATTCCGGCGATTCCGGTCAGGGTCGCCGCGATATCCGCGCTCCAGTCGGACGTCGTCCCGGTGTCGTCCACCTGGGGCTTGCGGCTGAACGGCAGGTACTGGGAAATGTCGGGCATGACGTCCAGCCTAGACTCGCCCGGTGAATAGACTTGGCCGGTGAACCCCACCCCGATCCGCGGTCTCTGGGCCGGGCGAACCCTCGCGCTTCTGGGCATCCTCCTCGTCGCGGCCAACCTGCGCACGGCGGTCGCGGCGCTGTCTCCGATCGTCCTGGCGATCAGCGTCGACGTCCCGCTCGGGGCGCTCGCCATCGGCGTGCTCGGCATGCTCCCGCCGGTCTGCTTCGCGGTCTTCGGCATCTTCACTCCCGTCTTCACGCGCCGCATCGGGCTCGAGCGGGTCGTTGTCGTCGCCCTTGTCGCAATCCTCGCCGGTCACCTCCTCCGTGGCAGCGCGGGTTCCCTGACCTGGCTCATCGGCGGAAGCATCGTGACCTTCGCAGGTCTCGGCGCCGGTAACGTGCTGCTGCCCCCGCTCGTCAAGAAGTACTTCCCCGACCGGGTCGGCCTCGTGACCTCCCTCTACGTCACGGTGCTGTCTCTGAGCACCCTCGTTCCGCCTCTCATCGCGGTCCCGGTAGCGGATGCCGCCGGCTGGCGGGTCTCCCTCGGCATGTGGATGATCCCCGCGCTCCTCGCCCTCGTGCCCTGGGCCACCATGCTCGTGCGGCACCGGATGTCGCAGAGCGCCCCGCCGGCGGTTCCGGAGGCCGAGCCGGTGCTGCTGGCCCGCATCGGCCGTTCTTCGATCGCCTGGGCGATCGCCGTCGTCTTCGGGACGTCGTCGCTCAACGCATACGCGCTCTTCGCCTGGCTTCCGCTGATGCTCACCCAGACCGCGGGGATCAGCCCCGGCCAGGCCGGGACGTTGCTCTCCCTCTACGCCGCCGTCGGACTGCCGTGCGCGCTCGTCGTGCCGTGGCTCGCCGTACGGATGAAGAACCTCAGCCTCCTGATCTACGTCGGAATGTTCGCCTTCATCGCCGGAGACGTGGGTCTCCTCCTCGCACCGGGCACGCTCACGGTTCTCTGGGTGCTGCTCGCCGGCCTCGGCCCGCTCTACTTCCCGCTCGCGCTCGTGCTGATCAACCTCCGTACGCGCACCCACGAGGGCTCCGTCGCGCTCAGCGGGTTCGTCCAGAGCGTCGGGTACACCCTCGGCGCCCTCGGGCCGCTTGTCGTCGGCGTTCTGCACCAGCTCACGGGGGGCTGGAGTTGGCCGATCTGGTTCCTGATCGCGACCGGCCTCGCCGTGGGCTTCGCCGCGCGCGTGATCGCCCGCCCGCATCTCCTCGAAGACGACCTCGACCGTTCCCGCTGACCACGTGGGCTGAGGTGTCGCATATCGACGTTCCTGGGCCACGGAACCTCGATATGCGACACCTCAGGAGGGAGTCGGGGGTCGCAGCAAGGCACCGATGCGGCTCTGCTCATGTGAGCAAGATTTCCCACAACAGTTGAGGCGTGCGTCGAGGCGTCCTACGCTGGATGGGGAGCCAACGGAGGACCGCGTGATCGATACAGACGAACTGCTGTCCATCCGCGCCGCCGAACTCTATTACGAAGAGAACAAGACCCAGGACGAGATCGGCGCCGTCCTCCGGCTCACCCGCTGGAAGGTCGGCCGGCTCCTTGCGCAGGCCAAGGCGAGCGGCTTCATCCGGATCGAGATCGTGCACCCGCGGGCCCGCCGCCTTATCGTCGAGCGTCGCCTGCGGGAACACACCGGGCTGAGCGACGCCGTCGTCGTCTCCGCAGCCGGCGTCTCCACCGACGAGGAACTGCAGTCCCGGGCGGCCCAGGCCGCCGCCGACTACCTCACTGCGCTCCGTCCTGTTCCGGCGACCCTCGGCATCAGCTGGGGCCGCACCCTGCACGAGGTGGCCCAGGGCCTGAAGCCCGGCTGGGCGCGCGGCGTCAACGTCGTGCAGATCAACGGCGGCGTCAGCCTCAACCGGCGGGAGGGAACGGCCGCGGCGACCGCGGTCACGATCGCGCAGAAAGCGCTCGGCTCCGCGACCCTGCTGCCGAGTCCCGCGATCCTCGAGCGCGTCGAAACCAAGCTCGCGATCGAATCCGACCGCGCCGTCGCGACGGTCCTCGACCTGGGCAGCGCGGCATCCGCCTACCTGTTCAGCGCAGGCCAGGCCGACGAGAATTCGGCGCTCGTCGACAGCGGCTACCTCACTGCCGACCAGGTCGCCGAACTCGTGCGCAAGGGCGCCGTCGGAGACATCGTCGGCCGGTACATCAACGCGGACGGCCATATCGTCGACCTCGAGCTCGACGAGCGGACCATCGGCATCCGGCTCGAACAACTGCGCCGGGCACCGACCGCGATCGCCGTGATCGCGGGAAGCACCAAACACGCCGTCGCCCGCGCCATCGTCTCCAGCGGCCTCTGCACCGTGCTCGTCACCGACGAGGACACCGCCCTGGCCGTCCTGGGCGAAACCCACTGACCGGAACGCCCTCAGGCGCCCGGAGCCCCCGTGACACCCACCACCACCCTGCGAGGACATTTCATGACAAGCATCCCAGTGGTCGCGACCCAGCCGTCGACGAGGTCCCGTGCCCTCGCCCTCATCGGCGGCGAGGCCACAGACGCGAACCTCCGCCGCTACCTGCACGGGATCCCCGGGATCGACGCGGTCGGGCTCGAACAGCGTGCCGCCGCCCTCGGCACGCGCTCGATCAAGACGAGTTCGAAGAAGCGGGCGATCGACACGATCATCGGCCTGATCGACCTGACGACCCTCGAGGGCGCCGACACGCCGGGCAAGGTTCGTTCCCTCGTCGGCAAGGCGCTCACGCCAGACCCCGGTGACCCGGGCTGCCCCCGCGTCGCCGCCGTCTGCGTCTACGGAGACATGGTCCCGTACACCGTCGAGGCGCTCGGCTCCGCACACGCGGCCGGTCGCGACCAGGGCATCTTCGTCGCCTCCGTCGCCACCGCCTTCCCGAGCGGCCGCGCCTCCCTCGCGGTGAAGCTCGCCGACGTGGCCGACGCCGTCGCGGCCGGCGCAGACGAGATCGACATGGTCATCGACCGCGGGGCCTTTCTTTCCGGTCGTTTCGGCCAGGTCTACGACGAGATCGTCGCCGTCAAGGAAGCCTGCCGCCGCGCCGACGGCAGTGTCGCCCACCTCAAGGTGATCCTCGAGACCGGCGAACTCAACACCTACGACAACGTGCGCCGCGCCTCCTGGCTCGCCATCCTCGCCGGGGGCGACTTCATCAAGACCTCAACCGGCAAGATGCAGCCCGCGGCCACCCTCCCCGTGACCCTCTCGATGATCGAGGTCGTGCGCGACTGGCATCGCCTCACCGGCGCGAGGGTCGGCGTGAAACCGGCAGGTGGCATCCGCACCTCGAAGGACGCCATCAAGTACCTCGTCGCCGTCGCCGAGACCGTCGGCGAGGACTGGCTCACGCCGAGCCTCTTCCGCTTCGGCGCCTCAAGCCTGCTCAACGACGTGCTGATGCAACGGCAGAAGATGCGCGATGGACACTACTCCGGCCCCGACTACGTGACGATCGACTGAAGGAACCACGATGAGCTTTCTTGACTACGCTCCCGCGCCGGAGTCCCAGGCGCTGCTGCACCTCCGCCCCGAATACGGACTCTTCATCGACGGCGAATTCGTCGCCGGCCGCGGCGAGCCCTTCCAGACCATCAACCCCGCGACCGAGAAGCAGCTCGCCATGATCGCACACGCCGACGCGGCGGATGTCGACACCGCGGTCGCCGCGGCCCGTCGTGCATTCGAACGGCGCTGGTCGACCCTTTCTGGCAGCGACCGCGGCAAGTACCTGTTCCGGATCGCACGTCTCGTGCAGGAGCGCGCCCGCGAGCTCGCCGTTGCAGAGACCCTGGACAACGGCAAGCCGATCACCGAAAGCCGTGACGTCGACATCCCCCTCGTCGCCGCCTGGTTCTTCTACTACGCCGGCTGGGCGGACAAGCTCGACCACGCCGGCCTCGGCGTCAACCCCGCGGCGCGGGGCGTCGCCGCCCAGGTGATCCCGTGGAACTTCCCGCTGCTCATGCTCGCGTGGAAGATCGCCCCGGCCCTCGCCGCGGGCAACACCGTCGTCCTCAAGCCGGCGGAGACCACCTCGCTCACCGCGCTCCTCTTCGCCGAGATCCTCCAGCAGGCCGAGTTGCCGGCCGGCGTCGTGAACATCGTCACGGGGGGCCGCGAGACCGGGCAGGCGCTCGTCGGCCACTCCGGCATCAACCTCGTCGCCTTCACCGGCTCGACAGGGGCCGGCAGGGCCATCGCCCGCGCCGTCGCAGGGACCGACAAGAAGATCATTCTCGAGCTGGGCGGCAAGGCGGCGAACATCGTCTTCGACGACGCTCCGATCGACCAGGCCATCGAGGGCATCGTCAACGGGATCTTCTTCAACCAGGGCCACGTCTGCTGCGCGGGCAGCCGCCTGCTCGTCCAGGAGAGCATCCACGACGAGGTCGTCGACCGGCTCAAGCAGCGCCTCTCGACGCTGCGCCTCGGCGATCCGCTCGACAAGAACACCGACATCGGTGCAATCAACAGCGCAGACCAGCTGAAGCGCATCACCGAACTGTCCGCCATCGGCGAGGACGAAGGCGCCGAACGCTGGAGTCCCGACTGCGACCTGCCGGAGAGCGGGTTCTGGTTCCGGCCGACCATCTTCACCAATGTGTCGACGAGTCACCGCATCGCCCGCGACGAGGTCTTCGGCCCCGTGCTTTCCGTGCTGACGTTCCGCACCCCCGAGGAGGCGATCGCGAAGGCGAACAACACGCCGTACGGTCTCTCCGCCGGGATCTGGAGCGACAAGGGCAGCCGCGTCCTCGCCGTCGCCGACCGGCTCCGCGCCGGCGTGATCTGGGCGAACACCTTCAACCGGTTCGACCCCGCGAGCCCCTTCGGCGGTTACAAGGAGTCGGGCTACGGCCGCGAAGGCGGCCGCCACGGCCTCGCCGCGTACCTCCAGCCGGCGGGCAGCGCCGCAGTCGCCGCCGCCCGCCACGCCGTGGCCGTGGACGCCGATCATGCCGTCAAGCCGTCCGCAGCACGAAAGAAGGCCACCAAGTGACCCGCCTCGCCGTCCCCAAGACCTACAAGCTCTACATCGGCGGAAAGTTCCCGCGGAGCGAATCCGGTCGCGTCTATGCCGTGGCGACGCCGAGCGGCGACTTCCTCGCGAACGCGGCGCAGGCATCCCGCAAGGACGCCAGGGATGCCGTGGTCGCGGCACGCTCCGCCTTCGCGGGGTGGTCGCGTGCGACCCCGTACAACCGCGGCCAGGTGCTCTACCGCATCGCCGAGCTGCTCGAGGGCCGTCGCGCCCAGTTCGTCGAGGAGATCGTGCAGTCAGAGGGCGTGTCCGCGTCGGCCGCTGGCCGGCAGGTCGACGAGGCCGTCGACCGGTGGGTCTGGTACGCGGGCTGGGCCGACAAGTACGCGCAGGTCGCCGGCAATGCGAACCCGGTTTCCGGGCCGTACTTCAACATTTCCGTGCCAGAGCCGACCGGTGTCGTCGCGATCATCGCCCCGCAGTCCGGCGGGTCGCTGCTCGGTCTCGTGAGCGCCGTCGCCCCCGCCCTCGTCTCAGGCAACACGGTCGTGGTCGTCGCCGACGAAACCAGGCCGCTCTCGGCGATCACTCTCGGCGAGGTGCTCGCCACGAGCGACGTCCCCGGCGGGGTCGTCAACATCCTCACCGGGTCACCGGCCGAGATGGCGCCGTGGCTCGCGAGCCACGCCGACGTCAACGCGATCGACCTCCTCGGTGCAGGCGACCTCGACTGGGTGCACCTCGAGATCGACGCGGCCGAAACCCTCACCCGGGTGCTCCAGCCCGAATCCGGGGCGGATGCCGCGGCGCCCTCCCTCGCCCGGATCCTCGCCTTCACGGAGACGAAGACCGTCTGGCACACCAAGGGCCTGCTCTAGGCGCGGGGCTACTCCTCGTGGGGGCGGTCGGGGCCGTCCTCACGCAGCAGGTCCTCGAGCGCCTGGTCGACCTCGTCGAGTTCGGGTTCCGTGCCCGCCGCGACGCTCGCGGCCGTGCTCGTCAGCCGCGCGACGAGCGCCTTCGGGTCGTCGAGGTCCGCTGACGTCGGCAGAAGGTCGGGGTGCGCCCAGAGCGCGTCCCGACCGTCGTTACCGACGGCATCCGTCACGGCCTGCCACATCGCGGCAGCCTCGCGCAGCCGGCGCGGACGCAGCTCGAGCCCGACGAGGGTCGAGAACGCGGACTCGGCCGGACCGCCAGAGGCGCGACGGCGCTTGACGGTCTCGTTGATGGCATCGGCGCGGGGGAGCCTGCTCGTGGCCTCGACGGTCACGACGTCGACCCAGCCTTCGACGAGCGCGAGCATCGTCTCGAGCCTCGCGAGGGCGGCGAGCTGGGTCTCCGACTTCGGCGGGATCAGCGATCCGTTCAGGATCGCCTGCCGCAGTTCCTCGGGGTTGGACGGGTCGAAGCCCTCGGCGAGTTCTTCGAGACGCCCTGAGTCGATGCTGATGTCGTGGGCGAAGTCGGTGATCGAGCTGATCAGCCGCAGGCGCAGCCAGCGCGAATGCCGGAACAGCCTGGCGTGGGCGAGTTCCCGCACGGCCAGGTAGATCTGAACCTGGTCGATCGGCACGTCGAGGTCTTCGCCGAAGGCCGCGACGTTCTGCGGCACGAGGGCGGCCTGCTGGTCGGTCATGAGCGGGATGCCGATGTCGCCTCCTGAGACGACCTCGCTCGCGAGCTGGCCGACGACCTGGCCGAGCTGCATGGCGAAGAGGGTGCCTCCGATGCTGCGCATCATCTTGCTCGCGCCGGCCATCATGCCCTTGAGCTCCTCCGGCGCCTGGTCGGTGAGGACCTTGGTCAGGGAATCGGAGATGCTGTTCGCGACCGGCTCCGCCAACTGGGTCCAGACCGGCATGGATTCCGTGACCCACTCCTTGCGGGTGAGAAGGCGCGGGACCACCGTGAGTTCGGCGATGTCGGTCACCTCGTCGAGCCAGAGCGCAGCAATGTGGAACGCCTGGTCGAGGGCGGCGTGCTCGGCGGGAGTCACCGAGACCTGGCTCTCGGCCGCCTTGTTCTGGCCCTGCGTGAGCGCTGCGTCCCAGCTGATGCCGCCCTCGCCGTTGCCGCGGAGGGCACCCTGCAACTGCTGCATGAGAGCGTTGATGCTGGCCGGGTCTGCCGGCAGGCCGGCGGCTCCGGCGAGCTGGCTCGGATCGATGGAGGACTTGCCCGACAGGATGTCGCGCAACATGTCCCGGAATTCGTCTTCCGGGTTGGGACCCTCGTCGGGTCGGGAGTCGTCGGGCACTTCAGGCACCTCTCAGTCGCTTGCTTCTACGCTAGTCCGAGACGCCCGGCCCGAACTGGGAAATGACCTACGCTGAGAGGTCTGGTGTCCGCTTGCCGCGAACGCCCGGCATAACCTGGAAGGAGCCCGGTGGCCCTCTTCACCGACGACCCGACGCCATCCGACTCCGGCACCACCTGGGAAGAGCGATCGCCGCGCTCCCGGCGTGCAAGCAAGGCCGGTTGGATCGTGCTCAGCATCGCCCTGGCCTGCGGCATCATCCTCGGCGTCACCCCGGCCCCATACGTGATCGAGAAGCCGGGCCCCGTCTACAACACCATCGGCTCGACCATCTCTGAGGACGGTGCGGACAGGCCCCTGATCACCATCGACGGCGCGGAGACCTTCCCGACCGACGGAACGCTGGACATGCTCACCGTGTCCCTCGTCGGCAACCCGGACAACCGCCCGAGCTGGCTCAAGGTCGCCGGAGCGTGGCTGGATTCCAGCCAGGCCGTCATCCCGATCGAGGCGGCGTTCCCCTCGAACACCACGACGCAGCAGCGCGACGAGGAGAACACCGCGCAGATGGTCAACTCCCAGCAGGATGCGATCGCCGCCGCCCTGACGAACCTCGGCTACACCTACCCGACGATCGTCTCGGTTGTTTCGCTGCCCGACGGTTCGCCGGCGACGGGCGTCCTCAAAGCGGACGACCAGATCGCCACCGTCAACGGCGCCGCCGTCACCGACATCGCCTCCCTCCGTGCCGCGCTCACGGCGAACGGCGCCGGCGTTCCGGCCACTGTCGGCATCGTGCGCGGCGGCGTCGCGCAGGACCTCACGGTCACCCCCGTCGACTCGGACGGCTCCGCGATCATCGGGATCAACGTGAAGACCGAGTATCAGTTCCCGTTCACGGTCACCATCCAGCTCGACCAGGTCGGCGGCCCGAGCGCCGGCATGATGTTCGCGCTCGGCATCATCGACAAGCTCACCCCCGGGCTCCTCCAGGGCGGCGAGAACGTCGCGGGCACCGGCACGATCGAT
Organism: Cryobacterium sp. MDB1-18-1; assembly: GCF_004402735.1. Lineage (NCBI taxonomy): Bacteria > Bacillati > Actinomycetota > Actinomycetes > Micrococcales > Microbacteriaceae > Cryobacterium > Cryobacterium sp. MDB1-18-1. The sequence goes on along the minus strand of NZ_SOFR01000055.1, from coordinate 155,835 downwards.
CAGGCGGGCACGGTCGGCCCGATCGGCGGCATCCGCCAGAAACTCGCAGGCGCCCGGAGCGCCGGAGCAGACTGGTTCCTCGCCCCCGCGGACGACTGCGACGAGGTCACCGGGCACATCCCGGACGGTCTCACGGTCTTCTCGGTCACGACCCTCGACCAGGCACTCACCGCGCTGGACGCCATCAAGTCCGGGGCGGACACGAGCGCACTCCCGCACTGCCCCGTGCAATAACGGGGGATACCCCAGCGGCCTTGCAGGGAACTCTGAGCCGGCTTGGGGCCGGCTGGCAGGCCTGCTCCCAGAACCCCTGTCTAGAATGAGGCCTGACCGCCGATTTACAGACCAAGAGGCCCATTCGTGACGTCACAATCCACCGGAAACGCTCCTCGCAGGAGTCGTGCCCCCCTCGCCATTACGGCCGCCATCATCGCGGGGCTGGTGATCCTGTTCTTTGTGTTCGCCGGCCTGTACGCCGATGTGCTCTGGTTCAACCAGCTCGGCTTCCTGAGCGTACTGACCACCCAGTGGGCGGCAGGAGCCGCTCTCTTCTTCGTGGGCTTCCTCGCCATGGCGATCCCGGTCTTCGTCAGCATCCAGATCGCCTACCGGATGCGTCCTGTCTACGCGAAGCTCAACTCGCAGCTCGACCGCTACCAGCAGGTCATCGAGCCGCTCCGCCGCCTCGCCATGTACGGCATCCCCGCTCTGCTCGGCCTTTTCGCCGGCGTCGCCGCCGCCACCCGCTGGCAGGTCGTGCTGATGTGGCTGAACCGCACCGACACCGGCACCACCGATCCGCAGTTCCACCTCGACGTGTCGTTCTACCTGTTCGACCTGCCGTTCTTCCAGGCGTTCCTCGGCTTCGCATCCGCCGTCGTCCTCATCTCGGCCATCGTCGCGATCGCGACCACCTACCTGTACGGGTCGATCCGGGTCAGCGGCCGCGAAATCCTCGTGTCCAAGGCCGCTCGCGTCCAGATCGCCGTCACGGCGAGTCTCTACCTGGTCCTGCAGGCGCTCAGCATCTGGCTCGACCAGTATTCGACGCTCACCAGCACGAACGACCTGATCACCGGTGCCGGCTACACCGACACCCACGCCACCATCCCCGGACGGGCGATCCTCGCCGGCATCGCCGCCGTCGTCGCCATCCTCTTCCTCGTCACGGCGATCATCGGTCGCTGGCGCCTCCCCGTGATCGGCACGGCGCTCCTCATCGTGACAAGCCTCCTGCTCGGCTCCCTCTACCCGTGGGTCGTGCAGCGCTTCCAGGTCGACCCGAGCGCGAAGTCCCTCGAGGCCGAGTACATCCAACGGAACATCGATCTCACCCGGAACGCATACGACCTCTCCGGTGTCACCGAGGTCCCGTACAACGCGACGACGACCGCAGAGCCAGGGGCACTCCGGGCGGACGCGACGACGACCGCCAACATCCGGATCCTCGACCCGGCGCTCGTGAGCGACGCCTTCTCGCAGCTGGAACAGTTCAAGCAGTATTACCAGTTCCCGAAGAACCTCGATGTGGACCGGTACACGATCGACGGCAAGTCCCAGGACACCGTCGTCTCCGTCCGTGATCTCAAGCTGTCCGGGCTCAACGCCGGGAACACCTGGGTGAACTCGACGATCGTCTACACCCACGGGTACGGCGTCGTCGCGGCATACGGCAACCAGCGCTCGGCAGACGGCCAGCCCGTGTTCCTCGAGTCCGGCATCCCGACGACCGGATCGCTCGGAACTTACGAGCCGCGGATCTACTTCGGTGAGAACTCACCGACCTACTCGATCGTCGGGGCCGCGGCGGACAGCAAGCCCGTCGAGCTCGACTATCCGTCCGGCACCGATGGCGCCCAGCAGACCTACACGACGTTCACCGGCAACGGCGGTCCGAAGCTCGACAACGCGTTCAACAAACTCATCTATGCGCTGAAGTTCCAGTCCGAGCAGATATTCCTCGCCAACGACGTCAACGACCAGTCGCAGATCCTCTACGACCGCGACCCCGTCACGCGCGTGCAGAAGGTCGCCCCCTACCTGACCCTCGACTCCTCCGCATACCCCTCTGTCGTCGACGGCCGGGTCAAGTGGATCGTCGACGGCTACACGACGAGCGCGGACTACCCGTACTCGACACCGGTCGGCCTGAGCGACGCCATCACGGACACCGAGACGCCCGCACAGCCGTTCGCGCTCGACAAGATCAACTACATGCGCAACTCGGTCAAGGCAACGGTCGACGCCTATGACGGCTCGGTCACCCTCTACGCGTGGGATACCACGGACCCGATCCTGAAGACGTGGCAGAAGATCTTCCCGTCCACGGTCAAGCCCATGAGCGATATGAGCGGCCAGCTGATGAGCCACGTCCGGTACCCGGCCGACCTCTTCAAGGTGCAGCGCCACATCCTGAGCCAGTATCACGTGACAGACCCCGGCTCGTTCTACTCGCACGACGACGCGTGGACGACGCCGAACGACCCGGTGTCGCCGTCGACGAACACGACTCTCCAGCCCCCGTACTACCTCACGATGCAGGTGCCCGGTTCGGAGAAACCGGCATTCACCCTGTACTCGACCTTCATCCCGGACGCGACGGGTACCACGAGCCGGAACGTGCTCACCGGGTACCTCGCCGTCGACTCGGATGCCGGCGCGACCGACGGAGTCAGATCGGCGGAATACGGAAAGCTCCGCCTGCTCACCCTGCCGAAGGCGAACACGGTGCCTGGCCCCGGCCAGGTGCAGGCGAAGTTCAACGCCGACCCGACGGTATCGACCCAGCTCAACCTGTTGAAGCAGGGCCAGTCGAAGGTGCTCAACGGCAACCTGCTGACGCTGCCCGTCGGTGGCGGGCTCCTGTACGTGCAGCCGGTCTACGTGCAGTCGACGGGTGAGACCAGCTACCCGCTGCTGCAGAAGGTTCTCGTGGCCTTCGGTGACCAGATCGCCTTCGAGGACACCCTGAACAAGGCGCTCGACGTGCTCTTCGGCGGCAGTTCGGGTGCGCAGGCCGGTGACACTTCGGTGCCGACCACCGGAACGACGACGCCGACGACAGGCGGCACCACGACACCCTCGACGACGACGGGCAACCCGGCAACGGATGCCCAGCTCCAGGCGCTCCTGGCCGTCGCCAAGCAGGCTATTGCCGACAAGCAGGCGGCGCTGACCGCCGGCGACTTCGCGGCCTACGGTGTGGCGGACAAGAAGCTCTCCGACACCGTCGCGAGCATGCTCGCCCTGCTGGGCCAGTAGCAGACAGCAGCACCGGCCGCGGACAGCATCCGTGGTCGTGACGGCCGGTTCCCCTCGGGGAGCCGGCCGTCCGTGCGTGTGGCACAACGCACGAGCGCCGGCACAGAACCCGCGCAGCATGCACGGCGCCGCGTGGTTCGACTGGGCCTCAAGGCTGTGATAAGCTACTTCTTGTAGCGCGGGGTGGAGCAGTTCGGTAGCTCGCTGGGCTCATAACCCAGAGGTCGTAGGTTCAAATCCTGCCCCCGCAACAGATGCCCCCGGAACCGTAAGGTTCCGGGGGCTTTTTTCATACCCGGAACCGATACCCTCGGTGGATGACCTGCCCCACGACCCGGCCCCTGGCCTACGCCGAGACCGGGCATGCCTGAATGTTCACCATCGACAGGGACGATCCTGCGCGACCGGACGTCCATCGGCTGCTCGACGAGCATCTTGCGGATATGTTCGCCTCCTCGCCGGCCGAGAGTGTCCACGCCCTCGACCTCGAAGCCCTGTCCGCACCGGAGATCCGATTCTGGACCGCTCGGGAAGGCGGCACCCTGGTCGGCTGTGGGGCCCTGAAAGAGCTGACGAGTGACCACGCCGAGCTCAAGTCCATGCGCACAACGCGGGAGGCGCGCGGTCGCGGAGTGGCGGCCGGGCTCCTCTCGCACATCCTCGACGACGCACTCCACCGGCGCATCGGGCGCGTCAGCCTGGAAACCGGGACCCAGGACTCTTTCGCCCCGGCCCGGCGGCTGTACCTGCGCGCCGGCTTCGTCGAATGCCCGCCGTTCGCCGGGTACACCCTCGACCCCAGCAGCGTCTTCCTGACCATCCGGCTCGCTCGGGAGTGAGCCTTACTCCGGTGGGCCGCCGGTGATCGGTCAGTGGATCGCAGCGAGCAGAATGCCGACGCCGACGAAGAGAACTCCGAAGATGCGGTTGAGTACCCGCTGGCCGCGCGCGTCCCTGGTGAAGCGCTGGAATGACCGCGCCGTTCCCGCGAAGAAGAGCCACATCACGAGCACGTCGATCACGATCACCGTGGCTGCCGCGATCAGGTATTGCGGGAGCGCGGGGCGGTCGAGCCGGATGAACTGGGGGAGGAAGGCCAGGAAGAAGACGATCGCCTTCGGATTGAGCAGGTTCACCCACAGGCCGCGACGGAACATCGACCAGCGCGGCTCGTCACGGAGAGCCCGGGCGCTCTCGGCGTCCAGGCTCGGCTTCGCGAGGAACTGCCGAATGCCCAGGTAGACGAGGTACGCGGCGCCCGCATAGCGGATGATGTTGAATGCGACAGGCGAATTGGCGACGAGCAGCCCAACGCCGAGGGCAACGATCGTGATGTGCACGACCAGTGCAGCCTGTTGGCCGAGGATGCCCCAGATGGAGCGGCGGAACCCGGAATTGAGGGCATTGCTCATGGTGTTGATCGCCCCAGCCCCGGGCGTGAAACTGATCAGCGCACCCGCACCCACGAGGGCCAGCCAGAGGGAGAATTGCACCGCTCCAGCCTAGGGCCTGCCTGAACCCGTGGATTGCGGTGGGTTGTGTCAGAATCGACCCGTTCCCCGACGTCGTTGTCCGAGAGAGATGAGTGCCATGAGCGAAGTACCCGTTGTCCCGCACTGGATCGATGGCGCCGAGCACGCCGGGGTGTCCGGCCGTACTTCTCCGGTCTTCGACCCGGCCCTCGGCACCATCACGAAAGACGTCCCCCTCGCCGACGCCGGCGAGATCGAAGCCGCCGTCGCATCCGCCAAAGCCGCGTTCCCGGCGTGGCGCGACCTGTCGATCGCCAAGAGGCAGTCGATCATCTTCACGTTCCGCGAACTGCTCAACGCCCGCAAGGGTGAGCTGGCCGAGATCCTCACGAGTGAACACGGCAAGGTGCTCTCCGATGCCCTCGGCGAGATCACGCGGGGGCTCGAGGTCGTCGAATTCGCCTGCGGCATCCCGCACCTGCTCAAGGGCGAATACTCCGAGAACGTCGCCACGGGCGTCGATGTGTACTCGACCCGCCAGGCCCTCGGCGTCGTCGGCATCATCAGCCCGTTCAACTTCCCGGCCATGGTGCCGATGTGGTTCTTCCCGATCGCCATCGCGGCCGGCAACACCGTGATCCTCAAGCCGAGCGAGAAGGACCCGAGCGCAGCCATCTGGCTCGCCAGGCTCCTCAAGGAGTCCGGTCTACCCGACGGCGTCTTCACGGTCCTGCACGGGGACAAGGTGGCCGTTGACGGCCTCCTCACGCACCCCGACGTCAAGGCGATCTCCTTCGTCGGATCGACCCCGATCGCCCGCTACGTCTACGAGACCGGCACGCGGCACGGCAAGCGGGTGCAGGCACTCGGTGGCGCCAAGAACCACATGCTCGTGCTTCCGGACGCCGACCTCGACCTTGTCGCGGACTCGGCGGTCAATGCCGGCTTCGGCAGTGCCGGGGAACGGTGCATGGCCATCAGCGTCGTCGTCGCGGTTGAACCGGTCGCCGACGAGCTGGTCGGGAAGATCGTTTCCCGGATGACGGCCCTGACCGTCGGTGACGGGCGTCGCTCGTGCGACATGGGCCCGCTCATCACGGAAGTTCACCGCGACAAGGTCGCAAGCTACATCGAGATCGCAGCGGATGACGGCGCGACGATCGTCGTCGACGGTCGCGGCATCGAGGTCGACGGAGACAAGAACGGGTTCTGGTTCGGCCCGACCCTGATCGACCACCTCCCCGTCACCTCGAAGGCGTACACCGAGGAGATCTTCGGCCCGGTGCTCGGCATCGTCCGGGTCGACACCTACGAGGAGGGCGTCGCCCTGATCAACGCCGGTGCGTTCGGCAACGGCACCGCGATCTTCACCAACGATGGCGGGGCCGCGCGCCGGTTCCAGAACGAGATCGAGGTGGGCATGATCGGCATCAACGTGCCCATCCCGGTCCCGGTCGCGTACTTCTCGTTCGGCGGCTGGAAGAACTCGCTGTTCGGTGACACCAAGGCCCACGGCGCAGAGGGCGTGCACTTCTTCACCCGCGGCAAGGCGATCACCAGCCGCTGGCTCGACCCGAGCCACGGAGGCATCAACCTGGGCTTCCCCCAGAACCGATAACAGCCGAAAAACAGGTTGGGCCCCGCACCGAAGTGCGGGGCCCAACCTGTTTCAGTACTGATTCAGCGGGTGAAGACCTACTTGCCTGCCTTGCGGGCCGGCTTCTTGGCGTCCGTGTTGGACTCGGCGGCGGCCGCTGCGGCCGAACGACCGGCACGAACCTCTTCGAACGAGGTGCCGTAGTACGCGGCCTCCATGATGGTCTTCATGTCGGCGAGCATCGGCATCCGCGGGTTGGCCGGTGCGCACTGGTCGCCGTATGCACCCATGGCGAGCGAGTCGAGGCGACCGATGAAGTCTTCCTCCACAACACCCTGGGCCTGGAACGACGGCTTGATGTGCACGGCGTCGCGCAGCTTCTCAACGGCGGTCGCGTACGACTCGATGCCCTCTTCAGGAGTCGAGGCCGGCAGCCCCAGGTGCTTCGCGATCTGCTGGAAGCGCTCGGGAGCGATGTAGGTCTCGTACTTGGGCCAGCTGGTCAGCTTGGTCGGGATCTTGCCGTTGTAGCGGATCACGTGCGGCAGGTAGGTCGCGTTCACTCGTCCGTGGATGAGGTGCATCTGGGCGCCGGTGACGTGAGCCATCGCGTGACAAATTCCGAGGAACGCGTTACCGAACGCCATGCCGGCGATCGAGGATGCGTTGTGCATCTTCTCGCGCGCCTTGATGACCTTGTCGTCGGTGCTGTTCTGCGTGCCGTTGACCGAGGTCTCGATGTTCTCGAAGATCAGCTTGATCGCGTGCAGGCACATGCCGTCGGTGAAGTCGTTCGCGTAGACCGACACGTAAGCCTCTGTCGCGTGCGTCAGAGCGTCGAAGCCGGAGTCGGCGACGAGGAAGGACGGCATTGCGGCGGTGAGCGCGGGGTCGATGATCGCGACGTTCGGCAGGAGTGCGTAGTCCGCGAGCGGGTACTTGACTCCGGAGACCTCATCGGTGATGACCGCGAACGGCGTCATTTCCGAACCGGTACCCGAGGTGGTCGGGATGCAGACGAGCTGGGCCAGTTCGCCGAGGTCGGGGAACTTGAACGCGCGCTTGCGCACGTCGAAGAACTTTTCCTTCATGTCGGCGAATTCGATTTCGGGGTGTTCGTACAGGAGCCACATGACCTTCGCGGCGTCCATGGGCGAACCGCCACCGAGGGCGATGATCGTGTCGGGCTTGAAGGCGCGCATTTCCTCTGCACCCTTCTTGACCGCGGCGACGGTCGGCTCGGGGAGCACGTTGTCGATGATCTGGAGGGACACGCGGTTCTCGCGACGGTTGAGCACGTCGAGGATCTTGTCAACGAAGCCGAGCTTCGTCATGGTCGCGTCGGTGACGATGGTGACGCGTTCGACGTGGCGCATGTCCGCCAGGTAGCGGATGGCGTTCGGCTCGAAGTACGTCTTGGCGGGGACCTTGAACCACTGCAAGTTGTTGTTCCTTCGACCGATCCGCTTGATGTTGATGAGGTTGATGGCCGACACGTTGTTCGAAACGGAGTTGTGTCCGTACGAGCCACAGCCGAGCGTCAACGAGGGGATGAAGGCGTTGTAGATGTCACCGATGCCACCGAGCGAGCTCGGGGCGTTGGTGATGATCCGGACGGCCTTGACGCGGATACCGAATTCCTCGATGATCGCGGGGTTCTCGCTGTGGATCGATCCGGAGTGGCCGAGTCCGTCGAATTCCACCATCTGCTCGGAGAGCGTGATGCCCTCTTCTGCATCCTTGGCGTGCAGGACCGCGAGCACCGGGGCGAGCTTTTCGCGCGTCATCGGTTCCTGCGGTCCGACGCTGCCGACCTCGACCATGATGATCGAGGTGTCTTCGGGAACGGTGAATCCGGCCTGCTGCGCGATCCACACCGGCGACTTGCCGACGACGGAAGCGTTGAGCTTGGCGCCGCCACAGTTTTCCGAGTGTGCCTGGACACCGAAGATGAACTCTTCGAGGAGGGTCTTCTCCGCCGGGGTCACGAGGTACGCGTGCAGCTTCTTGAATTCGACGAGTGCCTCTGCATAGAGCGGCTCTTCAATGATGACGGCCTGCTCGGAAGCGCAGATCATGCCGTAGTCGAAGGACTTCGAGAGCACGACGTCGTTGACGGCACGCTTGAGCTTGGCGCTCTTCTCGATGAATGCCGGAACGTTTCCCGCACCAACGCCGAGGGCCGGCTTGCCGCAGGAATACGCGGCGCGGACCATTGCGTTGCCGCCGGTCGCGAGGATGGTCGCAACACCGGGGTGGTTCATCAGGAGCGTGCTCGCCTCGAGGGAGGGAACTTCGATCCACTGCACGCAGTTCTTGGGGGCGCCGGCGGCGATTGCCGCGTCGCGCACAATGCGGGCAGCTGCGACAGAAGACTGCTGGGCTCCCGGGTGGAAGCCGAAGATGATCGGGTTGCGGGTCTTAATGGCGATAAGGGATTTGAAGATTGCAGTCGAGGTGGGGTTGGTCACCGGGGTGATACCTGCGATAACACCGACCGGCTCGGCGATTTCTGTAATTCCGGTAATAGCGTCGCGGCTGATAATGCCGACGGTCTTAAGATTCTGCATCGAGTTCGTGACGTGCTCGCACGCGAACAGGTTCTTCACGGCCTTGTCCTCGAATACGCCACGACCGGTTTCGGCTACTGCGTGGACGGCGAGCTCAGCATGTTTGCTGAGGGCCGCGACGGAGGCCTTTTTTACGATGTGGTCGATCTGCTCTTGGGTGAAGTCAGCGTATTCGGTGAGCGCCTGCTGTGCTCCCTGAACGAGTGAGTCGATTTGGCTAGCAAGTGACTCAGTGACTGGTTTGTCCGTAATGGTCATGGTGCCCCTCTTCGGCGGCCCAACTTGGGCTTTTCGCCTCTTTAGGCAAGCTTACGACCCCGCGCCGAGGGACGCATCTTTAACGATGGGCAGGGTGCCGGGATTGCGACGTTTCAATTGAGCATTTTGGCTGATTAGCCGTCTGTTTCTCATTCGACGTGATCGGCTGGTCGATTTCTACGATTCGTAGAAATTCCGCAGATTCCACGGCCCGATTCAGCGTCGGCCGAGACCTCGGATTGTCGCGACAGCGAGACCGGCGGCCCGGGCCGTTTCGGAGAGCTCTGCTCCGGTCGTCGACGAGGCAAGGGTGAACCGGACTGCGGTCTGGGCGACCTCCGCGGGAAGCCCCATGGCCGTGAGGGTGGGGGAGGGTTCGTCGCTGCCCGCCGCGCACGCCGAGCCGCTCGAGCAGACGATCCCGTGTCCTTCCAGCTCGAGCAGCACGGCCTCCCCGCTCGTGCCGGGGAACACGAACGACGCCGTTCCGGGCAGGCGCTGCAGCGGATGCCCGGTGAGGCGTGCGCCCGGCGCCGCGCCGAGCACTTCTGCGATGAAGGTGTCGCGGAGGGCCGCGACCCTGGGAGCATTCGATGCGCGTTCGGTCTCGGCGAGCCGCAACGCTGTCGCGAGGGCTACGGCTCCGGCGACGTTCTCGGTGCCGCTCCGGTTGCCGCGCTCCTGGCCGCCGCCATGCTGGACGGGTTCGAGCGGTACCCGGCGTCGCAGGAAGAGCGCCCCCGTTCCCTGGGGCGCCCCGAGCTTGTGGCCGGAGATACTGAGCGCATCGACTCCGAGGTCGGCGACGGACAGTGGCAGCCAGCCGGCGGCCTGGACGGCGTCGGTGTGGAACGGGACGCCCTGGGCGCGGGCGAGCGCGGACAGATCTCTGATCGGCTGCACGGTGCCGACCTCGTTGTTGGCGTACTGCACCGAGACGAGGGTCGTGGCGGGGGTGAGCGCACGGGCGAGGTCTGCCGGATCGACGAGACCCTGGGCATCCACCGGCAGCAGGGTCACGTCGAAGCCGTGCAACCGGTGCAGGTAGTCGCAGGATTCGAGGACCGCTTCGTGCTCGACCGCCGAAATGATCAGGTGCCGGCCCCGCGGCGCGGCGAGGGCGATGCCCTTGATCGCGAGGTTGTCGGACTCGGTCCCGCCGCTCGTGAACAGCACCTCGGCGGGTCGGCAGCCGAGAACGGCGGCGACCGTTGCGCGCGCGTCGGCGAGGGCGGCCGCCGCGGCCTCGCCGACCCGGTGGTGGCTCGAGGGATTGCCGAAGCCGGTGGTGAGCAACGGCCAGATGGCCTCGAGGACTTCGCGGCGCACGGGCGTCGTCGCTGCGTTGTCGAGGTAGATCACTCCGGGCTCCTTGGGTGTCTGCTGGCGGTCGGCGGTCAGTTCCGGACGGCGCCGTCGAGTTCGGTGCCGGCGACCACGACGACGTCGAGGCCGAGGTCGAGGGAGCGCACGCTGTGGGTGAGCGCGCCGACGGAGATGACGTCGACGCCGGATAACGCGATGGCCCGGACCGTGTCGAGGTTCACGCCGCCGCTCGCTTCGACGATGGCGCGGCCTGCGACCAGGCGCACGCCTTCCGCGAGCCGATCGGGGTCGAAGTTGTCAAGCATGATCGTGTCGACGCGGGCCGCGAGCACGGCTTCGATCTGGTCGATGCGGTCCACTTCGACCTCGAGGTGGGTGGTGTGCGAGATCCGGTCGCGCACGAGCAGGAGCGCCTCGGTGAGGCCAAGCCCGCCGGACTGCAGGACGGCGAGATGGTTGTCCTTGGCCATGACCGCGTCGGAGAGGCTGAAGCGGTGGTTGTGGCCGCCGCCGTCGCGGACGGCGGTGCGTTCGAAGGCCCGCAGCCCCGGCGTGGTCTTGCGGGTGTCGACGATGCGGGCGCGGGTGCCGGCGGTCTCGGCGACGTACCGGGCGGTGAGCGTCGCGATGCCGCTCATCCGCTGCACGAAGTTCAGGCCGATGCGTTCGGCCTGGAGGATGCCCCTGGCGGGGCCGGCGACCTCTGCGAGCACGTCGCCGGTCGCGAAGGGAGTGCCGTCGGTTGTGAGCAGCGTGACCGCGATGGCGGGGTCGGTGAGCCGGAAGGCGGATTCGAAGACGGCGCTGCCGCTGAAAACGCCGGGTTCGCGGGCGACGAGCCTCGCGGTCGCCGTGGCGTCTGCGGGGATGAGCACCTCGGAGGTCAGGTCGCCCCAGGGGGCGTCCTCGTCGAGTGCGGCGCGCACCACGGTGTCGATGGCGGTGGTGCTCAGCATGCGATGGCCTCCTCGGCCTCTCTGGCGCGTTCAGGGGATTCGAGCACGAGGAACGGATCGTCGGAATCGGCGGGTCGCACCCACGCCTGGCTGTGGGCCAGCTCCGGCCGGCTCTCGGGGAAATCGGCGCGGTAGTGCGCGCCCCGGGATTCCTCGCGGGCGAACGCGGAGGCCACGGTGACCCTCGCCAGGTCGAGCAGGTTGGCGTCTTCGACGGCGCGCACCCGGTCGGCCGGGGTCGCGTCCTGACCGGCGGGTGCCGGGTGCTTCCAGCCGGCGAGGGCAGCGGATGCCGCGGCGAGCCCGTCACCGTCGCGCAGCACACCGGCCGCGTCCCACATCAGGCGCTGGAGTTCGGCGCGGTCGACATGCGCGCCGGGTCCGTCGACGGCCCTGGCGGGAACGGTCGCGTCGGCCGTGCCGCTGGAGGCCGGCACTGGCGGCAGGCGCCTGCCGTCGGCGTCGACCTGGCCAGTGCCGAGGGCGCGCACGGCTCGGTCGGCGAAGACCGCGGCCTCCAACAGGGAGTTCGAGGCGAGGCGGTTGGCGCCGTGGGTCCCGGTTCGTGCGGTCTCGCCGACGGCGTAGAGGCCGGGCAGTGAGGTGCGGCCCCACAGGTCGGTGCTGACGCCACCCATCCAGTAGTGGGCGGCGGGTGCGACGGGGATGGGCTCGACGGCCCAGTCGATCCCGGCGGCGAGGCACGCGGCCGTGATCGTGGGGAAGCGGGTTTCGAGGAGTTCCCTGCCGAGGCCGGTCGCGTCGAGGAGCACGGGTGTGCCGCCCTGGGCGGACATTTCGCGGGCGATGCTGCGGGCGACGATGTCGCGGGGGGCGAGTTCGGCGCCGGGGTGGATGGCGAGCATGAAGCGCTCGCCGCGAGCGTTCAGGAGCACGGCGCCCTCGCCGCGGACCGCCTCGGAGACGAGCGGGGTTCCCGGCACCGCGAGGGCGGTCGGGTGGAACTGGTAGAACTCGAGGTCGGCGATCGCCGCGCCGGCGCGCCAGGCCGCTGCGACGCCGTCGCCGGTCGCGAGCGCGGGATTGGTGGTGTGCGGGAAGAGCGAGCCCGCCCCGCCGGTGGCGAGGATCACCGCGTCGGCGTCGGCCCGGTGCACGAGCCCGTCCGGTCCGAGCAGGGAGGCGCCGGTCACCCGGTCGCCCGCGACGAGGAGGTCGACGAGCATGGTGTGCTCACGGAGCTGGACGCGCGGGATACCCGGGGTCTGGGCCGAGCGGGCGGCCCGTTCGCGGACGGTCGAAACGAGTGCGGCTTCGATCGCGGCGCCGGTCGCGTCCCCGCCGGCGTGCAGCACCCGGGAGCGGGAGTGGGCGGCCTCGAGCCCGCGCGTCACGCCGGAGTCGTCCTTGTCGAAGTCGACGCCGAAGCGGATCAGGTCGCGGACCCTGGCAGGCCCTTCGCCGCAGAGCACCTCGACGGCCGCCGGGTCGCAGAGGCCTGCCCCGGCGCGGAGGGTATCGAGGATGTGCAGGTCCACCGAGTCGTCGGGGAACATGGCCGCGGCGATGCCGCCCTGGGCATAGCGGGTGTTGCTGTCCGGGAGTCCCTGCTTGGTGACCAGGGTGACGGAATGACCCGCGTCGGTCGCGCGCACCGCGGCGATGAGTCCGGCGAGGCCGCTCCCGATCACGAGGATCCGGAGCGATGGTGCGACGGGTGCGATCGGTGCTGCGGGCGTCACGCGCGTGCTCCGCTCACCGGTGCGCCGACGGGAGGACGCGCGGTAAGCATCCGCTCGAGGGCGACCCTGGCGTTCGTCGCGTCGGTCGCGGGGACCTCGATGCGGTTGAGCACGGCGGGCGGCTGCCCGGCATCGCCGACGAGGGCTTCGAGCACCCAGGCGAGATAGCCGGAGTGGATGCGGTACATCGTCGAGCACGGGCAGACGACGGGGTCGAGGCAGAAGATGGTGTGCTCGGGGTGCTCAGCCGCGAGGCGCTGCACGAGGTTGATCTCGGTGCCGATCGCGAAGGTCGATCCGGCAGGGGCGGCCTCGATGGCCTTCTTGATGTAGTCGGTGGAGCCGTATTCGTCGGCGGCGTCGACGACCGCCATCGGGCACTCCGGGTGCACGATGACACGCACCCCGGGGTGCTCTGCACGGGCGGTGGTGATCTGGTCGACGGTGAAGCGCTTGTGCACACTGCAGAATCCGTGCCACAGGATGACCTGGGCGGCCTCCAGTTCGGTCCCGGTGCTGCCGCCGAGTGGCTTACGCGGGTTCCACATCGGCATCCGCTCGAGCGGGATGCCCATCGCCTTCGCGGTGTTGCGGCCGAGGTGCTGGTCGGGGAAGAAGAGTACCCGCTGGCCGCGTTCGAAGGCCCACTTCAGCACGGTCTCGGCGTTCGAGGAGGTGCAGACGATGCCGCCGTTGGCGCCGCAGAACGCTTTGAGGGCCGCCGAGGAATTCATATAGGTGACCGGGATCACCGGGACCCGGCCGGAGGCATCCGCCTCGGTTCCGTAGAGTTCTTCGAGCTGTTCCCAGCAGTCGGTGACCGAGTCGATGTCGGCCATGTCCGCCATCGAACAGCCGGCGGCGAGGTTGGGCAGGATGACCGCCTGGTCGGGCCCGGAGAGGAGGTCTGCGGTCTCGGCCATGAAGTGCACGCCGCAGAAGACGATCGCCTCGGCATCGGGGCGGCTCTTCGTCGCCTGCGCGAGCTGGAAGGAGTCACCGACGAAGTCGGCGTGCTCGAGGACCTCCGAGCGCTGGTAGAAGTGCCCGAGAATCACGACCCGGTCGCCGAGGGTGGCCTTGGCCGAGCGGATGCGCGCGTCGAGTTCCTCTGCGGAGGCGGTCCGGTAGCGCTCGGGCAGCGCGCCCTGGCGCGGGGACCCGGTCGGGAGCACATCGCCCATCGAGGACCCTGGGCCGTAGCCGGGGGTGCCGGAGTCGAATTCCCAGGGGCCTGCGGCCAGCTGCGGGCTGCAGGTGCTTCCGGGCGCGGTGCCCGTGCTGATCAGACGAATGGTGCGGTCGACCGATGCGATGGTCATGCTGTAACTCCTCGATTTTCACAAAAAGCGTTGTACACGGTGATTCAGTTCGTGGTGGGGATGGCGGCGGTCGCGGGTTCCGGCCCGAAAGGATCCGGTTCGCCCTGTCGTCCGGAGTCGTTGTACCGGTAGAGACGGGGCGGACGGTGCCGGGTGCCCGCGACGCGTTCGCCGGTGTCGACGATGGAACCGGATGCCTCGATCGTGCGACGGAAATTGGCCGGGTCGAGGGACTTCTGAAGCACGGCCTCGTGCACGTCGCGCAACTGGGAGAGCGTGAAGGTCTCGCCGAGGAAGGCGTGGGCGATCCGGGAATACTCGACCTTGGTCCGCAGCCGCCAGAGGGCGTACTCGACGATCCGGTTGTGGTCGAAGGCGAGCCGCGGCAGGCGGTCTGCGGCGAACCAGCGCACATTGTCGCCGACGACGGCGAGGTCGGCCTCACCGGACTCGACGAGGGCCCAGTAGACGACGGACACCACGCGGCCGCCGGCAGAGCGGCCCGGATCGCCGAAGGTATAGAGCTGCTCGAGGTACCTGGGCGCGAGGCCGGTTGTCTCGTGCAGGGTACGGGCGGCGGCCGCGGCGAGTTCCTCGTCGCCGGGCAGCCCGCCGCCCGGCAACGCCCACTGGTCGAGGTATGGGTCCCTGGTGCGGCGGACCAGGGGGAGCCACAGCGTCTTGAAGTCGGATTCCGCGTCGGAGCGCAGGGCGAAGATCACGGTCGACACGGCGAGTGCGACAGCGGCTTGAGCGCTCATGGGGGCATCCACTAGGTAAAGGTCAGTATGACTCTAACTGGGTGAACCCATCATATAGTCATTCTGACCCGAAGTCGCCCCCGACTTCGTTCCTGTTCCGAATTCAGGAGTAGGACTGGTCTGAACCGGTTTATCGGCCGGGTTCCGGCGTCAAGATGGCTCGACTCCTGAATTCGGAACGCGCGGCTCAGTTCTTGGCGGCGGCAACGACGGACCGACGGGCGCCCTTGCCCGTGAGGCCCCACAGGGTGACGCGGGCCATCGCTTCGACGACGATGCTTCCGCTCATCTTGGATGAGCCGAGCACACGCTCGACGAAGGTGATCGGCACCTCGACGACGGTCAGGCCGGCCCGCACGCTCGTGAGCAGCATGTCGATCTGGAAGCAATAGCCCAGGCTCTCGACGCTCGCGAGGTCCATGCGTTCGAGGGCATGCGCCGTGTAGACGCGGTAGCCGCCTGTGACATCGTGCTGGCGGAGCCGGAGCACGAGGCGTGAGTATGTCGATCCACCGCGGGACAGCGCGCGGCGGTGCCACGGCCAGTTCTGCACGGCTCCGCCAGGAACCCAGCGCGATCCCATCACGACGTCGGCGGTCTTCGCCGCCGCCAGCAGGTCGGGGAGCTGCTCAGGCTGGTGCGAACCGTCCGAATCGAGCTGCACGAGCTCGTCGTAGCCGCGGGACAGGCCCCAGCCGAAGGCCTCGAGGTAGGCCGCTCCGAGGCCGTTCTTCTTCGTGCGGTGCAGGACGTGCACCTGGGAGTCCGCTGCGGCGATGGCATCGGCGAGCTGGCCGGTGCCATCGGGGGAGGCGTCGTCGACGACGAGGATGTCCGCGGCCGGGACGCTCGCGCGCACCCTGGCCACGATCGGATTGATGTTCTCGCGTTCGTTGTAGGTCGGGATGATGACCAGTGTCTGTGCCATGAAAACTACCTTGTCAGTTCGGTGATTGTTGTGTGTACGACCGTGGCCGTTGAGGCGACGGAAAATCCCAGGTCTTGCAGCGTGTGCAGGTCGGTGCCCGCTTTTTCTTCACTGCTGCCCGAATACTGCACCAGCCATACCGTATCCGTGCCCGCGAGTGAATCCAGGACGCTCGTGAGCGGCCGGGTGGTGTCCCAGAGCGATCCGGTGTCCCCATAGGCCGTGTCGAGGGTCACGTCGCGCAGCCCGGTGAAGGATGCCGGGTACAGGTGCAGCGCGAGCCGCGGCTTCCGTGAGGGCCGCACGCTCTCGTCGAACACGATCGCGTCTCCGGGGTGCGCACCGGCCTGGACGATGGATGCGGCCTGGCGCCAGTCGCTCCCGGCGTTCTTGGCGTACGGGCCGCGCTGGTCGACGTAACTCGGCACCACGGCGACGACGAGTAGTACGAGTGCCGCGATCCCGGCCCAGCGGGGCCTGATCCAGGCCACGGCGATCCCGAGCGCGATTGCTGCGGCCGGCGTGCAGATGGAGAGGTACCGTAGCGAGTACATCGGCGTGACGACATGCGTGCCGATCAGCAGAGCCGCACTCGGCACGAGCATCCAGGCGAGCATCACGCCCAACGCTGCCCTGTTCCGCTCGAGGGCGGGCACCCTTCCGCGACTGAACCAGGCGAGAACGACCGCGAGCAGGATCAGAGCCCAGGCGATGACCGCCGCGGGCACGTTGCCGAACCACTGGTTGACGGCCGCGTCGAGCACGCCCGTCTGGGCTCGCCGCCCGATGAACGAGAGCTGGTCCTTCTGACTGACGCCCGCGAACAGGACCGGGGAAGCGATGATGAGACCGACGACGGTCGCGCCCGACCAGGCCATCAGCTGTCCGCGTCGCCGGGCCCGATCGGGCGCGAGCAGGAACACCGCGATCCCGAGTACGGGGACGAGAAGCGCGACGTAGAGGAAGACATAGATTCCGAGGGCGAAGAGCGCGGTGAAGCCGATCCAGAGCCAGCTCTGGGTCGACCGGCTCGCCGTCCCTGCGCGGACCAGATGCACGAGCAGCACGACGAGCCACACGGCGATAGCCGTCGCGAGCGCCGTCGATCGCGCCTCTGCGCCCATGTACGTCACCCGGGGAAGTACCGCGAAGACGAGGGCTGCGATCCAGGCGACCCTGGCCCCGGTCAGCATCCGGGCGAGGACGAACGTTCCCGCCGTTGCGACACCGATCGCAATCGCGCTCGGGAGCCTGGTGGAGAACTCGGACGCACCGAAGAGGTCGATCCAGAAGTGCAGCATCAGGTAATAGGTGCCATGAACGGCATCGATCGTGCCGAGCATCCGGAACAGGGAGGGCAACGAACGCTCCGCGGACATCACGCTCGCGGCTTCATCGCCCCAATAGGACGGGTTCCAGGCCGCCGCGGCGGAGATCAACAGGCCGAGAACACCGACGTACAGCGGGGCCAGCTGCCGGTGGGTGGGCCAGGATCGCCGCTGCGGGCGCAGCTCTGGATCATGGGTCGCGGGCAGATAAGTCACCCCATTACGTTATGCCACCCGGTCGGGGGTTTCCCGACGACCCGGTGTCGGGCGCCTGCGAAGGCTCTCAGTTTGGCGCTGTCGTCAGGCCCGCGGGCCCTGTCCGGTGCGGGTGCTTCGCGGCAGGCGGATGTCGATGGCCAGGCCCGTCCCCGTGTTGCGCAGGCTGATGGTTCCCTTCGCCCGCGTCACGATGGCGTGCACGATCGCGAGGCCGAGCCCCGACCCGATCGAGCCGCTCGCGCGGGACTGTTCCGGCCGGGAGAACCGGTCGAAGGCCACCGGGATGAACGATTCCGGCATGCCGGGCCCCGTGTCCACGACGCTCAGCATGGCACCCTCTGCGAGGCTGCGGAGCGTGACGGTCACGGCGCCGCGGCCGCCCATGGCGTTGATGGCGTTCGAGATGAGATTGTCGATGAGCTGCCCGACGTTGGTCACCGAGATCGCATAGCGGCCGGTCGGGTCCTCGCCCTCGATCTCGTAGTCGACGTCGAGATCCTCCCCGTTGCGAACCACCCTTGCGCGGTCGACCGAGGCCGAGATCTCGGCGATCAGGTTCTCCCAGCCGCACTCCGGCGGGGCCTGCTGGCTCTCGAGCTTGGACAGTTCCAGCAGGTTCGTCGCGAGCCGGGAGAGGCGGTCCACGGTGCGGGAGGCGTCGTCGATGTCCGCCTCGAGGGCCGGAGCGTCGCCGGAATTGAGATGCGCGAGCTCGAGCTGCGCCTTGAGCACGGCGAGGGGAGTGCGCAACTCGTGGCTCGCATCCGACACCACCTGCTTCTCCCTGTCGAGACTGCGGCGCAGCCGGGAGATGAAGTCATTGAGCGTGACCGCGAGGCGGCTGACCTCGTCCCTGCCCGCCGGGACGAGCAGTTGCGCGGACGACCCGGTCGTGCTCAGGCTCTCCGCCTCCTTGCGCAGCCGGTTCACCGGGCGGAGGGCCGCGCCGGTGAGCAGCCACGAGGCGAGGCCGAATCCCACGGTCAGCAGCACGGTGCCCATGATGAGCACCCGGCCCAGTTCGTCGAGCAGCAAGCCGAGTGCCTCCTCGTTCCGCGCCGTGATGACGACCCAGTTGCCCTGGTTGGTCACGGCCGTCGTCGCGGCGACAAGGTACCTGGCGTTGCCCGCGTCGATCGTCTGCGGCGTCTCGCCGATCGTCGCGAGCTCACTCACGCGTTTCCGCAGCGCCATCGGCAGCGAGGACTTGGAGATCTGGCCGTCCGGACCGACGATCGCGATGAGCTGGCCCTCGCTCGGGCCGTCGATGGGTTCGGTCGGGTTGCGGATCAGGTCCGTCACGATCGGGGCAGCGTCGCTGTGCAGCAGTGTCGTCGTCGTCTCGATCAGGATCGCCTGGACCTCGCCGCGGAAGAACGCCGCTGCACCGCTGAACAGGACAGCGGCGATCACGAGACTGCCGACGGTGATGCGGGCCCGGATCGACAGCCCTGGCAACCTCATGGACGTGCTCCGCTCACTCGACGAGTTCCACGGCATACCCGGAGCCGCGTACGGTCACGATCCGCATCCCGGCCGCCGCAGAGTCGATCTTGCGCCGCAGGTAGCTGATGTACTGGTCGACGATGTTCGGGTCGATGTGTTCGGTGCCGTTCCAGATCTCTTCGAGGATCGTCGTGCGGTCGACGGTCGTCCCCGCCCGGCTGCACAGCAGGCGGAGCAGCGCGACTTCCTTGGGGCTCATCGAGACGGACCGGCCGGCCACGGTCACCTTGAGGTCCCGGGAATCGATGGCGAGGTTGCCGAGTTCGAGGCTCAGCGGTGTTGCCATCGACTGGCGTCTGAGCAGGGCGCGCACCCGGGCGGTGAGCTCGAGGAAGGCGAAGGGCTTGGTGAGGTAGTCGTCCGCGCCGCTGTCGAGCCCGAAGACCCGGTCGTCGACGGTGTCCCTGGCGGTCAGGAGCAGGACCGGCATGGTGTTGCCGGAGTCGCGGATGCGCCGACAGATCTCGAACCCGGTCATCTGCGGCAACATCACGTCGATGGCCGCAAGGTCGAATTCGTTGTTGTTGATCGCGATCAGGGCATCCATCCCGTTCCCGACCCTGACGATCTCGTAGCCCTCTGCCTCGAGTCCGCGTTCGATCAGCGCGCCCATTTGTTCGTCGTCTTCCACGACCAGGATCTTCGTCATGCCCGCCCCTTTTGCTCGTACGCCGCTACCTCTTCATGCTGGCACGTTCCCGGTGCGGAGCGTGACCAGTCTGAGGGTTCCGCTCCAATCGCGCCGCCCTCGTGGCTAGGCTGACGCCATGGTCGAAACCCCGCCTGCCACGCCAGCGCCCGCCCGGACGGTGCCTGTCGACCCGACGGCCGTCGGTGTCGCCGTCGCCCAGTTCGTCCCAGGGGCCGACCGGGAGGCGAACCTCGCCGAGGTCGCCCGCCTGGCCGGCATCGCGGTCGACCGCGGCGCGCAGCTCGTCGTGTTCCCCGAGTATTCCGCGTTCTTCGAGCCGACCCTCGGGCCCGCGTTCGTCGCGGCCGCCGAGCCGATCGACGGGCCGTTCGTGACGGCGCTCGCGGCGCTCGCCGAAGGCCTCGGCCTCGTCATCGTCGCGGGCATGCTCGAGGAGGCCGTCGGTGCCGGACGATTCTTCAACACCATCGTGAGCGTCGGGCCGACGGGCGAGCTCCTCGCCCGCTACCGCAAGCTGCACCTCTACGACGCATTCGGCGAGCGCGAATCCGACTGGGTGCTGCCCGGCGCGATCGAGCCGCCGCAGACCTTCTCGGTCGGAGGGCTGCGGGTGGGGTTGCAGACCTGTTACGACATCCGCTTTCCCGAGGTCACCCGGCGACTCGTCGACGCGGGTGCCGAGCTCGTGCTCGTGCCCGCCGAATGGGTGCGGGGCCCGCTCAAGGAGCAGCAGTGGCGCACCCTCCTGACCGCGCGCGCGATCGAGAACACTGTTTATGTCGCCGCCGCCGACCACGCCCCGCCGATCGGCGTCGGCACGAGCATGATCGTCGACCCGATGGGGGTCGAACTGGTCACGATCGGCGAGACGACGGATGTCGGCCTCGCCTGGCTCACCTCGGCTCGCCTCGGGCAGGTGCGTGCGGTCAACCCCGCACTCCGGCTCCGGCGCTTCGGGATCGTCGAGGTCTAGCCGCCGGGGAGCCTCAGCCCTCGGTCGCGATCGTGTCCTGGGAGGCCGCTGCCGCCCGGGAACGGAAACCGGGTTCCTTGCGCATCACGTGGTCCTGCTCGGACATCGCCCGCTCCTCTCCCGTGGCGACGAGTCCCTGGGAGCTGTTCGCCGAGCGGGTGAGCTGGGCGAGCCACAGCGGATTGATGGTCGGCGGCTGGCCGCCGGAGAACTTGAAGTACAGCGGGATGGCCGGGTGCAGCCAGGCGGAACTGCGACCGTCTCCTGCCTCTGCGGCGTTCCGCCAGGACAACAGGAAACTCTCGCCGCGGCGTAACTTCTGCACGATCACGATTTGCAGGTGCGCGAGGATCCGGTCGTCGAATTCGACGGTGACCCGGTCATACGTCAACGAACCCATGGGGCGCCGCTTTCAGTCGGTGAACTCTCGCGCGAACAGCAGACCGCCCGTGTGGGGCATCCGCTGGGTTCGCACTTTAAGTGTGGTCGTAATTCCCGGTCAATACAAGGGAATCGTCAGGCCTCGGCGGTCGCGGCCGGCACCTGCTCGACGATGCCGTGCAGCACGAGGTCGATCTCGGTGCGGAGCGAGTCCGGCAGGCTCTCCATCGGCTCCCGTCCCAGCCCGCATCGGATCAGGGCGAGGTGGAGCAGCGAGAAGATACTGCGTGCCGCAAGCGCCGGGTCCACCCCCCGCCGGAGCCGCTCCGATTCTCCGGGGGTCTCCGTCCCGTAGCCGCTGAGCACGGTCGCGATGGTGGCCTCGAGCCCGTCGACGAGCTCGAGGGCCTCGGCGCGGTAGGTCCCGGTGGGCTCGCCGCACAGGATCTCGCGCTGGTAATAGGCGGTGTTCTCCGGGTGGCGCGCGGCGGAGGTCAGCAGGGGGAGGAGGAGGGCCATGATCGCGTCCGTCGGGGCGAGGGATGCGTCCGCCTTCGTTGGATCGTGCCGGGTTCCGGTCAGGGCCCTGCGCCACTCGTTGTTGAAGACCATCAGGAGGAGCTCGGGCTTCGAGCTCGCGTACCGGAAGAGCGTCCCCGCCGCGACATCCGCGCGATCGGCGATGTCCTGGGTCGTGACGAGCGCGTAGCCGCGCTCGGCGAAGAGATCCTCGGCGGCCGCGAGGATGCGGCCCTGCTTGTCACGCTTGTTGCGTTCGCGGCGGCCAGGAGTGGCACTGGCGGCGTCGGCGTCGGCAACGGCGGCGGCACCGGCGGCCGGTGTCGTGCCTTCGTCTGGTCGGCGCACGGGGATCCTCACTCTGGGTCGGCTGCTTCCCGGGACGGTGCCACGGGGTTTTCTCAATCGTAGATTCAATCAGCTGATTCCAATATAACGGAGTACGCTCATTTTTGAGTAGAGTACAGATTCATTGAACCCGAAGAGAAAGGTGGCCATCATGGGTCGCGTTCAAGGCAAAGTGGCACTGATCAGTGGCGGTGCCCGCGGAATGGGAGCATCACACGCGCGTCGGCTGATCGCGGAGGGAGCGCAGGTGGTCATCGGAGACCTCCTCGACACCGAGGGCGAGGCCATGGCGACCGAACTCGGCCCGTCCGCACGCTACGTGCACCTCAACGTCACCGACGCAGACGACTGGTCTGCCGCTGTCCTGTTCGCCGTGGAAACCTTCGGCGGGCTGGACATCCTCGTCAACAACGCCGGAATCGCGAGCGCCGCGCCGATCGAGAGCTTCCCGATCGACGTCTGGACCCGCACCATCGAGATCAACCTCACCGGTACGTTCCTCGGCATGCGGGCCGCCATCCCTGCGCTCTCACGCCGCGGCGGCGGCTCGATCGTCAACGTCTCATCGGTCGAGGGCCTCCTCGGCAGCGCGGGCCTGCACGCCTACGTCGCGTCGAAGTTCGGCGTGCGCGGCATCACGAAGTCGGTCGCGCTCGACGTGGCGCCCCTCGGCATCCGCGTGAACTCGATCCACCCCGGCTTCATCGAGACGGCCATGACGAAGTCCCTCGACGTCGACATGGTTGAGATCCCGTTGCGCCGTGGCGCCAAGCCCGAGGAAGTATCGAGCCTGGTGCTGTACCTCGCGAGCGACGAGTCGAGCTACTCGACCGGAGCAGAGTTCGTCATCGACGGCGGCCTCACGATCGGCATCCCGCACAACTGATCGTTCACGTCCCCGCTCCGCCCGGCGGGCCCGCGAGAGTACACTTTCGGCCCTTAAACCATCGGTTTAGGGGCCGAAAGTGTACTCTCGCGGAGGCTGCTCAGGGCTTCGAGGGCGGCGAAGGGCTTCTCGATGTGGGCGAAGTGGCCCGTGCCCGCGATCGTTCGCGAAACGAACCCGGGAATGACGGCGGAGAGCCGGGCGCGGTCCGAATCGGCGACGAAGATGTCCGCGTCGCCCTGGATCGCGCGCACCGGGCAGGTGATGCGGGCCCAGGACCGTTCCGGGTCATGGGCTCCGGCGAGGGCGGATGCCTCGACGAAGGCCCGCGGACGGACTTCCGTCGCGAGGGCCGAGATCACGCTCGCCGGTACGGCGTCGACCCGGCTGAACAGCGGCGCGGTGAGCCCGCGCAGCACACCCACCCTGTTGAGCCAGCGCACGAGGCCGCGGCCGGGGGGCTCGGCGACCGCGAGGGCGCGCATGACGCCGAGCAGGGCCGTGTACCCGGGCAGCAGGGTGAACCTGGTGATCGGATGCCGCACGCTGTCCACCACCGAGAACGTCGTCGCAGAGACGAGGGAGACCGACACGGTTGCGGCAGGTTCGAGTGCGGCCAGTTCGAGGGCGAGGAAACCGCCGAGCGAGTGCCCGACGACGTGCCAGCGCTCGTAGCCGAGTGCACGGACGGTTTCGGCGATCGCGGCCGCGACGGTCGTGATGCCCGGGGCGGGCCGGGTGGAGTGCCGGCCGGAGGCATCCGCTGGTTCGCTGTCGCCCCAGCCGGGTAGGTCCGGAATGATCAGGTCGGTCAGGGCGAGTGCGCCGGATGGAACGCGTCCCGTCGAGCCCGCCGAGCCACCGTTCGTCGCCGCCGAGAGGAGCGGGGTCCAGGTCGTCCAGGAGCCGGCAGCCCCGTGCAGCAGGACCGTCGCCGTGTCGCTGCCCGTGCGGCGGCCGTGACGCACCGCAAGCGTGCCGGAGCCGAGGCGCATCGAACTCGTGGTGAGGCCGAAGGCGCGTGCGTCTGTCGAGAGTGGGAACGGGCAATACTCATCCCGCCGAGTTTCGGGCACGGACGTCACGGACGTCCTGGACGTCCCGGCCGGCACGAGAGACGTCACCGGGGCGGGCGCCGCCGTGCGGTCGGGAGTTCGTGTCACCAGGATGGTCATGCCTGGTATTCGTCGCCGCGGGGCGATCGGTTTGCCCGCGTCGGGACAGGCTGAGACCGCTCGCAGCCCGGCCCGGCCCGGCGTCGGCGTCCCGGCGGCGGACGACGGTGTGGACCGCGTGTGGAATAGGACCGGGCCCGGGCCCGTTGTCTGCAGCGCACCCTGCGTTTCCCTGCGCCGGCCCGTTCGGCCGCGCCCGGCGGAACTTCCGTACTACGAAAAGAGCGACTGTGACCCTGTTCTCCCCGCTGACCCTCGGCGACCTGCACCTGCCGAACCGACTCGTGATGGCGCCGCTGACCCGCACCAGGGCGGGCCTCGACGGCATCCCCGGACCGATGGTCATCGAGCACTATCGCCAGCGCGCGTCCCTCGGCCTGATCGTGTCGGAGGGGGTCTACCCGAGCCACGCCGGACAGGGCTACACCGGCCAGCCCGGACTCGTCACCGCCGAGCAGGTCGACGGCTGGCGTTCCGTCGCGTCGGCCGTGCATGAGGCCGGCGGCCTCATCGTCGCCCAGGTCATGCACGCCGGCCGGGTCTCGCACGACCTCGTCAACGGCGGCTTCGACGTCGTCGCGCCGAGCGCGATCGCCATCGAGGGCGAGACGCACACCCCGGAGGGCAAGAAGCCATACCCCGTTCCGCACGCGCTGACCGAGGCCGAACTCCCCGGAATCGTCGCGGAATTCGTGCGCGCGTCGCAGAACGCCATCGCGGCAGGGCTCGACGGCGTCGAGATCCACAGTGCCAACGGCTACCTCCTGCACGAGTTCCTGTCACCGGCCTCGAACCAGCGCACGGATGCCCACGGCGGTTCGCCCGCGAACCGCGCCAGCTTCGTGATCGAGGTCGCGACTGCTGTTGCCGCCGCGATCGGCGCCGGCCGGGTCGGGATCCGCATCTCACCGGAGCACAACATCCAGGACGTGCTCGAGACGGATGCCGCAGAGACCCTCGCGACCTACACCGCCCTGGTCGACGGGCTGGCCCCGCTCGGCCTCGCCTACCTCAGCGTGCTGCACCAGGACCCGACCGGCGACCTGATCCAGGGACTGCGCACCCGCTTCGGCGGACCGCTCCTGATCAACACCGGCTTCGGCACCGTCACGACCCGGGCCGAGGCCATGGCCATCCTGGCCGATGACGTCGCAGACGCCGTCGTCGTGGGACGCGCCGTCATCGCCAACCCCGACCTCGTGCACCGCTGGCGCGACGACCTCCCGCTCAATGCCCTCGACCCGCAGACCCTCTACGGCAGCACGGCCGCCGGCTACACGGACTACCCGGCGCTCGCCGCCGCCGCCGCGGAGTAACACTCGCCCGAACCGATTCGACGGACTTTTTGAGTTTCTGGGCCGGTTTGCGGCCGCCCAGGTTACGAAAACCCGGCATCTCCGTCGAATCGGTTCGGGCGGCCTCGCGCTACCGGGCGGCCGGGCGCAGGGCGGCGAGCCGTGCGGCAGCCTGCTCCAACAGGTCCACCTTCTTGCAGAAGGCGAAGCGCACGAGCGAGGCATACTGCGGCCGGTGTTCCGGACTGCAGAACGCACCGATCGGCACGGCGACCACGCCGGCGAGGGCGGGAAGGTCGCGACAGAAGTCAGCGCCGTCCTCGTATCCGAGCGGCGCGGCATCCGCCACGATGAAATACGAACCGCTCGGGCGCGACACGGCGAAGCCCGCGGCGACCAGGCCGCGCTCGAGGACGTCACGCTTGCCCTGCAGCGAGGCCGCGATACCCGTGAAGTACGAGTCCGGGAGATCGAGCCCCCTCGCGATCGCCGGCTGGAACGGCGCACCGTTCACGTAGGTCAGGAACTGCTTGACCGCGAGGATCGCCGTCACGAGCGCGGCGGGTGCTGTCAGCCAGCCGATCTTCCATCCGGTCGTGTTGAAGGTCTTCCCGCCGGAGGAGATCGTCACGGTGCGCTCGAAAGCCCCCGGAAGCGTCGCGACGGGCAGGTGCTGCACACCGAAAGTGAGGTGTTCGTAGACCTCGTCGGTGACGATGATCGCGTTGTGCTGTTCGGCGAGCCGCACGATGAACTCGAGCGTCTCGCGGGAGAACACGGTCCCGGTCGGATTGTGCGGGTTGTTCACGAGTATGAGCCGGGTGCGATCGGTGATCACCGCACTGAGCTCGTCGAGATCCGGCTGGAAGTCCGGCGTGCGCAGGCGCACGGTGCGATGGATGCCGCCGCCGAGTGCGATGAGGCCGCCGTACGCGTCATAGAACGGTTCGAACGTCACGACTTCGTCGCCGGGCTCGATCAGGGCGAGGATCGTCGCAGCGAGCGCCTCTGTCGCCCCCGCGGTCACGAGGACCTCGGTCTCCTGGTCGACACTGAGGCCGTAGAAACGCTGCTGGTGGCGGGCGATCGCGTCGAGAAGCACGGGGAAGCCGCGGCCAGGCGGGTACTGGTTGACCCCGTCCGTGATGGCCTGTCTGGCGGCGTCGAGAACCTCGATGGGTCCGTCCTCATCCGGGAACCCCTGTCCGAGATTGATCGCGCCGGTGCGGACGGCGAGCGCGCTCATCTCGGCGAAGATGGTGGCGGCGATCGTGCCGTCGGCGCCCAGCAGGCCGGCACCACGGGCCGTCCGGCGCCAGGCGCCCGGAATGGCCGCGGTCGGAACTGTCTCGGGGGAGCCGTGCATGACTCCAAACTACGACATCCCCCGTGTCGGTGGCTCACGGGACCGGTTCGCAGGCGAGGATTGCTGCGCCGATCCGGCCGACCCCGGTCGCTGGGCTGCCACCCCAAGCAACATCACGGCTTCGTCATTGAATGCTCTCAGCTTGGGCGGAGGATTCGTTCAGGTTCGGGCGCGAAGCTGGCATCGCTTGGAAGGAGCACCTCATGACCGAACACCCTCAGGACCCAGACATTAATCGAGATCGTCCCGCTGCCGACGTTCCCTCCGACGCCGGCCAGGCCGCCGCGTCCGGACAGCCGGCCAACGCCGCCGTCCCCGCCGATACCACCGAGTACCCGGCCCCCTCCGCGAACGCGGACAACACGACCGAGGTCGTCGGCTTCCCGCAGGCCGCGCAGCCGGTTGCAGAGCAGCCGCAGGGCGTCGTCGCCCAGCAGGCGTCCGCCCCCGCAGACGTCCAGGCCGCCCAGGCTCCCCAGCAGCCCGTCGCGAACGCGTCGAACCAGATCACCCAGCCGACGCTTCCCTACGCGACGGATGCCTTCGGACGGCCCCTCGGCGGAGCCGACGGCTCTGTCCCGCCGCACTTCGCAGCATCGGCTGCACCCTTCTCCTACGCTCCCCAGGGTGGCGGCCCGAACGGACCGACCGGCCCGTCGTCGGCCCCCCATCCGAAGGACCCGGCCCGCCGCCGTGCCGGACTCAGCCTCGTTGCGGCGCTCGCGATCGGCGCCCTCATCGGCGGCGCATCCGGCGCCGGCGTGATGGCGCTCCTTTCCGGAGGCCAGGGCAACGGCACCCCCGTCAGTCAGGCCCAGGGGTCGAGCACCGTCGTCGTCAACAACACCGAGAGCGTCAACCAGATCACGGCAGCCACCGCGAAGGCCATGCCGAGCGTCGTCACCATCAACGCGACCAGCGGAACCTCCGGCGGCACCGGTTCCGGAGTCGTCCTCACCTCCGATGGCTATGTCCTGACCAACACCCACGTCGTGACACTCGACGGCGCGAGCGCAGACGCGACCCTCGAAGTCACGGCCAGTGACGGGAAGGTCTACAAGGCGACAATCGTCGGCACAGACCCGATCTCCGACCTCGCGGTCGTCAAACTGACCGACGCGAGCGGCCTCACCCCGATCAACTGGGCAGACTCGAGCAAGCTCAACGTCGGCGACACCACGATCGCCATCGGCGCACCGCTCGGCCTCTCCGGAACCGTCACCGACGGCATCGTGAGCGCCCTCAACCGGAGCATCTCGATCGCCTCATCGGCGGCGCCCACCACGGACACGCCGGACACCACGGCCCCGAGCACGGACAACCCGTACTTCTGGAACTTCGACCTCCCGAACAAGGACGGAAGCGCGCAGTCGACCACTCCGAGCACGACGAGCAGCATTTCGCTCTCCGTAATCCAGACGGATGCCGCGATCAACCCCGGCAACTCCGGCGGCGCCCTGCTCAACTCCAAGGGTGAACTGATCGGCATCAACGTCGCCATCGCCAACGCGGGCGGGTCCTCCTCATCGGGAACGGCTGCCGGAAGCATCGGCGTCGGCTTCTCGATCCCGTCGAACCTCGCCAAGCGCGTCTCCGACGAGCTCATCGCCAACGGCAAGGCCACCCACGGGCTGCTCGGTGCGAGCATCACGAGCGCGACGAGTGACACGAGCAGCACGGTCGGCGCCCTCGTCAGCGAGGTCAGCTCCGGTGGCGCAGCCGAGAAGGCGGGCCTGAAGAAGGGCGACGTCGTCACGAAGTTCAACGGAGTGCCGATCACCGACGCGAAGGATCTCACCGCCCAGGTGCGGGTACTCGCCGCCGGCGCCACCGCCGACCTCGTCTACGTCCGCGACGGCAAGTCGTACACCGTGACCGTCACGGTCGGGGAACTGTCCAGCTAGCAGCTCCCGTCCTCCTTCCACGCCCTGCGCCGCCGGTCATCGACCGGCGGCGCAGTCGTGTTTCCGCTCCGGTGCGCCAGCCGTCAGGAGGCCCCCAAAGGGGTGGGCTGGTAGTCTGGACAGTCCGCAACGGAATGGACACCCGATCGAACAGGCAGCACACACCGGCGAAGCGCCCCTGATCGGTGTCTCCTACGTGATGCCCGTGCTCAACGATGTGCTGCACGTCCGGGCCGCGGTGACGAGCCTCCTGGGCCAGGATTACACCGGTCCGTTCGACGTCACGCTGGCCCTTGCACCGAGCATCGACGGCACGGAGGAACTCGTCGCGGAACTCGCCGAACTCGACCCGCGCATCCGTGTCGTGCCCAACGAGATCGGATCGACCCCTGCCGGCCTCAACGCCGCGATCCGTGCATCCGCCTACCCCGTCGTGATCCGGGTCGACGCCCACTCGGTGCTGCCGAGCGACTATGCGCGCGTCGCCGTCGATACCCTCGAGCGCACCGGGGCGGACAACGTCGGCGGAGTCATGGACGCGCGGGGCACCGCTCCGTTCCAGCGCGCCGTCGCCCGGGCTTACGGCACCCGGATCGGCCTCGGCGGAACGCCCCTCCACGTCGGTGGGCCGGAGGGCGCCGCAGAGACGGTCTACCTCGGCTGCTTCCGCCGCGACAGCCTCCTGCGTGCCGGGCTCTTCGACGAGACCATCAAGCGCGGCCAGGACTGGGAGCTCAATCGGCGCCTCCGCGAGCAGGGCGGCACGGTCTGGTTCACACCGAGGCTGCGCGTCGTCTACCGGCCGCGACCGAGCCTGTCCAGACTCGCCCGCCAGATGCTGTCCACCGGAATGTGGCGCGGGGAACTCGCGCGGCGCTTCCCCGCAGACAACGGCATCCGCTATTTCGTGCCTCCCGTGATGGTGCTCCTCGTCACCGCCGGAGTGGTCCTGGGCTTCGCCGGCGTCGTCGTACCGTGGCTGTTGCTGGGCTGGATCGCCCCGGTCGGATACCTGCTCGTCGTCCTCCTGGCCACCGTCGTCGTGACTCGCCCTGATGGCGGGCGCTCCGGCGCCTGGTTCCTTCTAGTCTTGCCCTGTATCCACTTCTGCTGGGGTTTCGGCTTCCTGCTCGGATACCTGAAACTCACCAGCAATATCGCGGCACGGACCGGGAGACACCTATGACATCCCACTCACATTCCACCGGTCGGGTGCGCCAGCCCCGGCCGACGTCGATCGCCGAGTTGCGGGCCGTCGCGCAGCCGCCCGAGGTACGCCTGCGGGCGAACGCCGAGCACTGGACGGCCTCGCTCTACCTGCGCGACGTGTCGCCGTATCTCACCTGGCTGCTGCTGAAGACGAGCGTGACCGCGAACGGTGTCACGGCGCTGATGATCCTCGTCGGCTGGTCGACCGCTGCGGCGCTGCTCATCCCCGGTGTCTGGGGGGCCCTGCTCGCGCTGATCCTCGGGCAGCTGCAGATGCTCGTCGACTGCTGCGACGGCGAAGTCGCGCGCTGGCGAGGCGAATCGTCGCCGGCCGGGGTCTTCCTCGACAAGGTCGGTCACTACTCGACGGAGGCGCTCATTCCGATCGCGTTCGGCATTCGCGCGGCGGCCTACCCGTTCGAATCGCCGGAGGATTTCCTCTGGACGACTCTCGCGTTGCTGCTCGCCCTCGTGATCGTGCTCAACAAGGCGCTCAACGACATGGTGCACGTCGCCAGGGCGAACGCGGGGCTCACCAAGCTCGCCGACACGCGCGGTGAGCAGACCCCGACTCCCGGCAGGATCGCCCAGCTGCGCAGGCTCGCCCGGTTCCTGCCGTTCCACCGCCTGTACCACTCCGTCGAACTCACGATCCTGATCTTCGCCTCCGCGGTGATCGGCCGTTTCGTCGGCGAGCCTCTCATGGACCGGATCGTGCTCATCGCTCTCGTGCCCCTGTCGATCCTCGCTCTTTTCGGCCATTTCGTCGCAATCATGGCGTCGCGCCGCGTCCGGTCCTGAGCGGTGAGCGACACCGTGCTGCCGAGGGTCGGTGTCGTCGTGCTCACCCAGGGCACCCGGCCGGATGACCTCGCCAGCGGCATCCGCTCGGTGCTCGCCCAGCAGGAGGTCGTCCTCGACGTGGTCTGCGTGGGCAACGGCTGGGTACCGACCGGGTTACCGGGTGCCGTCCAGGCGCTGGCCCTGACGGAGAACCTGGGCATCCCCGCCGGTCGCAATCGCGGCGTCCCCCTTGTGACGGGCGAGTACCTCTTCTTCCTCGACGACGACGCGAGCATCCCGGACCCCCGGTTCCTCAGTCGCGCGGTCGCGCAGCTCCGCGCGGACCCGTCGATCGGCCTGCTGCAACCCCGGGTGACCGATCCCACGGGCGCGGCGGCGCCGACCCGCTGGATTCCGCGCATCCGTAAGGGAGCCGCGACCGAGTCCGGCGCCGTCTTCTCGGTCTGGGAAGGTGCCGTGGTGATGCCCCGTGCGGTCTTCCTGGCCACCGGAGGCTGGGCCGAACCGTTCTTCTACGCGCACGAGGGCATCGAACTGGCGTGGCGGGTCTGGGACCAGGGGCTGCGCACCTGGTACGCGGGAAACCTCGAAGCAAATCATCCCGTCATCCAGCCCACCCGGCACGCCGACTACTACCGGCTGAACGCGCGCAACCGGGTCTGGCTCGCCCGGCGCAACCTGCCTGCCGTGCTGGTCCCGGTCTACGCCGGTTCCTGGCTCGCGATCCAGCTGCTGCGATTCCGCAGCGACCGGCCGGCACTGCGGGCCTGGCTCGCCGGATTCCGGGAGGGCTGGCGCAGCAACCCGGGGGAGCGGCGGCCGATCAGCGCTCGCACGGTCTGGCGGATGTCCCTGGCCGGCCGTCCCCCCATCGTCTGACCCGGTGCTCGGTACTCTGGAGGGATGACCATTCGAAAAGACATCGGCCTGGCCGTCAAGCTGGTCAAGGATGTCGCCGCGTCGCGCCGGGCACAGAAACTGCTCGCCGGCCGGCTCCTCGGGGACGGTCCGCTTCCGCTCGGCCGTTTCAAGATCGCGGTCTACTTCGCCGACGGCGCCGTCAACCTGTATCAGATGCGGCAGTGGTACCGGCCGCTCGCCGTGCTCGCCGAGACCTGGCCCGTCATCGTGTTGAGCCGCACCGGGACCGGGGCGCTGCCGATGTCCGAGGAGTGCCCGGTGCCGGTGACCTACGTGCGCAAGGTCGCCGACCTCGAGCGGGTCGTCGCGGAACAGGACATCCGCATCGTGTTCTACGTCAACCAGAACGCCCGGAACTTCCAGATGATGCGCTACCCGCGGTGCTGGCACGTGTTCATCAACCATGGCGAGAGCGACAAGATGTACATGGTCACGAACCAGATCAAGGCGTACGACTACGCCTTCGTCGCCGGTGACGCCGCCCTCGCCCGTCTCGACCGGGTGCTCTGGGACTACGACTTCGACAAGCGGGCGATCACCATCGGCCGCCCGCAGGCGGACCACTACAGCGGCGTGCT
The DNA here is from genome assembly GCF_004402735.1 of Cryobacterium sp. MDB1-18-1. Lineage (NCBI taxonomy): Bacteria > Bacillati > Actinomycetota > Actinomycetes > Micrococcales > Microbacteriaceae > Cryobacterium > Cryobacterium sp. MDB1-18-1. Next base: position 123,617 of record NZ_SOFR01000055.1, on the reverse strand, counting down.
TCCGTACGTTCCCGACGACCGGCAGGTCGTGCTCTACGCGCCGACCTGGGAAGGAGACCGGCCCACCGCGGCATACGGCTCGATCGCGAGCCACGGCGTCGCACTCGCCACTGCGCTCCTCGCCTCGTCGCGGCATCGCCTGATCTACCGGCCGCACCCGCGCAGCGGGGTCACCGACGAGGCATACGGCGCAGCCAACCGCAGGATCATCGCCCTGATCAAGGCGGCGAACGCCCGCGATCCCGCCGCTCACCACATGTACGACACCGGTGCGGAGCTCGGCTGGCAGCTCGCGGCGGCGGACGTTGCCATCGTCGACATCTCAGCCATGGTCTACGACCGGCTCGCCGCAGGCAAGGCCCTTCTCGTCACCCGCCCCGCCGATCCCGCTGCCGAGATCGACACCGGCGGGTACCTCGCGGCGTGCGAATGGCTCGACGCGTCCGCCGCCTCCTCGATCGTGGGCACGGTGGATGCGCTCGCGCACGACCCGGAGGCCGAGGCCCGGTTGGGTGTGTGGGTCGAACGCTACTTCGGCGACGCGGCACCCGGTGCGGCCACCGCTCGCTTCCACGCGGCCGTGCAGCACCTGATGGACGAGTGGGAGCGGTTCGACGCCGTTCGGCCCTGAGCGGCCTGCTACGGTCGCGGAGAGGAGGCCGGTTCGCGGGGAGACACGTCCTGCCCGGCGGCCGCGTGATCCGAATCCGCGTGATCCGAATCCGGGTGATCCGCCGTTGCGGTGCCTGGAACCCCTGACTCCAGCGGTCGGCCACGGCGCAGCAGCCGCGGGACCATGCGGGGGAGCACGGTGAGGGTGCCGTGCCCGAGCTGCCCGAGCTGGGTGATGCGGTGGCCGGCGGCGACCCGCAGCGCGCCGGCACGGCCGACTCCCTCGAGGCCGCCGCCCTCGCGCACGATCGCCTCGCGTATGCGCGGGTCGAGTTCGGGACGGAAGCCCGCAGGCGGCTGGCCGAAGGCGAGCCGGGACGAGGTCAGCACCCGCTTGCCCAGAATATGGTTGCCGGCGCCGCCGACGACGGCGCCGACGCCGAAGGGGAGCGCCTTGCCGACGAAACTCGCGGAGCCGCGGGTCGCGAACTGGCGGATGAACGAGCTCTTCAGGCGATCGGTGAGCGGACCCATGATGGCGCGCGGAATGCTCGCGGTGACGAGTTCGCCCCAATAGGCCGTTCGGACCGCACCCGTTCCGCTGAACTGGCCGGCAAGCTGGCGGACGAGGTCGGAGCCCTCCCTGCCGAGCATCATCGTCATGACGAGGGCGCGGGCGCGCTCCGGGTCGTCGACGGCAATACCGTGCACCTCGCTCACCGACTGGGCGAACAAGGCTGTCGCTTCGAGGAACCCGGCGGTCTCGACGCCGGACAGTGCGAGGGTCACCCCGGTGCCGACGCCGGGAATGACGGCCGTCGCCCCGACGGCCGCGCCGCCGGTCGTGACCATGGCGAGGTAGCGGCGTTCGAGGATCCTGATGATCTGTGCGGGGTCCGAGTCCGGTGAGCGCCGGCGGATGCCGCGGATGTGGGCGAGCACAGCCGGGCGGTGGATGGCCATGACCCGGTCGAATCCCCGGATGATGCCGGTCGGAAGCTGGCCGCCCTGCGGCAGACCCCCGGTCGTCGAGACGAGGGGTTTCACTCTTCGTGCCATGTCGATGCCGTCCTTCCGATTTCCGTCGAGTTTACGTTGCCGGTCTGACAGGGGAAGGTATTCACATCTTTTCCCCGGCCACTGGCGGTTTTCCCACTTCAAGCCTATAGATGGAGGATGCCGGAGCCGAAGTCAGAAGCGAGCCGCCTGCTGGGACTGCGCCTGCGGCAGCGCCGAACGGAACTCGAGCTCAACCAGGAGTCTGTCGCGCACCGGGCCGGACTCAACGTGTCCAATTACGCCAGGATCGACCGCGGCACTGGGAATCCGACCTTCCACACCCTGATCCGGCTCGCGGACGTGCTGAGCCTCGAGGTCGGGGACCTCCTCACCGGCCTGACCAAGGAACAGCTGCCGCCCGATCGCGACAGCCTCGCCATCGTCGATCCTTGAGCCGGCTCAGGCGGGCCGCACGCCGTAATCGGCGTCGTACCGGGCGAGGACCTCGTCGAGTGGACCGTCGAGGACGAGCGCGCCCTTGTCGAGGTAGAGGCCCCTGGCGCAGAAGCGACGCAGGTCGCGTTCGTTGTGCGAGACGAAGAACAGGGTGCGGCCGCCGGCGAGCAGTTCCTCGATCCGGCGATAGCACTTCTCCCGGAAGGCCTTGTCGCCGACGGCGAGCACCTCATCGACGAGGATGATCGGCTCCTCGAGCCGGGAGATGACCGCGAAGGCGATGCGCACCTTCATACCGCTCGAGAGGTGCTTGTACGGGGTGTCGACGAAGTCTCCGATCTCGGCGAAGTCGAGAATCTCGTCAAAACGCTCGCCGATCTGTTTCTTCGTCATGCCGTGCAGGCCCGCCGTGAGATAGACGTTGTCGCGCACGGTGAGGTCATCGACGAAACCGCCGGTGATCTCGATCAGTGGTGCGACGCCCTCCGTCACCCGCACAGTGCCCTCATCGGGCAGGACGACCCCGGTCACGAGCTTGAGCAGGGTCGACTTTCCCTGGCCGTTGCGACCGACAACGCCGATGGCCTCTCCGCGCTGCACCGTGAAGGATACGGCGCGCAAGGCCCAGAATTCGCCGGGTCTGGTGCGCCGGGCCCCGCTCGCGAACAGGTCCTTGAAGCTGCGCCTGCCGCGTCGGTTACGGCGAAAACGGATGCCGACCCCGGCCAGGGCGATCACAGGCGCCCCGGTCACGGCCGATCCCGGCGTCCGGACTGTTCCCGTCATCACAGCTCCTTCAGGACCGCGCGCTCGGTGCGCGTGAAGACCAGCAGCCCGAGTCCGAGGAAGGCGACGGACATGGCCGCGCTGACGCCGACGGTGAACCAGTCGAGGTTGCCGGGGAAGAAGGCCGCCCGGTAGAGGCTGAAGATGCCGCTGAGGGGATTGAACGCCGCCCAGAAGTGCAGCTGGTGCGGCAGGTCCTGGGTGCTGTAGATGATCGGGGATGCGTAGAACAGGAAGCGCAGGATGAGTTTGACGGCGCGTTCCAGATCGCGGAAGAACACGACGAGCGGCGCGACGATGAGGCCGACCCCCGCCGTGAGGATCGCCTGGATCACGATGGCGAGCGGGAAGAACACGATTTCGACGCTCGGCCGGGCGCCGGCGAACACGGCGAACAGCACGAGCACCGGGATCGAGGCGAGGAATTCGATGCCCTTGGAGAGCACGAGCCGGTTCACCCAGATGGTGCGGGGGATCCGGGTCGACCGGATCAGCTTCGCCTCGCGCAGGAACGCGCGCGTGCAATCGGAGACGGTTCCGTTGAACCACATCCAGGGCAGCAGCGCGCTGAGCAGGAAGATGATGTACGGCTCGTGCCCGACGCCCCGGTGGAACACCTGGGTGAACACGAACCAGTAGATCCCGGCCATCACGAGCGGGTCGAGGATCGACCAGAAATAGCCGAGGAACGAGGTGGAGTAGCGGACCCGCAGGTCGCGCTGGGTCAGGAGCCACAGTGAGTGGCGGTAGCGGGAGAGAGCGGTGAGCTGTTCAGGGCGCACTTCTGCGTAGCTACTCACAGACTCCACTCTAGATGTTCACAAAATCAGGGTGAATGCGAATCAGACGAACAGGTTCGCGCGCTCGAGGTCTTCGGCGAAATCGACCTCGACAGCGTAGAAGTCGGAGATGTCGAGGGGTTCGATCAGCAGGCCGTTCTTCTCGATCGCGAGTTCGATGCCGCGCTCGAAGTAGTCCTGGTTGTTCACCCTGGCGAGATGGCGCACCAGGATCGCCTTGTGCGCACTGGAGATGAAGTTGATGCCAACGGCCTCTCCGAGTCCACCGGTCACGGTCTTGGAGAGTTCCCTGATGTATCCCTCGTCGTCGGTCGTGTACTTGACCTCTTCTTCGGACACCTGTGAGGTGTTGACCGTCACGAAAGACTGGTCGCGTTCGACCATGGCGTGCGCCCGATCGAGGACGGCGGGATCGAAGACGACGTCGCCGTTCATCCAGAGCACCCCGCCCGCGCCGGAGGCCTGCAGGGCGCGCAGGAGGCTCTTGGACGTGTTGGTCTGGTCATATTCCTCGTTGTAGACGAAGGATGCCTGGGGGAACGCCTCGATGATGTGCTCGAGCTTGTAACCGACGACGATGGTGACGCGGGCCAGGGATCCGAATGCGTGCTCGATGTTGTCGAACTGCTGACGCATGATCGACCGGCCGTCGCTGAGTTCCGTGAGCGGCTTGGGCAGTGAACGACCCAGTCTGCTGCCCATTCCCGCTGCCAAAATGACTACCTGGGTGGCCATATTTGTCTCCTTAACAGTGTCGGGCTACCTGCGCCCGGTTCGAAAAATGTCGAGCCAGTTTGCCTGTGGTTCACCTCGTCTTTTCCGTTCAGACACACCAACATGAAAGGGTCAGTCTACCCGAAGTGCCCCTTTCGGGTGCCGCCGCGTGGAATCGGCCCCGGTGAACGGGCCGGGTCGAGCGCGTTTTCGGCGGGATTCGCGCCCGCCATCCAGTCTTGTCGGAGGGTCGTTGGTAGGGTTGGCGAGGTGACTCACGTGCCTCCCAACTCCGAGCCCAACGAGCCGACCACAACTGTGCCCGCGTCCGATTCGGCCCCGTCGAACGACGCAGCCATTCCGGCGCGTCCGGCCAAGACGACGCCCGACCGCGCAACCTCGGCGCGCACCGCTTCACCCCGAACTCCGGCAGCCCGAACCCCCGTCGCCCGAACCCAGAAGCCCCGCGCCAGCCCGGTTCGCAAGGTTGCCGCGGCTCCCCAGAAACCCGCTGATCCGGCCGAGCCGTCCCCGACCCATGTCGCCCCTGCGGCAGGAGCCGCGGCCAAGACCCGCACGACCGCAGAAAAGGCCGAGACGGCCGCTCGTCAACGCGCCGCGAGGGCGAGCGCGGCGAAGTCGCGTGCCGCGAAGGCTGCCGTCGTCCGTGCGGAGGCCCTTGCCGCCGCGGAAGCCCTCGCCCAGGCGCAGGCCGAGGCGGAGGCGGAGGCTCGTGCCCGTGACGAAGCCGAAGAGTACGCAGCTGCCCAGGCTCGCGAGTACGAGGCGGCCGAGGCGCGCGCCCAGGCGGATGCCGCCGCACGCGCGAAGGCGCAGGCCGATGCCCTGGCTCTGGCCGCGATCAAACCGCGTCCCGACCCGGAGGCGCTTGCCCGCGCCCAGGCGCAGGCCCGCACCGAGGCCCTCGCCAAGCGTTCACTCGGCCCCATGCCGCCGGACGCGCCCGCACGCGGCGGCCGGCTTCCCGTACCCGGCGTCGTGCCGATCGTCGTGCCATCCGTTGTCTCAGCGCCTCCCGCCGTTCCCAAGCCCCCACGCATCCGCCCGGGAGTCGGGACCTCCAGAGACTGGGTCGCCACGGCCGTCCTCGGCCTGCACCTGCCCCCCGTCGAGAACAAGTCCACCACGCCGGCAGCCACGCAGCCGAAGGACGACGAGGTGTCGACGGTCCGTCCGGACCCGACACCTCCGCCCGCGACCAAGGTCATGCCGGTACCGGCACCGGTTCGTGCTGGTGAGCCGATTGCCCCATCCGTTCCGGAACCGGGACTCGTCGCTGTCCCTGAGCCGATCGACGCTCCGGAGCCCGACCCCGGGCCCGTCGTCGCCGCAGCACCCGTGCCGATCGTCGCGAAGGCGGCAGGGTCCTCGACTCTCGACGAGCCGGCGACCGTCACCGAGCCCGCAACCGAGCCTGACGCGGAGCCCGTCACCGATCTCCCCAGTGAGCCCGAAACTGAGCCCGTCACCGAGTCGGAAACCGAACTCGTGCCCGAGACAGAAACCGAGCCCGAAACCGTGCACTCGGTGGAGCCGCAGGCCCCGCCCGTGCCGGAGCTCGTGTCCGAACCGGAACCGGAACCAGAACCCGAGCCGGAACCCGAACCGGAACCGGAGCCAGAGCCAGAGGTCGAGCCTGCCGAGCCGGCTGCCGCGAACCTCGCCATCGCTCCCGGTGCCCGTACCGCACCCGCCCCTGTCGTCCTCTCTGTCACGGCCCTGCGTAAGTCTTTCGGAAGCACGCTCGCCGTCTCCGGAATCAACCTCGAGGTCCGCACCGGCTCCTTCTACGGCATCGTCGGCCCGAACGGTGCGGGCAAGACCACGACCCTCTCCATGGTCACCGGCCTCCTCCGTCCGGACGACGGTTCGATCGAGGTCCACGGCATCGACGTCTGGAGCGACCCGGTCGCCGCGAAGCGCGTCATCGGGGTGCTGCCGGACCGACTGCGTCTCTTCGACCGCCTGACCGGCGCCCAGCTGCTCTACTACGCCGGCGTGCTCCGCGGGCTCGACGGGGCGACCGTCCGGAAACGATCCGCCGACCTCGCCGTTGCGTTCGGACTCGAGGACGCACTCAACCGACTGGTCGCCGATTACTCGGCGGGCATGACCAAGAAGATCGCCCTGGCCTGCGCGATGATCCACTCGCCGCGCCTGCTCGTTCTCGACGAACCGTTCGAATCCGTCGACCCGGTCTCGGCAGTCAACGTGACCGAGATCCTGCAGAAGTACGTTGCAAGTGGCGGCACCGTCGTCCTCTCGAGCCACAGCATGGACCTGATCCAGCGGGTCTGCGATCACGTCGCGATCATCGTCAACGGCAAGGTCCTCGCGGCCGGCACTGTCGACGAGGTGCGTGGCGGGCAGACCCTCGAAGAACGGTTCATCGAACTCGCCGGAGGGCGAAAAGTGGCGGAGGGGATGGAATGGTTGCACAGTTTCTCGGACTGAAGCTCCGGCTCTTCGGCAATCTCTTCCGGCGGAGCCCCTGGCAGGTCGTCGGCATCGTGATCGGACTGCTCTATGGGCTCGCGGTCGCGGCCGGGATCTTCGCCCTGCTTGTCGGCCTGCGCTTCGTCGACGACGGCGTCGGTTCGATCCGTGACGGCATCGTGGTCGCCGGCTCGCTCGTCGTGCTCGGCTTCCTGCTGATTCCGCTCATGACGGGCATCGACGACAGCATGGACCCCCGCAAGTTCGCGGTCATGGGCATCCCCAACCGGCAACTGTCGCTGGGGCTTGCCGTGTCCGCACTGATCGGCGTCCCCGCAATCGTGCTCACGATCGTGCTGCTCGGCACCATCGTGACCTGGTCGCGCGGACCCGGTGAGACCGTGTTCGCCGTCCTGTCCGCGGCGCTCCTCCTTGCCACCTGCATGCTCGGCTCCCGGGTCAGTACGTCCATTGCTTCGTTCCTGCTGGCCACTCGCCGCGCGCGGGAGATCGCCGGAATCGTCGGCGTTCTCCTGCTCGTCATGTTCGCTCCCGTCACCGTGCTCGTGGTCAACCTCGACTGGAGTCTCTACGGCACGGGCTTCATGGGCGGCCTCAGCAGTATCCTCGGCTGGACTCCGCTCGGGGCGGCCTGGTCGGCGCCCGGCGATGCGGCAGGTGGGGACTGGGGTGCTGCACTCCTCAAGCTGCTCGAGGCCGCGGCATTCCTGCTCGTCCTCTGGGTCGCCTGGCAAGCGCTCGTGAGCCGGATGCTCGTCTCACCCGGCAGGGAAGCCGTCGCCAAGGAGTACGGCGGCCTCGGCTGGTTCGACCGCCTGCCGAACAATGCCGCGGGCGCCATTGCCGCACGAAGCCTGACCTACTGGCGCAGGGACCCCCGCTACGGCATGTCCCTCGTGATGATCCCGGTGATCCCGGTGCTCGTCGTTCTCCCGCTCGCGTTCGCCGGGGTTCCGGTCCAGGCCCTCGCGCTCCTGCCGGTGCCGCTGATGTGCATCTTCCTCGGCTGGGCGCTTCACAACGACGTCGCGTTCGACCACACCGCGATCTGGCTGCACGTCGTCTCCGGCACCCGGGGCATGGCCGACCGGATGGGCCGGCTCGTTCCCGCGTTCCTGGTCGGAATCCCACTGATCGGCATCGGCTCGTGCATCAGCGTCGCCGTGTACGGCGACTGGGGCGCGTTCCCCGCCGTGCTCGGCGTGAGCACCTGCATCCTGCTGACCGGACTCGGTTTCTCGAGCTACAGCTCGGCGCGCTTCCCCTACCCGGCATCCAAGCCAGGCGACAGTCCGTTCACGCAGCCGCAAGCCTCCGACACCGCGGCAGCGCTGATCCAGTCCGTGACCCTCGTCGGATCGGTCATCCTCTCGCTCCCGGCGATCGGGTTCGCGGTCCTCGGCCTCTTTGTCGATCCGGTCTGGCTGCTGCCGTCCCTCGCGAGCGGTGTCGTCGTCGGCCTGCTCACCCTTTGGGGCGGCATCTGGCTCGGGGGCCGAACGTTCGACGCCCGCGGACCCGAGATGCTCGCCTCGGCGCTGCGCGCCTGACCCGTCGGTGAGCGCCGCCTGCGAGTTCGTCGATACCACCCTGCGCAACGAGGGGGACGAATACCGGGCCCAGGCGGAGAAGACCAGACTCGGAAGCGACCTGGACTTCTACGGGGCGACGATCGGGGCGATCCGGGGCACGATCCGGGACGCTGCCCGGCGGTACCCGGGGCTGACGCATGACGAGGTCACGGCGCTCAGCACAGAGCTGTGGGACGTTCCCGTCTTCGAGCGCCGGTTCGCCGCCGTCGTCCTGCTGCAGTCGAACGTCGCACTGCTGACCAACACCGATCTCACCCGGATCGAAGGCTTCCTCCGCGACGCCCGGCTGGCCGCGCTCGCGGATCCGCTCGCCCGCGATGTCACCCGCCCCCTCGTCGGACGGCTCTCCGGACTCCCTCGCACCAGGGCGGATGCCGCCATCGAGCGCTGGGCGCGCGACCAGGACCCGTGGCTCCGCCGCACCGCCGCCCTCGTGAGGGAAGCCTGACGCTGCCTAGACTAGGACCCATGATCAGAATCATTCGCGCCAGTATCGCCGAACCGGGCAACCCCGGCCAGCCGGGCGGCGGTACGTCCACGCTCGACCGCGAGCTCGAGGAACTGCTCAACACCGAGCAGATCGAACCGGGCGACCACGAGCGGTTCTCCCACTACGTACCCAAAGACAAGATCCTCGAGAGCGCCATCTCCGGCAAGCCGGTCAAGGCACTGTGCGGGAAGATGTGGATTCCCGGTCGCGACCCGGAGAAGTTCCCGATCTGCCCGACCTGTAAAGAGATCTACGACACGATGAAGAAGTAGCGGTTCCGCAGACCCCTTCCGGTCTACCCGTACCTGTCTACCCCTGCTCGTAGATCGTCGGGATGACGGGCTCCCCGCGGCCGAGGCGGAAAGCCTCGATCGGCAGCTCACGCATCACAGAGGCATGGTGCAGTCTCGCGCGTTCCGTGCCGGCCGCCCCGAGGTGGCTTTCGTCGATCACGCCGTCTGTGACGAGCGGGACGAGCAGCACCCGGTCCCGCCCGGATTCCTCCGCGGGCTCCGTCGTGTCTGCGGGGTCGCCGCCGAGCAGGACGACCTCGGCGCGGGCCGTTCCGCTCGCGTCGAGACGTCGAACGGCCCGCTTGAGGCCCCCGACCGAGACCTTGGCCGCGGATGTCTTCGCGACAGACACCCACTCGCCGGCGTCGTTCCGGTGCGCGACGAGCTTGTAGACCATCCCGGCGGCGGGGGCACCAGAACCCGTGACGAGGGAGGTGCCGACGCCGAACGCGTCGACGGGAGACGCCGACAGTGCGGCGATCGAATACTCGTCGAGGTCGCTTGTCACCGTGATGTGGGTGTTGACCGCGCCGAGCGAGTCGAGCTGGGCGCGCGCGCCGGCGACGACGGTCGGGAGGTCCCCTGAGTCGATCCGGATCGAACCGAGCCCTGTCCCGGCGACCGCGACGGCCCTGTCGATTCCGGCCTGGATGTTGTAGGTGTCGACGAGCAGGGTCGTCGAGGAGCCGAACGCCGCCACCTGGGCTTCGAAGGCATCCGCTTCGCTGTCGTGCAGGAGCGTGAAGGAATGGGCCGCCGTACCCATCGTGGGGATGCCCCAGCTGCGCCCGGCCTCGAGATTGCTCGTGGACGCGAACCCGGCGATGTACGCCGCGCGGGCGGCGGCGACGGCGGCGTACTCGCTCGTGCGGCGCGAGCCCATCTCGGCGATCGGCCGGCCGAGGCTCACCGAGACCATGCGCGCGGCCGCGCTAGCGACGGCGCTGTCGTAGTTGAGCACGCTCAACACCAGGGTTTCGAGCACGACGGCGTCGGCGAAGCTGCCCTCGACGGAGAACAGGGGAGAGCCGGGGAAGTACGCCTCGCCCTCCTGGTAGCCCCAGATATTGCCGCGGAAGGCGTAGTCGGCGAGCCAGTCGAGGGTGGGCGTGCGCACGACGTGGTTGTCGCGCAGCCAGGTGAGCTCGGCATCCGTGAATCGGAAGTCCCGGATGAGCTCGAGCAGGCGCCCCGTGCCCGCGACGATGCCGTAGCGGCGCCCATCCGGCAGCCGCCGGGCGAACGCCTCGAAGAGGCACTCCCGGTCTGCGGTGCCGCTCTGGATGGCGGCGTCCACCATGGTGAGCTCGTATCGGTCGGTGCGGAACGCGGAGGATTCAGTCACGCGGCCAGCCTATTCCTCCGGCGGGGTTGCCCCAGCGGACGGGCCGCGGCCGGCGTTCCCAGCCTGCCCCGGCCGCGCCTGGTCATACTCTCCCTACAGCGCGCCGAACGCGACGATGCAGTTCTGGCCGCCGAAGCCAAAGGCGTTCGCGAGGGCGTAGCGCACGGGCCGCTCACGGGCCACGAGCGGCACGTAGTCGAGCGTGCAGTCGGGGTCCAGCGTCGTGTAGTTGATCGTCGGGGGGATGATGCCCGTCTTGATGCTCAGCGCACAGAGCAGTCCGGACAGCGCCCCGGCCGCACCGATCATGTGGCCGGTCATCGACTTGGGCGCCGTGACGGCGATGCGGTCGGCGGCATGCCCGAGCGCCCGCCGGATCGCGGAGGTCTCGGCGCGGTCGTTGGCCTGCGTCGAGGTGCCGTGCGCGCAGATCACGTCGATGTCGCTCGGGTTGAGCTTCGCCTTCGTGAGCGCCTTCGTCATCGCGGCGCTCGCGTACTGTCCGGTGGGGTCAGGGGCGACGATGCTGAAGCCGTCGCTCGTGAGCGCCCCGCCGAGCACCTCGGCGTAGACCTTCGCTCCGCGTGCCCTGGCGTGGGAGAGGAGTTCCATCACGAAGATGACGGCGCCCTCGCCGAAGACGAGTCCGCTCCGGTCGGCGTCGAAGGGGCGGCTTGCCTCGGCGGGCGAGTCGTTGTGGGTGGATGCCGCGTGCATCGCATTGAGGCCGGCGAACATCACCGGGGTGATCGCCGCTTCGACGCCACCGGCGATGACGACGTCCGCGTCGCCCATCATCAGCATCGTGCGTGCCTCGAGGAGGGCGTATGCGCCGCTCGCACAGGCGAGCGCGCTCGCGTTGACCGGGCCGTGCACGCCGAGGTCGATCGCGACCTCGCATGCGGCCATGTTGAGCAGGGAGGAGGGTACGAAGCGCGGCGGGATCCGGCGTGAGCCGCCCGAGTTGACGAGTTCCGTCGCCTCCTGGATCTCTGCATATCCCGAGACGGCGCTGTTGACGACGACGGCGGTGTCGATGCCTTCCATGGATTCGCCGAACCCTGCGTCCTGGACGGCTTCGCGTGCCGCGGCGATGGCGAGTTGTGATGCACGTGTGGCGCGCTTGGCCTGCTTGAACGGCATCCGCTCTGAGGCGATGAAGTTCTTGACCTCGCCCGCGATGCGGGTGGGCAATCCGGAGGGGTCGAACTGGGTGATGCGTGCGACGCCGCTGCGACCGTTCGTGAGGCCGGACCAGGTCTCCCGCCAGGTGTTGCCCAGGGGCGTGAGAGCGCCCAACCCGGTGATTACGACTCGGTCAATCATGACGATCATCTCCTCGACGGCGAATCTGACGCCGTCCTGCGCGGCGACCGTCGGTTGGCGGGAACCCTCTTTCGAGTGTAGTTACGGCCATATTCCCGGCGTGGTACACGCGGGCGCCCGCACGGCCTCGGAGCCTCGGTCAGCCGGGCCGACTAAGCTCGATTGTCGTGACGGATGCACCCATAGGAATTTTCGATTCTGGCGTCGGCGGTTTGACCGTCGCTCGGGCGATCAAGGACCAGCTGCCCAACGAGTCGATTCTGTACATCGGAGACACGGCCAATTCGCCGTACGGGCCGAAGAAGATCGCCGACGTCCGCGGCTTCGCACTCAAGGTTCTCGACGACCTCGTGGCCCAGGACGTGAAGATGCTGGTAATTGCCTGCAACACCGCGTCGGCCGCTGTGCTCCGAGATGCGCGGGAGCGTTACAGCGTCCCGGTGGTCGAGGTCATCCAGCCCGCCGTGCGACGCGCGGTCGGCACGACCCGCAACAACAGGGTCGGTGTGATCGGCACGATCGGCACCGTGAATTCACGGGCATACGAGGACGCCTTCGCGGCAGCGACGAACATCAGGCTTTTCACCAGGGCCTGCCCCCGATTCGTCGAATTCGTCGAAGCCGGCGTCACGACAGGCGACGAGGTGCTCGCCGTCGCCGAGGAATACCTCGCCCCCCTGCGCGCTGCGGACATCGACACCCTCGTGCTGGGCTGCACGCACTACCCGTTCCTGCGCGGCGCGATCTCGTACGTGATGGGCGACGCCGTGTCGATCGTCTCGAGCGACACCGAGACCGCCAACGACGTCTACCGGATCCTCGTCGGGCAGGGCCTCGCCCGCACCGAGAAGGCACCGCCGAGTTACCGCTACGAGGCGACGGGCAACAGCGCCGATGACTTCCTCGACCTCGCCCATCGCCTGGCCGGCCCGGAGGTCTCGACCGTCGACCTGGTCGAGACCGGTGTCTTCAGTCTCAGCGAGCTCGTCGAGTTCGCAGCAACCCACCCTAATTCCGAGCACAACCACGCAGCGTCCCTCCTCCACCCGAGGGATGCCCGGCACACCAAGGAGACCTCATGACCGACATCGTGCGCGCAGACGGACGGGCAATCGACGAACTACGGCCGGTCACGATCGAACGCGGCTGGAGCGACCAGGCCGAAGGGTCCGCGCTCATCTCCTGCGGACGCACGAAGGTGCTCTGCACCGCGTCGTTCACCAACGGTGTCCCGCGCTGGATGAGCGGCAAGGGCAAGGGCTGGGTCACCGCGGAATACGCGATGCTCCCGCGTTCCACGAACGAGCGGATGGCCCGCGAGGCGGTCAAGGGCAAGATCGGCGGCCGAACGCACGAGATCAGCCGTCTTGTCGGCCGCAGCCTCCGAGCGGTCGTCGATATGAAGGCGCTCGGCGAGAACACCATCGTGATCGACTGCGATGTGCTCCAGGCCGACGGCGGCACCCGTACCGCCGCGATCACCGGAGCCTACGTCGCACTCTTCGACGCGCTCGAGTGGGGTCGGCAGCAGAAGTTCATCGGCCAGAAGGCGCAGCCCCTCACCGACAGCGTCGCCGCGATTTCCGTCGGCATCATCAAAGGCGTTCCCATGCTCGACCTCGCATATACCGAGGACTCGAGTGCCGAGACAGACATGAACGTCGTCGTCACCGGCCGGGGCTCCTTCGTCGAGGTGCAGGGCACGGCGGAGGGCGCCCCCTTCGATCGTGCGGAGCTGAACTCGCTGCTCGACCTCGCCCTCGCAGGGACCGTCACCCTGACCGAATTGCAGAACGCCGCCCTCGGGCGCTGACGGATGGGCGCTGACACCATGCGGCTCGTACTGGCCACCCACAACGCGCACAAGGTCGACGAGTTGCGCCGCATTCTCGCGCCGCAGCTCCCGGGGGTCGACGTGCTCGCGTACGACGGCCCTGAACCCGTCGAAGACGGAACGACCTTCGCCGAGAACGCCCTCATCAAGGCTCGTGCAGCCGCGGCACACACCGGCCTGCCCGCCATCGCGGACGACTCGGGTATCTGCGTCGACATCCTCGGCGGCGCGCCGGGCATCTTCTCCGCACGCTGGTCGGGCCCGGCCAGGGATTCCGGCGAGAACCTGCGCCTGCTGCTCTGGCAGCTCGGGGACGTGCCGGAGGAACACCGCACCGCGCATTTCACCTGCGTCGCCGCCCTGGCGCTGCCGGACGGCACCGAACGGGTCGTGACGGGGGAGTGGCCTGGCCGGATCCTGACCGAGGCCGCGGGGGCCGGCGGCTTCGGGTACGACCCGATCTTCCTCCCGGACGGTTATGCGATCTCGGCGGCGGAGCTGACGGCATCCGTCAAGAATCGCGACAGCCACCGGGCGCGCGCCTTCGACGGGCTCGTCCCCGTACTGCGGGAGCTGCTCGGCTGATCCGGCAGCGGCACCGGCACCGGTCTCGATACCGGCGGAGGCGCCGCTCAAGCCCTGATAACGGCTCTCATTCCCAACTGGGCGCTGAACTGGCGACGCGCCCCGGCACCGCCTAGCGTGGAGGCATGGGCCACGATCACGCGCACGGGCACGGGCAGGCATCCGCCACCAATCGCACCCGGTTGTCCTTCGCGATCGGGATCGTCGCCCTCGTGCTCCTCGTCGAGGTCGCAGGGGCCTGGCTGACCGGGTCGCTTGCGCTGCTCGCGGATGCCGGGCATATGTTCTCGGACCTTGCCGGCCTGATCATCGCCCTCATCGCCACCGTCGTGGCCGCCCGGCCGGCGACGGACCGGCAGACGTTCGGCTACCAGCGCGCCGAAGTGTTCGGCGCGCTCATCAATGGGCTGATCCTGCTCGGCGTCGCCGTGTCCGTCGTGATCGGCGCGGTTTCCCGGCTGCTCGGGCCCGGCGAGGGCCACGTTCAGGCCGGACCGATGCTCTGGGTCGCCGTGATCGGCCTCGTCGCGAACATCGGCGCGCTGCTCCTGCTGCGCCCTGCTGCCGGCTCCTCGATCAACATGCGTGGCGCCTACCTCGAGGTACTCGGAGACACTCTCGGCTCCGTCGCGGTCATCGTCGCGGCCGGGGTCATCCTCACCACCGGTTTCGAGCAGGCGGACTCGATTGCGTCCCTGCTGATCGCGGCCATGATCGTGCCCCGCAGCTTCACCCTGCTCAGAGACGTCGTACGGGTGCTCAGCGAATCGGTGCCCGTCGACACCGACGTCGCAGAGATCCGCAGGCACCTCATCGAAACGCCGGGGGTAGCAGCGGTGCACGACGTGCACGTCTGGGCGATCACGTCCGGCGCGCACGTGTTCAGTGCGCACGTCGTCGTCGAACCCGCCGTACTGCAGTCCGGCGGCTCAGGGGCGCTGCTCGACGCCCTCTCGGAGTGCCTCAGCACCCACTTCGATGTCGAGCACTCCACGTTCCAGCTCGAGCCGGCCGAGCATGCCGATCACGAGGACTTCCCGCACCGCTGACCCCGACCTCCCGCTTCCACGCTCCGCGCGCGCGCCTCAAAGACGTCCGTGCCTGTTCCGAATTCAGGAGTTGAGGCCCGGAACCGGGATCAACGCACTCCTGAAGCGGTTCAGCCGGGCTCAGCTCCTGAATTCGGAACGCAGCGCGCGCTGGAGTCCGCGATGGGGAGTGTTAGTCGTCGTGCTTGGGGTGGCCGGTGAAGACATCCGCGTCGAGGACGAGGCTGCCGGTGTCGGTCGTCGCCGGCGCGGCCGCGGCGAGCGCCTTGGCCTTCTTCGCCTTGCGTGAGGACTGCACGTAGTGGAACGCGGTGGGGATGAGCGTGCCGAGCACGGCCGCGATCAGGATCAGGTCGATGTAGTGCGTGACGAAGTCGGCGACCGGCGGGATGTACCCCAGGAAGTACCCCCCGAAGGTGAGGCCGGCGCCCCAGATCATGGCGCCGACGAGGTTGTACAGGGAATACTTGCGGTAGTTCATGTGGCCGACGCCCGCGGCGACGGGTGCGAACGTGCGCACGATCGGCACGAACCGTGCGATGATCACGGCGAAGCCGCCGAAGCGTTCGAAGAAACCGTTGGTGCGCTGCACGTTCTCGACGCTGAACAGTCCGGATTCCTTGCGTTCGAAGACGCGCGGGCCGAGCTTGTGACCGATCAGGTAGCCGACCTCGCCGCCGAGGAACGCCGCGAAGCCGATGGCGAGGGCGACCCACCAGATGTTGATGTGGATGACGCCCGCGAAGGTGAGGAGGCCGGTGATGACGAGGAGGGTGTCGCCGGGCAGCAGGAAGCCGACGAGAAGGCCGGTTTCGGCGAAGATGATCGCGCACACTCCGAGCAGGGCCCATGGACCGAACCCGTCGATGAGGTTTACCGGGTCAAGCCACGGGATGAGTCCGGCGTGGTTGAGAGCAGTGTTGAGCACGAAGATGACTCCAGTCGGTGGTGGCCATGGCGACCGCACGGTGATGAGCAGGGATGGTCTGTTACAGGCTAGCGCTAAAGGGAGGGTGGAACCCGTGAATTACCCGGCCGCGGGGTCGTCGGCCGGGGTATCGGCCGGGCCGTCTGGTCGGCCGCCGCCGGCCGCGTCCCGGCGGTTCTCGGCGCGGTCGGCGAGCCAGGTGCGGCCTCCGAAGAAGATGGATGCCGCGATGAAGACCCCGGCGATGACGTACGCGGCGCTCTTCACGCCGGGCAGGCTCGCCGCGAAGTATCCCGTCAGGGTGAGCCCGACGCCCCAGGCGAGTGCGCCGACGAGGTTACTGGAGAGGAACCGGTAGTAGTTCATCCGGCCGACCCCTGCGATGACGGGCACGAAGACGCGCGCCCAGGGCATGAACCGGGCGATCACGACCGACCACCAGCCGTACTTGCGGTAGAAGGCCTCGGTCTTCACGATGGCAGCGCGGGTGCGACGGCCACCGCGGCGATCGAGGTAGCCGCGGCCGAAATGCCTCCCGAGCAGGAATCCGACCTGGTCGCCGAGGAATGCGGCGATTCCGGTTCCGATCATCAGCACGACGATGTCGACGTTCGCCGCCGATGCCGCGACGAGCCCGGACCCGAACAGGAGCGAATCCCCGGTGATGAACGGGATGAAGACTCCGAGGAATACCGCGGTCCCGGCGAAGACGAGGGCCCAGACGAGCAGGTAGAACACGATGACGCCCGTGTTCGCGAGCACATCGGTCAGTTGGCCGTCGAGGGCCGATGTGCTCATCATGTGCGGGAGAGGGGACTTGAACCCCCACGCTCGAAAGCACAGGAACCTAAATCCTGCGTGTCTGCCAATTTCACCACTCCCGCTTGTGCCGTTCCAGTGTAGCCAGATCGTCTGGTCAGCCTGCCCCTCCGCGGCCCTGCAGGGCGTGGGTGAACGCCGCGGTTCGGGCACGGAGGGCGTCGACGACGGCGGCGACGGCGGGCTGGTGCAGGGACTCGGCGCGGAGCACCATCCAGTACGGCAGTTCCTCGTTGAACTTGTCCGGCAGGAGGCGCACGAGGTCCGGGTGCTGGTCGGCCATGAAACACGGCAGGAAACCGATCCCTGCTCCCGCCCTGGTCGCTTCGACGTGCACGAACACGTTGGTCGAACTCAGCGAGGGGCGCATCGACGGCACCTGCCGCCTGGGGGCATCGAGGTCGTCGACGAGCAGCATCGAATCGACGAAGTAGACGAGCGGATGCTCGGTGAGCTCTGCAACGCTCACGGGCGTGCCGTTCTCGGCCAGGTAGTCCCGCGACGCATACATGCCCAGGACATAGTGCCCGAGCAGGATCGCGTTGGCCCGGTGCACCTGAGGCTCTCCGACGACGACCTCGATATCGAGTCCCGACCGGTGCTGGAGCGCGCGCCGCGTCACCGTGACGATCTCGACCCGCAGGCCGGGATGCCGGCGCTGCAGCGCGGCGACCGCCGGCGTTGCGATGTACGCGCTGAAGCCATCCGTCGCCGAGAGCCGCACGACGCCGGAGAGCTGAGCGGCCTGCCCGGGAGGGCCGCCGAGCAGGGAGACGGCGGCCTCGACGTTTTCCGCGGCGTTGACCGCGCGGGAGCCGAGTTCCGTGAGCTCCCAGCCGCCGACCGTGCGGGACAGCACCCGGCCGTCGAGCGCCTTCTCGAGGGCTGCAATGCGGCGCGAGACCGTGGTGTGATTGAGGCCGAGGCTTTCCGCCGCGGTCACGAAACGGCCGCTGCGTGCGACCGCGAGCAGCACGAGAAGGTCGTCGGCGTTCGGCGGCAGGGTGGGGCGGGGTCCGGTCATATCTGCAATTATGCACACACGGACTTCGGAAGTGGTCATGGCCGCAGAGCCGACGGGCGGCGATACTCGGTGGAGCCAGGGCGGCGACCCGCCCCCGGCATCCAGCGACAGTGTCAGCGAAGACACCGAAGGAGACAGACATGAGCGTCAACGAACGCATCACTGCCGACAGCCCCGGAGGCGCGGGATCCCGCGACGACCGGGAAGAGACCTCCGGCCTCAGGAAGATCGTGGCCGCCTCGATGGTCGGCACGGTCGTCGAATGGTACGAATTCTTCCTCTATGCGACCGCGGCGAGCCTCGTCTTCGGTAAGTTCTTCTTCCCGAACGCGGGCAGCGAACTCGACGGGATCATCGCCGCGTTCCTCACCTACGCGGTGGGCTTCATCGCCCGGCCGCTCGGAGGCATCGTCTTCGGCCAGATCGGCGATCGCCTGGGCCGCAAGCACACCTTCCAGGTCACGATCATCCTCGTCGGGGCCGCGACCTTCCTGATGGGCTGCCTGCCCGGCTACAACACGATCGGATACTGGGCGCCCGCGCTGCTCGTTGCACTCCGCTTCATCCAGGGCTTCGCCGTCGGCGGGGAATGGGGCGGCGCCGTGCTGCTCGTCGCGGAGCACAGCCCGGACAAGTCCCGCGGCTTCTGGGCGAGCTGGCCGCAGGCCGCCGTCCCGGTCGGCAACCTGCTCGCGACCCTCGTGCTGCTCACCATGTCGTGGATCCTGCCTGCGGAGCAATTCCTCGGCTGGGGCTGGCGGGTGGCCTTCTGGCTGTCCGCGATCATCGTGGTGATCGGCTACTACATTCGCACCCATGTCAGCGAAGCGCCGATCTTCCTCGAGGCCCGCGCCCAGGTCGAGGCCGAGAAGGCCATCAGCTACGGCGTGATGGAGGTCGTCCGCAAGTACCCGCGCGGCATCCTCGGCGCGATGGGGCTGCGGTTCGCCGAGAACATCCTCTATTACACGATCGTGAGCTTCTCGATCGTGTACCTCGTCACGGTGCACAAGTACAACACCAGCCAGCTGCTCCTTGCCCTGCTGATCGCCCACGTCGTGCACTTCCTCGTGATCCCGCAGGTCGGCAGGCTCTCCGACCGCTTCGGCCGCAAACCGATCTACCTCACCGGCGCGATTCTCGGGGCCAGCTGGGCGTTCTTCGCCTTCCCGATGTTCGACACCCTCAACCCGGTCGTCATCGTCGCCGCGATCACGATCGGGCTGTGCTTCCACGCCTTCATGTACGCCGGGCAGCCGGCGATCATGGCCGAGATGTTCCCGACCCGGATGCGCTACTCCGGCGTCTCCCTCGGCTACCAGGTCACGTCGATCCTCGCCGGCTCGCTCGCGCCCATCATCGCGACGGCGCTGCTCCAGCAGTACAAGTCCTGGCTGCCGGTCGCGTTCTACCTCGTGATCGCGTGTGCGATCACGGTCGTCGCCGTTGTGACACTCAAGGAGACCAACGGCATCTCGCTCCGCGACGTCGACGCAGCGGATGCCGCCAGGCACGGCCTCGAACCGGCCCCGGCGCTGCGTTGACCGTGGAACAGTCCCTCGCAGGGAGGCGCGCCCTCGTCACCGGGGGAGCGAGCGGCATCGGCGAGGCCGTCGTGCGCTCCCTCGCTGCCCGCGGAGCCCACGTCACGGTCGCCGACATCGACGCGGCGAGTGCTTCGGTGCTCGCCGCGGAGGTTCACGGTTCGACGTGGGTCGTCAACCTCGCCGACACTCCGGCCCTGACGGACGCCCGGCTCGCGGACGTGCTCGGCGACGTGGACATCCTCGTGAACAACGCGGGGATCCAGCGCATCAACCCGATCCCCGACTTCGACCCCGCCGACTTCCGGCTGATCCTCGCCCTCATGCTCGAGGCCCCGTTCCTGCTGATCCGGGCGGCGCTCCCTGGGATGTACAAACGCGGTTTCGGACGGGTGGTCAATGTCACCTCGGTGCACGGCATCCGTGCGTCGCCGTTCAAGGCCGCATACGTCTCGGCGAAGCACGGGCTCGAGGGGCTCTCGAAGGTGACCGCCCTCGAGGGCGGTGACCACGGTGTCACGAGCAACTGTGTGAGTCCCGGCTACGTGCGCACGCCGATGGTCGAGAAACAGATCGCCGACCAGGCCGTCGTGCACGGCATCCCCGAGTCGGAGGTGCTCAGTCGGATCATGCTCACCGAGAGCGCGGTCAAGCGCCTCGTCGAACCGGCGGAGGTCGGCTCGCTCGTGGCGTGGCTCGCCTCGACGGACGCGGCGATGGTCACCGGCTCGAGCTACGGCATGGACGGCGGCTGGTCGGCCCGCTGATCCGACTGGCCCATTCCGGTGTGCGGCCCGGACGGCGGATGCCTGTGGATAACTTCAACGGGGATCCGGCCGTCCGGGCACACTGTGCGCATGAGCGAGGCCGTGCGCATCATCACCGAGCAGGTGCGCTCACGGGTGCGCCGTGACGGCGTCGACCTCGCCTCCGACGAGAACCTCGCCGAGCGATACGTGCGCGCCGAGCTCCAGCGCTACAGTGAGCGGGCGCTCGGCGGGGCGCATCCGCTCATCTCCGACGAGCATCAGGCGGCCAGGGAAGTCGTCGCTTCGCTGACCGGGTTCGGGGCGCTCCAGCCGCTCCTCGACGATCCGGAGATCGAGGAGATCTGGATCAATGGACCGTCCCTGGTGTTCGTCGCTCGGGACGGCGTACCCGAACTCACCGACATGGTCCTCACCGCACGGGAGGTGCGCGACCTCGTCGAACGGATGCTGCAGGCCTCCGGCCGTCGTGTCGACCTGAGTTCACCGTTCGTCGACGCCTCCCTGCCGGATGGTTCGCGGCTTCACGTCGTGATTCCCGACATCACGCGGGAGTGGTCGGTCAACATCCGGAAGTTCACCCGGCGCATCCGCGACCTGAACCAGCTCGTCGGCCTCGGCTCGCTCACCCAGCAGGCCTCGGAGTTCCTGCGGATGTGCGTGCTCGCCGGACAGAACATCCTCGTGTCGGGAGCCACCCAGACCGGGAAGACCACGATGCTGAACGCCCTGCTGTCGGCGACCCGGCGCAACGAACGGATCGTGACGGTCGAGGAGACCTTCGAACTCGACCTGTCCGCCCGCGACGTCGTGTCGATGCAGTGCCGGCAGCCGAGCCTCGAGGGTCGTGGCGAGATCACCTTGCGGCGACTGATCAAGGAGTCATTGCGGATGCGCCCCGACCGCCTCGTCGTCGGCGAGGTTCGCGAGGCCGAGAGCCTCGACCTCCTGATCGCCCTCAACAGCGGCCTGCCGGGGATGTGCTCCATCCACGCGAACAGTGCGAGGGACGCCCTCGCCAAGCTCTGCACGCTGCCGTTGCTCGCGGGGCGCAACATCGATTCCGCGTTCGTGCTGCCGACCGTCGCCGGGTGCATCGACATCGTCGTGCACTGCGAGATCGACCGGCACGGGCGCCGGCGGGTGACGGAGATCCTCGCGGTCAGCGGACGGCTCGCCGGCACCGTGATCGAGGCGAGCCCGATCTTCCTCGCCGACCGGGGCGGGCTCACGCCGACGGGCGGCCACCCCGGCAAGCTGGCCAAGTTCCGGGCGGTGGGGCTCGACCCCGCGATCGTGTTGCGGGCGGACCGCGCATGAGGCTCGCGCTGGGCTGCCTCCTCGGCGCCGGCCTGCTGCTCATGGCCGCGCCCTTCCTCTGGCCGCGGCGCCGGGTGGCGGCGGGCGCACAGGATTCACCCCCGAGCCCGGCTGACGGCGCAAGCGGACGGCCCCAGCCGCGCGGCCCTGCGACCTTGCGCGGGTCCCTCGCCCTTGCCGGCCTCGGCTCGCTGCCGCTCCCGGCGTTCACGGCGATTTCGCTCCTGCTGGGCCTGGCCTGCGCTGCCCTCGCCCAGGCGTTGATCGGAGTCAGGGTGCTCGCCCTTGTCGCCGGCGTTGTCGGCACCCTGGTGCCGATGACGATCGTGCTCTGGCGGGCCCGCGAGCGGCGGCGCTCGCACCGTACGGTCTGGCCGGACGTCGTCGACCACCTGGTTTCGGGCGTGCGCTCCGGCCTCGCCCTGCCGGACAGCATCAGCACGCTCGCCGAATCCGGGCCGGTGCCGACGAGGGCCGCCTTCGCCGACTTCGCCCGCGACTACCGCGCGACCGGGAGTTTCGGTTACTCCGTCGACCGGCTCAAGGCCGGCCTTGCCGATCCGGTGGCCGACCGCATTCTGGAGACCCTGCGGATGGCCAGGGAGGTCGGGGGAAGTGACCTCACCCTCGTGCTCCGTGACCTCGCGGCCTGGCTGCGGCAGGATGCCGCGATTCGGGCGGAGGTGGAAGCCCGGCAGTCGTGGGTCGTCAACGCCGCAAGGCTCGGCGTCGCCGCACCCTGGATCGTGCTCCTGTTGTTGTCCTCCCGGCCGGAGGGAGCGGTCGCATACAACACCGGCAGCGGGGTTGCCGTGATCGTCTCCGGACTTGTGGTGTCGGTGATCGCATACCGCCTGATGGTCTTCATCGGCCGCCTGCCCGAGGAACGCCGGTGGTTCCGGTGAGCGCCCCGCTCGCGTGGGGTGTGTTCTTCGGCGCGGTGCTCGGTGTCGGGCTCTGGTCGCTCGTGAGCGTCTTCCCCCGGCTCAGCCGGCCCCGGCTGGCCGACCGGTTGGCCCCGTACATCCTGGACGTGTCGCCGGAGGCCCGCGCGTTCGTCGGGCGCACCACCGTCGATCCGATCCCGGTGCTTGGCACCCTGTTCGTGCCGGTCTTCGGCCGGCTTCGACGCGGACTCGCGGCTCTCCTCGGCGGTTCCGACACCGTCGAACGGCGTCTCCGGCAATCGGGGTACCGGCGCAGCCTCGACGAGTTCCGCTCCCAGCAGCTCGTCTGCGCACTCCTGTCCCTGGCCGCCGGCCTCGTCGCGGTCGTGTTCGTCCCCGCCCTGCACGCCCTCCCGGTGCTGGCGGCTGCCGCGATCCCCGTGCTCGTCGGGCTCGGCGGTGCCTTGCTCTGGGATGGGCTCCTGCGCCGAGCCGCACACAGCCGACTCACGAGGATGCGTGCCGAGCTGCCGACCATTCTCGAGTTCCTCACCCTGTCCCTGTCGGCCGGGGAAGGCATCCTCGATGCATTGGCCAGGGTGTCCCGCACGAGCGCGGGGGAGCTGTCCCGCGAATTCGCCGGCGTCGTCGCCGAGGTGCACTCCGGGATCCCGCTCGTCGAGGCCCTCCAGTCACTCGCCAGGTCCTTGCAACTGACGGCGCTGACCCGCTTCGTCGACCAGGTCGGCGGTGCACTCGACCGCGGCACCCCGCTCGCCGAGGTGCTGCGCGCCCAGGCGCAGGACGCCCGCGAGGAGACCAAGCGCGAGCTCCTCGAGGTCGCGGGGAAGAAAGAGGTCGCGATGCTCGTTCCGCTCGTATTCCTGATCCTCCCCATGACGATCCTGTTCGCGATCTTCCCCGGCCTTTTCATCCTGCAGGCCGGTTTCTGACCGTGCCGGCCTCGACCGCATATATGGACCGCACCCTGGCACCCTCACCACCTGCACGACAAGCACCGACACGACGACCACCGAGAAGAGGAGACGAACATGCATACCCTGACGCGGCGCATCCGCAGGCAGTGGACGGCGAGGCACGACGACACCGGGGACGTGCCCGGCTGGGTCCTGATCACGCTGATGACCGCCGGGCTGGTGATCGTGATCTGGGGTCTCGCCGGGCCGGCGCTGAGCGGCATCTTCCAACAGGCGATCAACCGGGTGAGCGGACTCTGACGGGTTCGGCCCGCCCGGCGCACGGCGTCGCGCCGCAGACCGGCGGTCGGCGAGGGATGCTGCGCCTCGATTTCGGTGCCGACCGCGGCTCCTCGCCGGCCGAGTTCGTGCTCGTCGCGGCACTGCTGACGGTGCTGACCCTGACCGTGCTTCAACTCGCACTCGCGCTGCACGTGCGCAACACCGTGCTCGATGCCGCCGCCGAGGGCGCACGTTACGGTTCGCTCGCCGACACCGGCCTCGATGCCGGCACCGCGCGCACCCGGGACCTGATCGTGGCCGCGCTCGGTCCCGCCTTCGCGACCGACGTGACCGCGACCTACGCGAGTGACAGAGGCTTCCCAACCGTGCGGATGCGGGTGGTCGCCCCGCTTCCGCTGCTCGGGTTGCTCGGCCCCGATCGGAGCCTGGAGGTGATCGGGCGTGCCGTCGTCGAAGGCTCGGACTGAGGCAGACGCCACCCGTCATTCAGCCCCCGCCGGTTTTGTGAAACGAATCTCCCGCCGACTGCGCTCTGACCACGGGTCAGCGTCCCTCGAATTCATCACGACGGGCATGATTCTCCTTGTGCCGCTCGTCTACCTCGTGCTCGCCATGTCCGTGCTTCAGGGCGGCGCGCTCGCCGTGGAGGGCGCCGCCCGGCAGGCCGCCCGGGTCTATGTGCGCGCGCCGAGCGAGGCAGTCGCGGCGGAGCGCGCTCAGCGCGCGGTCGACTTCGCCCTCGCCGACTACGGCCTTCCGGCCGGGGACGCGCAGGTGTCGATCGACTGCGCGGCCGCGGCCGGCGGATGCCTGAAACGCCGCACCGCAGTGACGGTCACCGTGCGCCTGCGGGTGTCCCTGCCCCTTGTACCGGACGTGCTTGGGCTGGCCGGGACGGCGAGCGTGCCCCTCGAGTCGAACGCGACCCAGACCGTGTCCCGATTCTGGCAGCCGGGGACCGGACCATGACCGTGCGACCACGACGCCGGGCGCCCGAGGTGCGAGCCGCCGACAGGCCGGACGACCTGTCGGACGACACCGGTTCCACCCTCCTGCTCACCATCTTCTACGGCTTTCTCGCGCTCGTCGTGATCCTCCTGGTCGTGGCCGCATCGTCCCTCTACCTCGAGCGGAAACGCCTGCTCACCCTCGCGGACGGTGCCGCGCTCGCCGCAGCTGAGGCGTACACCCTGGACGCGGTCACCATCGCCCCGGATGGTTCGGCGGTCCCGCTGCGCACCGAACTCGATTCCGGTGCGGTACGCACGGCAGCGGATGCCTACCTCGCGGCGGCCCCGCACCCCACCCTCGAGGAACTGGTCGTGAGCCGGGCAACATCCGCAGACGGTCAGAGTGCGACGGTGTCCCTGAGTGCGTACTGGCGCCCGCCCATCCTCACCCTCGTGCTGCCGGCGGGTGTTCCCCTCGAGGTGTCGGCCGTCGCCCGCTCGGTCTTCCGGTAGAGGCGCACGCGGGGCTACTCTCCACAGTGAACCGGGAGAGTCCGGGAGGAACCGGGAGGAACCGGGAGGCCCCATGTTCACCGATCGCCGCGACGCCGGCCGCTTGCTCGCCGAGCTCGTCGCCGAGCTGGACCTCACCGACCCCGTCGTCTATGCGCTGCCACGCGGCGGAGTGCCGGTCGCCCTCGAGGTCGCCCGGCGCCTGCACGCTCCCCTCGACCTGATCCTCGTGCGCAAGCTCGGTGCACCCGGATTCCCCGAGGTCGCGATGGGCGCCGTCGTGGACGGGGCAGACGCCCAGATGATCGTCAACGAGGACGTCTTCGTCGAGACCGGGGCCGACGCCGCGGGACTCGGCCGGGCCAGGCGCCGGGAGCTCACCGAGATCGAGCGGCGGCGCGCCGCCTATCTCGGAGACCGTCCCCGGGTGAACCCAGACGGACGGGTCGTCGTGGTCGTGGACGACGGGCTGGCCACGGGAGCGACGGCCAAGGCGGCCCTCGCCGCAGTGAAGCGCCAGGGCGCCGCCCGTATCGTCCTTGCGGTGCCCGTCGCCCCGGCCGATGTCGTCGAGGAGATGCGCGGGCTCGCGGACGACGTCGTCGTGGTGCAGACCCCCGAGCAGTTCTGGGCGATCGGCCAGTTCTACGTCGACTTCCACCAGCTCTCCGATGACGAAACGGTCACACTCCTGGCCGAGGCGTGGGCCGGGCCTTGAACCGTCCCGTCACCCGCTAGCCTCGAATTCGAGCGCGATCCGCGCGGCACGACATCGTGAACGAGACAGGGGCGCCCGGCGTGACGGCGAAATCCAAACGGCTGGCGGGGGCCGGTGCCCAGCTCGTCACCGAGGTCAGCATCAACTACGGCTCCTCGCTCGCCGGACTCGCGATCCCGATCGTCGGTTCCCCCGTCGTCGTCGCGGCCAGGCAGATCGTGATGGCCTGCGCGGTCCTGCCGTTCTACCGACCGAAGCTGTCGACCCTGACGTGGCGGCTGCTCTGGCCCGCGCTCCTTCTCGGACTTGACCTCGCCGTGATGAACCTCGCCTTCTACGAGGCGGTGCACCTGCTCGGGCTCGGCATCGCTGCGACGATCGAATTCCTGGGCCCGTTCTCCCTCGCCCTCTTCACCTCGCGGCGACCGCTCGACTTCATCTGCGCGACCACGGCGGCCGGGGGAGTCTTCCTGCTGACCTGGTCCTCCGGAGAGATCAACCTGCTCGGCCTGTTCTACGCCCTCGTCGCGGCGGCGGCGTGGGCCGGGTACATCCTGCTGACCCGACGGGTCGCCGTGACCTTCCCCGGCCTCGAGGGCATCTCGGTCGCGAGCGTCGTCAGTCTCACCCTGCTCGTGCCGTTTGCGCTCCTCACCGTCGACTACACCCGGCTCGACTGGGGTGTGCTCGGGCTGCTGCTCGCGATCGGGGTGCTCTCCTCTGCATTCCCGTACGTGCTCGACACGTACATCCTGCGCCGGATCACCCCGCGCCTCTACGCGATCATCACGAGCTTCGGACCGGTCATCGCGGCGATATTCGGTGTGCTCGTGCTCGGGGAGACTCTGCTGCTCCAGCAGCAGATCGCGATCGTCGTGGTCTGCGTGGCCGCGGGCGCCGCGATCGCGACCCAGCGCGACCGCCCGATCTCCGACCTGGAGGCGACAGCGGGCGCCATTCCCTAGCCAGGAAGTGTCTCGTATATGCGTTTGAGGCTTATATAAGCCGAGTACATACTGAATGCATGCACATCTTGGACTTGCAAACCGCCTTCGATGTCCTCGTCGACGGGAACCGCCGCGCGATTCTCGCCGAATTGCGACTCGGCGACCGCAGCACCGGCCAACTCGCGGCGCACCTGGGCCTCAGCCAGCCCGGAACCTCCCGGCACCTGCGCGCGCTGCGCGAGGCGGGCTTTGTCGCGGTGGAGCCTCGCGCCCAGCAACGCATCTACTCGCTCGCGCCCACAGTGTTCGACGATCTCGACGCCTGGTTGCAGGGGTACCGCCGGGCTGCGGCGGGGGAGAGTGATCCGCTGGCCGATTCGGTGCCGGCGACACGTGCAGCGGATGCCGACCCGAGCGGCGCGCAGGCTGCCTCCCTCCCTTCTGCGGTCCCGTCCGCTTCGCTACAGCCGGCGAAGTCCCCGAAGCCAGCGAAGTCCCACAAGAAATCCGCAAAGTCGAAGGCCGGGAAGTCTCGGAAGCCGGCGAAGTCGGGCGGTTCACGGAAGTCCTGAGCCCGCACCGGGCCGGCAAGGTCGAACGCGGGTGTTCCGCCGCTCCGCGGGTGGTGCACCAGACGCGGAGCGGCGGAATACCCGCGCTCGGCTACAGCCCGGAACCGAGCGCGGCGCCGCTACTCGGCGCCGCTACTCGACGATGATGCCCAGGTGATCCGCCATGATCGGGGCGAGGAGGCTCAGCTGGGAGTCGTCGACCGTGGCTCCGCGGAGACCCTCGAGACCACGGATGACGCTGAAATCGCTTCCGCGCAGGTCGACGTCCTTGAGCGTGGCCCTCGTCACGTCGAGAGTGCCGATCCGGCAGTCCCGGAGCTCGAGGCGCTGCACAGTCGCGCTGCCGAGGTCGAGCTCCTCGATGATGCAATTGCTCAGCAGGACATCGTGCAGCTGGGCGTTCCGCAGGTTGACGAAGTCGAGCTTGCTGCCGTCGAACTGCACGGACCGGAGGCTCGACTCGTAGAGTTCGACGGAGCCGAGGCGAGAGTGCTCGACGCGCACGTCGCGCCAGACCGAGCGGGGTGCGCTGAAGATGGCCGCGTGCAGTTCGCCCGCGACGCACTCCGACAGGGTTGCGCCGCGCAGTTTCGCATCGTTGAGCGACACCGTGTGGAATTCGCACTCGCGGAAGGCGACCCCGGTGAGGTCCCGTCCGTCGAAGTCGCAGCCGCTGAAACGCTGTGCTTCGACGTCGGCGCCAGAGACGAGCTCTGAGCCATCGGCATCCGTGAGGTCGTCGAGGCGGATCGGGTCGAGAAGGGGAGGTCTGGTGCCGGAGCGGGCGCGCGCCACGCTCAGTCCTGCGCCGCGGGTGCGGCGGGGCTCTGAACGGCGGAGACAGGCTCTGCGGTTACCGGCTCTGCGGCGAGGGGCTCGAGCACGAAGACGGGGATGATCCGTTCGGTCTTGACCTGGTAGTCGGCATAGTCGGGGTATGCCGCGACGGCGCGTTCCCACCACGCGGCGCGTTCGTCGCCGGTGACCTCGCGGGCGACCATGTCCCATTTCCGGGTGCCGTCCTGCAGTTCGACCTCGGGGTGGGCGACCACGTTGGCGTACCAGACCGGGTTCCGCGGTGCGCCGCCGAGCGAGGCGATCGCCGCGTAGCTGCCGTCGTGCTCGACGCGCATCAGCGGGGCCTTACGGATCTTGCCGGACTTCGCACCGAGCGTGGTCAGCACGATGACGGGCATGCCGCGCATCGTGGTGCCCTGCTCGCCGCCTGAGCTCTCGTAGAGGGCGACCTGGTCGCGGACCCACTGCTGTGGGCTGGGTTCATATTCTCCGATGAGGGGCATGACACCATTAAACGTCACTGCACTGGGGAACATTCCACATCGGTCATTCCCGGCCGGGCAGCGTTCCGGGGGTCCCCGACGCTGGTCCGGGCTTGATTCCGGGCCGGGGGCGGCGGGGAACGTAGCGCGGGATGTACCGGCCGAGCAGCACGGCGCCGATCAGCCCGAAGGCGCCCATCACGCCGCTCGCGAGGGAGATCGACACGATCGTGAGCCCGGCGACGGCGACCGGGGCGACCGCGCTGCCGAAGTCGCCGGTGAACCGCCACGCTCCGAGGAACGGTGCCGGGTTGTCCTTGGGGGCGAGGTCGGCGCCGAGTGTCATCAGGATTCCGCTGCCGATCCCGTTCGCGACCGACAGGAAGATCGCGACACCGATGAGCCACTGCACGTTGGTGGACAGGTCATGCGTGAACGCGAGGACGAGGAGGCCGAGGCCGAGGCCGATCATCGAGGGGAGCGCGCTCCACATGCGACCGTAACGGTCCATGATCTGGCCGCTCGCGTAGAACAGGGCGAAGTCGATGCCGCCGGCGATGCCGATGATGAGCGCGATGTCCGGCTCGCTGATGCCGATGCTGACGGCCCAGAGCGGGATGAGGACGGCGCGGGCCGACCGCATCGCGCCGACGAGGCCCGCGCCGGTGCCGAGCCGGAGGAGGACGCCACGGAAGCTCCAGATGGTCTGGAACAGGCCCTGGCTCTCCTCCTCCGCGAGTTCCTGGCCGGCCGGGCGCACGGTTCCATCCGGGGACGTCGCGAGTTCGGGAGTGCCGAAGGTGCTCTCCGGGTCCGGCAACAGCAGGAGCACGAGGGCCGCGCCCAGACACGCGACGACGAACACCCAGAACACGGCCTGGGTGCCCCCGGTGAAGCGGATGACCGCGGTCGCGATGAAGGGGCCGACGAACCAGCCGCCGCGAAAGATTCCGCCGAGGGTCGACAGCGCACGCGCCCGGTAGGCGACCGGCACGTAGCTCGTCATGAAGGCATGCCTGGCGAGGGAGAAGATCGCCGTCGCGAGGCCGACGATGAAGATCCCGACGCCCAGCACGAGCGGGTTCGGGGCGACCAGGCAGACGAGGATCGCGATGATCGCGAGGAACGATGCCCAGATCATCGCGTTGCGCTCGCCGATCCGGGAGACGACCCAGCCGCTCGGGATGTCGCCGATGAGCTCGCCGACCATGATCATCGCGGCGATGAACCCCGCCATGGCGAGTGACGCCCCGAGGTTGTTGGCCACGATCGGGATCAGCGGGATGATCGCACCCTCACCGACGGAGAAGAGGAACGTCGGCAGGAAGGCGGCAAGGGCCACCGAGCGCAGGCTGAAGGGGCGTTCGGTGCTTGTCATGACTCCTCGATGCTACCCGGGTGCGCAGCCGCGCCCGGGTGGGCACCAGCCCGCGACCTGCGACGCCGGGTAGGCTGGGCAACAAATGATTGAGCTGGACATTTCGGAGCAGATCGCCGCATTGCGGGCCACCTTCGGCGACATTCGGGCCGTGATCGACATCGATCAACTGCGCACCGACATCGCCGACCTGAACGACCAGGCCGGCGCCCCCGACCTGTGGGACGACTCGGAGCACGCCCAGAAGGTCACGAGCGACCTCAGCCACCGCCAGTCGGAGCTCGCGCGCATCGAGAGCATCGAGTCCCGGCTCGACGACCTCGAAGTCCTCGTGGAGATGGCCAACGACGGCGAGGGCGACGAGGAGTCGGCCGAGGAAGCCACCGCAGAGCTCGCGAGCCTGCAGAAGGTACTCGGCGAACTCGAAGTGCACACCCTTCTCAACGGCGAATTCGACGAACGACCCGCCGTGATGACCATCCGCTCGGGCGCCGGTGGCGTCGACGCAGCCGACTTCGCCGAGATGCTGATGCGGATGTACCTGCGCTGGGCCGAACAGCACGACTACCCGGTGACGGTGCTGGACGTCGGATACGCGGAAGAGGCCGGCATCAAGTCCGCGACCCTGCAGATCGATTCGCCGTATGCCTTCGGCACGCTGAGCGTCGAGGCCGGCACCCACCGGCTCGTGCGGATGAGCCCGTTCAACTCCGCGGGCAAGCGCCAGACCTCTTTCGCCGCCGTCGAGGTCGTGCCGCTCATCGAGCAGACCGAGTCGATCGAGATCCCGGACACCGACATCCGCGTGGACGTGTTCCGGTCGAGCGGACCCGGCGGCCAGTCCGTCAACACGACGGACTCCGCCGTCCGGATCACCCACCTCCCGACCGGCACGGTGGTGAGCTGCCAGAACGAGAAGAGCCAGATCCAGAACCGCGCGGCCGCCATGCGGGTGCTGCAGTCCCGGCTGTTGCTGATCCAGCGCGAGCAGGAAGCCGCGACCAAGAAGGAATTCGCCGGCGTCATCACGGCGAGCTGGGGCGACCAGATGCGCAGCTACGTGCTCGCCCCGTACCAAATGGTCAAGGACCTCCGCACCAACTATGAGGTCAACAATCCCACCCAGGTCTTCGACGGCGACCTCGACGGTTTCATCGCCGCCGGCATCCGCTGGCGGAAGCAGGCACCGCAGGATTGAGCCCAATTCGGCGGTTCCTGCCTGTGAGGAAAAGCTTGCCGGTATGTCGAACTGGCAAAACACAGGATGCCTGCCTAGGCTCAAGGGGCCATGATCCGTTTTGACAGCATCACTAAGAAATATCCGGGAACGACCCGACCGGCCCTCGACGACATCAACGTCGAGGTTCTGCGCGGCGAGTTCGTCTTCCTCGTCGGTGCATCCGGTTCGGGTAAGTCAACCTGCCTGCGGCTGATCCTCAAGGAGGACAAACCCACGAGCGGGCGCATCCACGTGCTCGGACAGGACCTGCGGTCGATCTCGAACCGCAAAGTCCCGTACTTCCGGCGCAACCTCGGAGTCGTCTTCCAGGACTTCCGGCTGTTGCCGAACAAGAGCGTGTTCGAGAACGTCGCCTTCAGCCTGCAGGTGATCGGCAAGTCGCGCGGCTTCATCCAGGAGGCCGTTCCTGACACGCTCAAGATGGTCGGACTCGCCGAGAAGGCGCTCCGGCTGCCCCACGAACTCTCCGGAGGTGAGCAGCAGCGGGTCGCGATCGCGCGAGCCATCGTCAACAAGCCCCAGGTGCTTCTCGCCGACGAGCCGACCGGAAACCTCGACCCCACCACGAGCGCGGGCATCATGGCCCTGCTCGAGCGCATCAACGCGGGCGGCACGACCGTGGTCATGGCCACGCACGAGGCCGGCATCGTCGACCAGATGCAGCGCCGGGTCATCGAGCTCTCCGGCGGCAAGATCGTGCGCGACGAACGCCAGGGTGGTTACGCGACCGCAGGCATCCCGATCATTCCGCTCGGAGCTGGCCTGCACCGGAAGCCGGCCATCGACCCGCAGCACACCGTGTCAGCACTTGCGCCGAGCGCACTGCCGTCGGTGTTCGCCCCGGCGAACCCGGCGAACCAGGCAAACCAGGCGAACCCGATGGCCCCGGCCACTCCTGCCCTCACCCACCCCTCCGCACCCGTGCCCGCGCCGCTCGTGCCAGCGGCCGTTCCCGTTCCTGCTGCACCCATCACGCCGGTCGTCATCGTCCCCGACGCCCCGGCTCGTGCGGGCGCCCTCGCCGAGACGGGCGCAGACGCTGCGGCCCCGGCCACGCCGCCCGCCGCCATTCCGCAGCCGTTCGGCGAGCAGGCCATGGCTATTGCCTCAGATTCCGGCATGCCCCTCCCGCTGACCTCGGCGATCTTCCTGCCCGGCCGCGAGCAGCAGGCGGATGCCGCGACGACGCCAACCGGGACCGGTGCAGACGATTCCCCGTCAGATGCGGGTGCTGCCGAGCAACCGAAGTACATGTCGCGTCCGATGGCACCTACCCAGGACGACGTTCTCGACCAGCTCACCCTGGCCGAGAGGCTGGGGCTTCGTGCTCCCGGCGAAAAACCAGACCAGACCGGCGAACAGAATGTGGGACCCACCCGATGAGACTCGGACTGGTGCTCTCCGAAGCCGCCAACGGCCTGCGTCGCAATGCCTCGATGGTTGTCTCTGTCGTGCTCGTGACCTTCATCTCGCTGACCTTCGTCGGCGCTGCGATCCTGATGCAGATGCAGATCGGCCAGATGAAGAACTTCTGGTACGACCGCGCCCAGGTCGGAATCTACATGTGCACCGCGATCTCACCGGGGGAGACCTGCACCGGGGGAGAGGCGAGCCAGGGTCAGATCGACGCCGTCAAGGCCCAGCTCGAGTCGCCGACGCTCTCGCCGTTCGTGGACAAGTACTATTTCGAGACGCATGAACAGGCCTTCGAGAACTTCAAGAAGCAGTTCGCAGGCAACCCGGTCGCCGACTATGTGACTCCGGAGCAACTGAACCAGACCTTCTGGGTGAACCTCAAGGACCCGTCCCAATCGGATGTGCTCGTGGAGAGCCTGTCCGGCGTGGCCGGGGTCGAGAACGTCGCTGACCAGCGCAAGTACCTCGACCAGATCTTCTCCGTGCTCAATGCGGCGAGCTACACGGCGATCGGTATCGCCTCGCTCATGCTCGTGGCTGCAGCGTTGCTGATCGCCACCACCATCCGGCTGTCGGCCTTCTCGAGGCGGCGTGAGCTCGGCATCATGAGACTCGTCGGTGCATCGAACCGGTTCATCCAGACGCCGTTCATCCTCGAGGGCGTCTTTGCGGCGCTGCTGGGATCGCTTCTGGCAGGTGGTGCGGTCCTTGCCCTCGTGCAATGGTTCGTCCAGGGCTTCCTCGGTTCCCGGCTGACAGGCTTCTCGCTTGTGGGCATGCAGGATGCGCTCCTCGTCGTGCCGATCCTGCTGGTGGTCGGCGCGGTACTCGCGGCCTTCTCCGCCAACTTCGCCATCACCCGCTACCTGAAGGTGTAGCCGTTCGTCCGAACGGCTCGAGGCCGAGAGCTAGACTGGTGGGCTGGCCGGTACCGGTCTGCCCACCCACCGACGTTGAGGAGTAACCCGTGCCCAGGGAAATCGGCGAAAAGGTCGTCTCGACCAATCGCAAGGCACGCCACGACTACCTCATCGAGGAGACGTACGAGGCCGGAATGGTGCTCACCGGGACCGAGGTGAAATCCCTGCGCGCCGGCCGCGCCTCGCTCGTCGACGGCTATGCCTTCATCGAGGGCGGCGAAGCCTGGCTCGACGCCGTTCACATCCAGGAATACATGGCCGGTACCTGGACGAACCACCCGCCGCGGCGCAAGCGCAAACTGCTGCTGCACAAGCAGGAGATCATCAAGATCAGCCACAAGACCAAGGAGGGCGGCTACACGCTCGTTCCCCTGCGGATCTACTTCAGCAACGGCAAGGCCAAGGTCGAGATCGCCGTCGCCAAGGGCAAGAAGGAATACGACAAGCGCCAGACGCTCCGTGAGCGCCAGGACAAGCGCGAGTCCGACCGCGCGATGTCCGCGCGCAAGCACATCGGCGACTGACACCCGGTTGAATCGCCCGCCCGTCGGACGAGCGGGCGACGGCATCCGCACGCGTCGATGCGGCGGATGCGGGGCGTTACGATGAAGGCAATGAGTACAGCCGACGCGGAATACAACGCCTTCGGCCCCTGGGTGGACGCGGTGCGGACACTGGATGAGGTCCCGCGGCTCTTTCGCGACTTCGGGTGCGATCCCACGTCGGAGCGCCTCGTGCTCAAGGTGCCGCGGAACATCCCGCGCAGGGACGCGGATCCGACCATGGACCTCTATGACCACCTGATCATCGCGGGGAGCGACGCCCTCACTGTGCTGAGCAGGACAGGTTCGGCATACGCCGGCTCGACTCTGCCCTACGACGCCGTCGTTGCCATCGAGGACAGCGTCGACCTCACCGACGGGCGCCTTCGGGTGTACTCCCGGGACGGCAGCGTGCTCCAGGTCGGCTACAACGGCTCCTCGCGCGAGGTCGTCAGCGGATTCGTCGACATGCTCCGTGACATGTCGCTGGGCTTGGGAGTGACGTTCGGCTCACACGACGCCGCAACGGCCGCTGCTTCGATGCTGACTTTCCCGGTCGGCCCCGCCATCGACCGGCGGCCCAATGCCGTCCTCAACTCTGCCGTATTCCGGGCAACCGACGCGGACCTGATGGCGGACTGGACGAATCTGCGGGATCGCGAGCCGGAACTCCACCTCTACGCCGCGCATCCGCGTGAGCGGGTTCGGGCGACCGGCGGCTTCATGGCGCGGGTGTTGAACCTGTTCCGTCCGACTGTGCTGCACGGCGCCATCGTCTGCGGGACCGACGCGGAGGTTCAAGTGCTGTCCCGTCGCGACTGGTTCGGTCTGGCCGATCGGTCCGAATTGTCGAGCTCCCGGCTGATCGTGTTCCTGGCGCGGTTGGAGTCGGTCACCGTGCAGCGGCATCCGCGTTACGCCGAGGCGAGTATCGTCACGGTCCGGTCTGGTGCTGCGCGCATCGATGTGATCGTTCCCGGCGACTCCGAGGCCGAGCGCGTCCTGCTGGCCGTCGCCCCGCATTCCGGCAGAAGTGTTGTAGACTGAAAGGCTGCACGATCAGTTCGAAAAGAACGAGTGCAGTATTGACAACTCAACAGTGTGTGACAGGACCCACTCATTCCGCCGCACGTCGGTGGCGCCGAACAATGGCGACGAGTGCTCATGGGGATGATCGGTTTCGACATTGCCTGCGCAATTGTGAGAAGCGGGTCGAGGATGCAGGGTTAACTCGTTAACGCTCCCTGCAAAACAATAAGTGCCAAAACAAACCGCACTGACTCTGCTTCTGCTTACGCCCTCGCGGCCTAAGTAAAGCAACTAGAGAGTCCGTCAGGCCGGGAATGCTCTCTACCCGGACCCTGACGTCATTTAGAGAGATTGCTCCTACTCTGAGCCGCGGGGTGTAGGGGGACTTAAACGAGGGCTGGGCTCGTCGGATTAGCTGACAGTGGCAAATTCCGGAGCCGAGTAGAACGACTTCACTGGATACACCCGTAGAAGGCATATGACCACAGCAGTGGACGGGGGTTCAATTCCCCCCATCTCCACCATCGGTTCCTGTCACACGCTCTTGAGTCCTCGAGTCTCGGACCGTCGGTCGTGAGCTCGTGACCCCTTGAGCCCGTGGGTCGAATCACCATAGTGTGATTCCCTACGACCACGACTCCAGGAGATGACATGTCCCTCGTCCGCGTGCACAACTTCTCGGTCTCCCTCGACGGCTTCGGCACCGGAGAAGGCCAGGAACTCGACGCTCCCTTCGGACACGCAGGCTCCCGGCTCCTGGAATGGGCGATCGCGACACGCACCTTCCGCGAGATGGGCCTTCACGGGGAGTCTGCGGCATCCTTCGGCGTCGACGATGCGTTCGCCAGCGCCTGGGGTCCCGGGATCGGCGTGGAGATCATGGGCCGCAACAAGTTCGGCCCGGTGCGTGGTCCCTGGGAGGACGAAGAGTGGAAGGGATGGTGGGGCGACAACCCGGTGTTCCACACCCCCGTGGTCGTGCTGACGCACCATCCGCGGCCGATGCTCGTGATGGACGGCGGAACAACCTTTCATTTCGTTGATTCCGACCCCGTCTCGGCGCTCGAACAGGCTCGCGCCCTGGCCGGCGACCGCGACGTCCGGGTCGGTGGCGGCGTCAGCACGGTTCGACAGTTCCTCGAGGCCGACCTGATCGATCACATGCACATCGTCCTCGTACCGATCGTCCTGGGCCGGGGCGAACGGCTGTGGGACGGACTCGAGGGGCTCGAGCAACGCTTTGACATCGAGGCGACCCCTTCTCCGTCCGGAGTCGTCCATCTGGTCTTCACCCGTCGCACGGCTCGGTAGTCCGCCGCGCGCTTTCGGGGCATGATGACCTCGGACGAGGAGTCTCATGGCCGACACCGGACTGCGGAAATGGGCGCCAGGCGTCGCTACAGCGCTGGGCTATCGGCGCATCTGGCTGCTGCCCGATCTGCGCGCAGGTGCGATCCTGACCGCCCTGCTCATCCCGGTCGGCATCGGCTATGCCGAGGTCGCCGGCCTTCCGCCCGAGTCCGGCCTGTTCGCCACGATCGTTCCTCTTCTCGTCTACGCCGTCGTCGGGCCGTCCCGGATCCTGGTGCTCGCTCCCGACTCGGCTCTCGCGCCGATCATCGCCGCGGCCATCCTGCCGCTCGCCGCCGGGGACAGCGCCCGTGCCGTTGCCCTCGCCGGACTCCTGGGAATCATGGTCGGCGCGGTACTCATCCTGGGCGGATTGCTGCGCCTGGGGTTCGTGACCGACCTGCTTTCCAAGCCGCTCCGGGTCGGCTACCTCAACGCACTCGCGGTGATCGTCATTCTGTCGCAGATCCCGCCGCTCCTCGGATTCTCTCTCTCGTCGGCATCGCCGCTGCGAGATGCGATCGCCATCGTCACCGGCATCGTCGGCGGCCAGGTGAACCCGACCGCGATGCTGTTCGGGATCGGCTCACTGGGTGTCATCGTCGTCCTGGTCTGGACGAAGAGCCGGATCCCTGGGATCCTCGTCGCGGTCGTGGCCTCGATGGTGCTGACGTTCGCCCTCGGCCTCCACGACGGCCTCCCCGTCGTCGGCGCTCTCCCCGCCGGCCTTCCGGCACCCGCCCTCGCCGGCCTGCAGGGGGCGGATGTCGTCGGCCTGGTCCTTCCCGCGCTCGGGATGGCGCTCATCGCCTTCGCGGACACCGCGGTGCTCTCCCGCACCTTCGCCGCGCGCCGCGGGGACAACGTCGACGGCAGCCAGGAGATGGTGGCGGTCGGCGCTTCGAATCTGCTCGCCGGCCTGTTCGGCGGGTTCCCCATCTCGGCGTCGTCGTCGCGTACTGCCGCCGCTGAGAGCGCCGGGGCGCGCTCTCAACTCGCCGGAGTGGCCGGGGCTGTCCTCCTCGTTCTGTTCATGCTGCTCGCACCCGGCCTCACGGACTTCCTGCCATCCGCCACGATCGCGGCCGTCGTGATGGTTGCGGCGGCGGGGCTCGTCGACATCACGGGATTCGTCGCCCTCGTGCGGATGAGCAGGACCGATGCCTTCTTGTCCGTCGCTGCTTTCTTCGGCGTGCTCGTCGTCGGCGTGATCGAAGGGATCATCGTCGCGGTCGTCTTGTCGCTCGGCGAATTCGTCGGCCACGCCTGGCGGCCGTATCGTGCGGAGCTGGGTCGCATTCATGGCCTCCGGGGCTACCACGACCTGTCACGGCACCCGGAAGGCGAGCGCCTGCCCGGAATCGTCATCGTGCGTTTCGACGCGCCGCTCTTCTTCGCCAATGGTGGGATCTTCGACGACTACGTCCGGGCGACCGTCAGCGCGGCCGGCGCCGACGTGCGCACCGTGATCCTGGCCGCGGAACCCATCACCGATATCGACACCACCGCCGTCGACGAACTGCTCGAACTGGATGAGTTCCTGCAGAAGCGCGGCGCCACCCTCGTTTTCGCGGAGATGAAGGGTCCCGTGAAAGACGTCCTGCGTCGATACGGCCTCGGCAAACGGTTCCCGCCCGAACGATTCGCCGACACCGTCGGCGCTGCCGTCGACGCGGCGACCGGGACGCTGCGGGGCGACCTCGACGGCACGCAGTGGGACCGTGACGCCTGACCTCGTGATGTCAGGGCATCAACGGCGGGCCTGGGCGAGGGTTCCGGTCACGGGGCCGGCGGGGTCGTCGATCAGGCACGAGACCAGGTGGCTGCCGGAGATCGTCCAGCCGTCCTCCGGCGGAACGAAGTAGTTGTAATCGAGCTGGGAGCCGTCATAGGCGCTGCCGGTGAAGGTCTCGAACCGGGTTCCGCAGCCGTCTTCGGCCGCCGCGACGACAGCGTCTTCGCCGGGATACGACTCCATCGGCAGGTCGAAGCCCGCGTAGACCTCGAAGGCGTGCACTTCGGCGCACGGCACCAGCGTGACGGTGACAGCGGATGCCACTTCGGCGTCCCCGACGTTGTCGAGGCAGTCCCCGACTACGACCTTTGACACCTCGATCGGCACGGCCGTGGCTGATGCGGCAAGCGAGGCGGCCCCGTCACTGGCCGAGGGGGCGAGACGGGCGACGGAGGCGCATCCGCTCACCGTAAGCGACAGGCCGAGGGCGAGTGCTGCTGTGGCCGCGGCTCGCGCGATGACGGCGCGCCGGGCAGAGAGGGGGGCAACCCGGACCGGCCCGGGGCGCGAGGGTGGCATCAGCCGTGACGGGCCGTGCCGGCGGTGCCGGCCGCGGACGCACGGAGGACCTCGAGGGTCGCGGCGTGCAGCAGTCCGTTGGTGGCGAGGGAGCTGCCGTGCCAGGGTCCCTCGAGCCCGTCGGCCGAGGTGAAGGTGCCGCCGGCCTCCTGGACGATCGGGGCGAGCGCGGCCATGTCGTATGGCTTGAGGTCGAATTCGGCCACGATATCGAGCACGCCTTCGGCCAGGAGCATGTACGACCACATGTCGCCGTATGCCCGAGTGCGCCACACCGACCGGGAGAGGGCGACAAGCTCGTCGAGGTGGCCGGTCTGGTCCCACTGCTGGATGCTGTTGTAGCTCAGGGACGCGTCGGTGAGGGTCGGGACGCCGGAGACCTGGAGCCGGCGCGGGGCTGCGTCGGGGGTGCGCTCGTCGCTGGACCAGGCGCCGGCGCCGGCTCGCGCCCACCAGCGCTTGCCGAGGGCGGGGGAGCTCACCACTCCGACGACGGGGATACCGTCGACAGCGAGGGAGATCAGAGTTCCCCAGATCTGCACGCCGCGCAGGAAACCGGCGGTGCCGTCGATCGGGTCGATGATCCACTGGCGCACGGTCGAGCCGGCGGTGCCGTATTCCTCGCCGAGAATGCCGTCGTTCGGACGTCGTTCCGCGAGGAGGGCACGGATGGCTCGTTCGACGGCCTGGTCGGCGTCCGTCACGGGGGTGCGGTCCGGCTTGGTCGTGACGACGAGGTCCATCGCGGTGAAGCGGTCGCGGGAGATGGCATCCGCGGCATCGGCGAGTTCGATGGCGAGGGCCAGGTCATCGTCGAGGCTGTAGGTCGAGGCCTCGTCGGAGGCACTGTTTCGGGGAGGAATTGTCGCGTCGGTCACACTCCCAAGGATAGTAATTTCCGCGCGACTCACCGGTGCGCGGCCTCGATTGGCGCCGGGGACGTTTCCGGTGTTATTCTCTAGAGTCGCTTCGGGTCGTCCCGGAGAAACAAATACGCACCTCTAGCTCAATTGGCAGAGCAACTGACTCTTAATCAGTGGGTTCCGGGTTCAAGTCCCGGGGGGTGCACCAGTAAAGCCAGATCAGCGAAGGGTTCCGTTCTCACGAACGGGGCCCTTTTTTGTTGCATCGAGATCCAGCCATGTCTGCGACATGTGCAGGTCCGCCAGATTCGACCATGACTTTGAGGCTCACGACCGCACGCCACGAGCAATACTTCCTGCCGGGCAACGCCCTGCGCTCTAGAAGGGTGTCGGGTCGTCGGGGTCTTCGGGTGTGGGGTCGAGGTTCCAGACGTCAACGATCGGGGCTGGTGGTTTCGGTGCGGGTTTCGGTTTCCGGGGTGGTCTCATATCGGCGGAGGGTTCGACGATGTAGCTGTACCCGGCCGGGGAGGTCCATTCGATGCGACCGTCGCCGAGGTGTTTCGGCGACCACCGGGTGTAGCTCTTCACCGCGTGGTGATACGGGCAGAGGTGGGCGAGGTTCATCGCGTCGGTCTCCCCGCCGTGCTGCCACTCCACACTGTGGTCGAGGTCTGATCGTTTGGCGGAGCGCCGGCGGCCCGGGAAGGTGCAGGTTTCATCGCGCACCTCGAGCCATTTCTTGAGCGCGGCGGGTGGTTTGTAGGTGTCGCGTCCCATCGAGAGCACGACGCCGGTTTCCGGGTGGGTGAGGAGCCGGGTGAAGCTCGGCGCCCCGGCCGCGAGACGCCTCGCGGTGTCGGGGTCGATCGGCCCGTACCCGGCCAGATACCCGGGCTCCTCGCTCTTCCCCAGCAGGGTCAGCACGGGAACGGTCACGNACGGTCACGTTGACCTGCGCGGCCACCCCGGCACCGAGTCCGTCCGGGGTGACCCCACTGATCAGGACATCGGTGAGCACGTCCGCCGCGATCTGCGTCAGGGTGCGGACCTCGTCCGGGCCCTGCAGGGTCAGCGCGGTGTCGAGGGTGCGGTGGTACGCGGCCTGCACCTTCTCCGCGTCCCCGGTCAGATACAGGGAGGCCATGCCGTCGTCGAGGGCCTGGAACACCACGTGCCGGTCCTCGACGCTTTTCTGGTGCCTCGCGGTGATGGTCTCCGGGTGGGTGCGTTCCCGCACCCTTCGGGCCCGATCGGCGAGCTTCGCCACGGTCAGCACTTCCGCGTCGGGCACGAGGACCTCCTCGAACACGGCCCGGGCCCGCGCGGCCGCTTCCGGGTCATCATCGACGCGGATGCCCCAGGCCTGCTCCATGATCACCTGGGCGTGCCGGTAACTGATCACCCCGGAGGCCAGGGCCTCCCGGGTCACGGGGAGGTCTTCGGCGAGGGTGCGGCTGGCTTCGATCAGGGTCTCCGCCGTGCGCCTGGGCAGCCGAAGCAGGGCGCCGACCTCGCAGGTGAACTCCTCTTTCGTGGCTTCTTCCGGCGACCACGGCGGGCGCGGCCCGCCGGCGCGTTCTGCGGCGTCCGCGCGGGCCCGGCCGACATCCGCCAGGACCCGTTGCGCCGCATAGATCGCGGCGGCCCGCTTCGCGGCGGCCCGGTTCATCTCCCGGTCCGCCTCCCGGATCGCGTCATACACCTCGGGCAGGGACGGCTCCACCAGGCTGAGATGCCGGGGGTTGAGGTACGAGTCGGGAGGGATCCCGGGCGGGGGTTCCGCCGTGCTTTCCGAACGAATAGTTGAGGGTTCTTCAGCTGTCATACCGGTCACTCTACGGACCACCACCGACATTCCCGGGGCATCCGCCACCCCACAAGCCACCTGTGGAATACCTGGTCAAAAAAGATTTCTGTGGACAACTTCTCCCCAAGGCCCTCCAGCCACACCGGGAGGAGGTCGCGATGACCGGCGACGGGGTCGACGACGCGCCCGCGCTTCGTCGAGCGGACGTCGGACTGGCAAGGGGGATCAAGGGCACGAAGCGACGAAGGAAGCGGCAGGCATCGTGCTCGCCGACGACAACTTCGCCACCATCCAGAGTGCAGTTCACGAAGGCCGTCGCATCCGCGACAACCTGCAGAAATCCATCGTCTTCATCCTGCCCACGACCGCAGCCCAGTCCCTGGTGCTCCTGCTCGCCGTGCTGTTCGGATTCGCGCTGCCGCTCCAACCGACGCAGATCCTGTGGGTCAACCTGATCACGGCCGCGACCGTCGGGGTGTTCTTCCTCGAGCAGGGAATCGGGTCCACCACCGCGAAAGCGCAGACCACGGCCGCGACCACGCCCACCTTCAGCCGGCTCGCGTTCCTGTTCACTTCCCGGTGCCTCCGGGCGTCGAGCCTCACCCTCTGCACGCCATTCATGAACCTCTGGTTCAGCTCGACGCCGATCGGGGTTCGCGAATGGGCGTACACGCTGGGACTTTCCGCCGTCATCTTCCTGCTCGTGGAAGTGGACAAGGTGATCGGACGGGCGCGCGCGGGCCGGGCCTCGCGGATCGCTGTCCCGTGATCGGCTGCTGAGCGCACTGCGGCATAATCAGGAACACGGACACGCGGGTGTGCAAGAAGCGCCACCACGCACCGCGTCCTGATCGGTCGCAGGGGTGGGTCCGGCAGATGTGGTAGCCAGGTCTACGCGAGTCAGTCTTTTCATCGAGGGGGATGTCCATGGCAATTCGAATCACGAGCACGTCAACGAAAATCGCCTACGTGACGAGCGGTTGCGTTCTCGTCATTCTCGGGTCGGCCCTGACGATCGGTCTCCCTCTGCCTGTTGCGTCCGTCGCGGCAGCAGTCCTCGCGCTGGTCCTGGTCGTCTTTGCTGCGAGAACCTTTCGCGCCGAGGACGAACCGGTCGAACAGAGGCGCCCGTGGTGGAAGATGACGGCGCACCGGACATCCGGTGTCGTGTTTGCACTCCTGTTCGGTTCCCAGGCGATCTACGTGCTTATCGCTTTTGTCAGTCGGCCGGAATCGGGGGGCCTGATGGTTCCACTGGTCACGAACATCTTGATCGCGATGATGTTCGCTTTCTCGTCGATGCGGCTGGGAACGACATCACCCGCGACCGCGTCGCGTAACCAGTAAGGGCACCTGCATCGGTACCTGAGGCCGCCCGGTTCCTCGCCCACGTCGCCACTTTTCTTGAGTGAGACCACCCTGTCGCTGCGCACAATGGCATACACTCATCGAGGGGAACCAAACAAACGGGGAAACCGGTTTTTTATTGGATGGCATCGGCGTTCGCTGAAAGGCGCATCGCCGGCGTCTGTGCCGTCGGGGGTCGGTGAGCACGGAGTCGAACTCGCGTTCGGCCGGTGCCGCGCTCACCGAAAAAACATCTGGGGGGAAGTTTGAAACAATCAACTCGCGCGCAGCTGGTGGACATTTCAACAGCACTCGTCATCGCCGGTTGCGTATTCGTGCCGCTCTTCTGGCTCGGCTACGCAGTGGGGCCGATTCTCGGTATTTCGGTGTTGTTGGCCATCGGTGTCCTGATGATTCGGTCGGCGCTCAGATCGGAACCCAACCCAGAGGCGCTGATCGAGCCGGAGTGAGGGTGCCGGACGGGGATGCAGAGGTGCCGTCGGGTCCATGTTCGATGCGGAATCGCCAG
Organism: Cryobacterium sp. MDB1-18-1; assembly: GCF_004402735.1. Classification (NCBI taxonomy): domain Bacteria; kingdom Bacillati; phylum Actinomycetota; class Actinomycetes; order Micrococcales; family Microbacteriaceae; genus Cryobacterium; species Cryobacterium sp. MDB1-18-1. Next base: position 80,031 of record NZ_SOFR01000055.1, on the reverse strand, counting down.
GAGGCGCACCATGACCGTGAAACAAGAGCGCGCCGTACTCACTCGCGAGAAGATTATCGCGGGGGCTGCGGACGTCTTCTATCGCCAGGGTTTCGGCGGGGCCACGCTCTCGGACATCACGGCCGCCGCCGGAGTGACCAAGGGCGCGCTGTACTTTCATTTCCAGTCCAAGGAGCACGTCGCCCTCGCCGTGATCGAAGCGGAACACGAGATCGCGACAGCTGCCGCGACGGCGATACTCGACACGACAACCGGGCCGCTTGAGTCGATGCTCAGGCTCTGCAGCGATCTGGCCGGACGATTGACCACCGACCCCATCGTCCGTGCCGGCATCCGCCTCACAACCGAAACCTCGACTTTCGATCGGTCGATGGCGCGACCATACGAAGATTGGCTTGCTACCTTCGAGGCACTGACTCTGGCCGCCACGGAGGCCGGCGAACTCCGCGCAGGCACCGACGCCGAGAAGCTGGCGCACTTCATCATTCCCGCTTTCACGGGGGTCCAGATGGTTTCTGATGTCTTCACCGAACGTGCCGACCTCCGTCGACGCGTACGGGAAATGTGGGAGATTCTCTTGCCCGCAATCGTGCCTCCCGAAAATCAGAATTCCATCGAGTGGATGCTGGAAGCGGCATTCCCGATTCGATAAGGTCTCAGTCGTGAACCGACACGACGACTGCACTCCCGAGCACACTCCGGGGAACGCACGAGAGCGATTCCCGGTGCGCACGCCCACACCGTTGTCGGGGCCGGGACGGTGGCGGAGAGAGCCCGAGCGCTGCCTGCATTCCTTTTCGACGCCGGAGGAGTACGTTGCGATCATGCAGCGGACGGGAGTGAATCGTGGTTGCGACCAGAATCGCGGGTATGACCCCGATGCCTGATCTGTTTGCCGTGGCTGCGGATGCACTGAACGCCCTGACCGGGCAGGAGGCGCGTCTGTACGAGCCGCTCCTGGCGGCGTTGCCCGTGGACGGGGCATCCGTCTCGACGTTCGGCGATATTCTTGCCGCTGAAACGATTTCGGCCAGTGACGCCCAGTCGTTTCGTCTCGACGAGTTGCAATTCGATCTTGGCGAGGGCCCCTGTTGGGACGCACTGCAGACCGCGGCTCCGGTCCTCGAGCCTGATATTCGCAAACGGCCGAACCGGACCTGGCCGGCCTTTTCGGAAGCGATCCTTGCAGATGACCTCGGTGCGGTCTTTGCTTTTCCCCTGATCCTGGGGCCTTTGCGCATCGGTGCGATCGATCTGTATACCAACCGCCCCTATCGCCTCAGCTCGCAGAGCGTCCAGCAGATTTCGAGCCTTGCGACCGTGGTCAGTCGTCTGGTCCTCTCTCGAGCCATCAGACTGTCCCACACCGAGATCGAAAACGAGACCGACAGTGCCACTCGCCAGAAATTCTCTCGTCGCGAGATCCATCAAGCCACCGGAATGGTCCTGGCTCAACTGAGAATTCCTGCCGCGGATGCCCTCCTCGTCATGCAGGGCCATGCTTTTGCGGCTGGCCGGTCAATGGCCGAGATTGCGGCAGAAATCATTGACCGCCGATTGAGTTTCGCGGTAATCGAGAGCCAGATCGAAGGGTCCCATGATTGATGGAACGAGAGAGGACCGTTTAATCGACACGTTCGCGACCCTTGCCGACACGCTTGTGGCCGACTACGACGTGGTGGATCTCCTGCAGACCCTGGTCGAGAGTTGCACTGATCTCTTCGATATTGCGGCCGCTGGAATTCTTCTGGCCGACGCCGATGGCGAATTGGAAGTTGTCGCTTCGACGAGCGAGGCCAGCAGACTTGTCGAGGTCATGCAACTGAGCGCTCGGGCGGGCCCCTGCGTGGAATGCTTTGTCACCGGTGCCGTCGTATCCCTGACGGACGTAGAGGAGAGTCCGCCCGCGTGGCAGCGTTTTCGGGACAGCGCACGCGAGCAGGGTTTTGCCGCGGTCTTCGCCATACCGTTGCGGCTGCGGGAGACGACAATCGGTGCCCTCAACCTGCTGTCGAATGTTCCGGGTGCACTTCGCCAGCAGGACGTGCGGGCCTCCCAGGCGCTGGCCGACGTTGCCACGATCGGAATCCTGCAGGAGCGTACGCTCCGGGAAAGCATGTCGGTCCGGGAACAGCTGACAAACGCGTTGACCTCCCGGGTGGTCATTGAGCAGGCCAAGGGCGTACTTGCGCACTCCCGAGGCGTGTCGATGGAGGAAGCGTTCACCCTGCTGAGGACGTATGCCCGGGCAAACCGCCTGCTACTCTCAAGCGTCGCCCAAGGTCTTGTCGAACAAACACTCGTGATCTGAGCGGGCATCCCGCCGACCGTCTGCACGCTGAACCACGAGGAGAGGGATGTCCATGGACTTCGAGCAGGTCATTTCGGCCGGCGTGCAGGTCGTCGAGGCTGCCGGTGCAATCATCATGGTGCTCGGTGGGGCCCTGGCTTTCGCGGTCGCCCTTCCGCGCGTGCTGCGGAGCTCCACCCGTGCCCAGGCGTACGTGGGCCTCCGTCGTGACCTGGGCCGGGCCATCCTCCTCGGCCTCGAGGTCCTGATCGTGGCCGACATCATCCGGACCATCCTCGTCGAACCGACCGTCCAAAGCGTCGTCGTCCTCGCCGTGATCGTCGTGATCCGCGTTGTGTTGAGCTTCTCGCTCGAAGTCGAAATGGACGGGGTATGGCCGTGGTCACGCTGGCGGGTCGATCCCGTCTCCCCGGTCACCCCGCAGCCGCCTGCTCAGTAGCCTGCGCCGTAGCCCCGTGGCGGTCGGGTCACGAGCACGCCACGCCACACCAGGTGGCGTGGCTGCTTCAGACCCGGGTCATGCCGTCGCCCAGGATCAGGGCACCGAGCATCAGGGCCACGACAACCGTGACGGTCTGGGACGGATTGATGATGCGCTTCTTGAGCGCCACGAGGGGTTTGATCATCGTCTGCGGGGACGCCAGCGTGAGGATCACAGGGACCGCGACACTGGACACCCCGATGACCGTGTAGACGAGGATGCAGATCACCAATTCGGCAAGCGGGAGCGCGTGCGCGCTGAGGGCGAGCCCCGCTGCAGTGCCGAGAACGAGGGCCTTCGGCCGGATATTGAGCACAAGTCCGACCCCGGCGCAGGACACGGGCCCGAGGGTCGCGATCCGGTTGAGCCAGGCGGGTTCGGCCAGCCGGGGAGGGGACGGATGCAGGAGTTTCCACACGCCGGACCCGATCAGCACGGCGCCGAGAACGATCTCCGTCCAGCCGATGGCCGGCTGGAGGGCAGTCATGTCGGCCGGGGGAAGCCAGGTCAGTGTGGCCGTGAACACGGCCGTAACGACGATGAGCCCGACGATCCAGCCCGCGAGGAAGGCGGGGGCCGACCAGCGCTGTTTCGGAGACAGAAGCAGCAGCACCGTCACGAGGAGCGGGGTGGTGCTGAGCGCGACGGCGAGTGCAAGCGGGAGCAGCCGTCCGATTGTGGCGAGCATGGGAGCGCCTCACCCCTCGTGCCCGGGCTCCGGCGCTTGCGTGGCTGTCGGGCGGGGAGATGAGGGTGGCTTCGCTTTCCGCGCATTCTTGCCTGCGACATCGGCCGCCTTCAGGAGACGTCGGGTCTCGACTGTCGGGCCGAATGCCGGCCTGACCCACGCGACGTCGGGATCGGAGTCGACGAGGAACGTTCGGGCGAGCAGGGTGAGGGGGATAGCGAGGATGGCGCCGATGGGCCCGATCACGACGGCCCAGAACAGCACGGAGAAGAAGGTGATGGTCTGGTTGAGGGAGACGGCGCTGCCGACGGCCTTGGGCTGGATGATTGACTGCACGCCGCCGTTGATCACGCCGTAGACGATGATCACGGCGATCACGGTCGGCCAGCCGCCGACAAGATAGCCGAACACGACGGGCGGGGTGATGGCGAAGAAATAACCGATGTTGGGGATGAAACTGCAGAGGAAAGCCAGGAGCCCCCAGAGCAGGGCGGCGGGCACCTGGAGGATCCACAGCGCGATGGTGTTGAGAAATCCCTGCACCAACCCGAGCACGGTCGTGACGATCATGTAGCGGCGAACGTTCGCGGCGAAGACCTTGAGGGCATCGACGAGGCCCGGCCGGCGCTGGCTCAACTGCCCGAGAATGGTGTGCGCATAGGAAGCGTCCGAGGACATCAGGATCAGCATGGTCAGGACGATGACCAGGAAGCCGACGATGCCGAAGAAGCTGCCGAGGAAACCGCTGAGGTAGGGGACGAACCTGCTGGGCGTGAAGCCTTCCGTCATCGCCTGGATCTGCGCGTCGCCGATGCCGATCGTGTTGAGAAACTCGCCAAGGGAGACGCCGAGATCGTGGATCTCCGCGGCATAGCCAGGCAGCATCGAGACGAACTGGGAGATGGCCACGATGACGACATAGAAGAAGCCGGACAGCAGCGCGAAGACGACGAGGATCACCGAGCCGGTCGCGAGGCCGTGCGGCACCCCGCGCTTCTCCAGGCGTACCCGGACAGGATGAGCGCAGATGGACAGCACAAGAGTGAGCAGGACCGGCGCCAGAATGCCGCGGATGCTGCTCATCCCGATCGCCGTGATCGTGGCGGCTGCGAGGCCGACCAGGAGCAGCGTCCCGCGGGGATACCGGGGCAGGGGTGTGGGGTCGGGTCCGACGATGCTCATACTTGTCCCGCCATCCTCTTCGATGGGTTGTCCATCGAGTGGCTCCGCCAACGATTCATTGGGAAACGTAGTCCCATTTCGTGCGCCCAGCGTCGTTTCCGCGTTTCTCCGCTTCGGCGCCTCGAAGCTAGTCTGAGAGGAACAAACCAGAGCGGGGGAGACGGATGCTGTCAGGCGAGCTGTTGAGTGAGGCCTATGGCCGGGTCGGCGGCGTGGTGCGTTCGGTGTTGCGGCAGGCCGGACCGGCCCTGCTCGAATACCGGGCGGACCCGGAGGCGAATTCGATCGCCTGGCTGGTCTGGCACCTGACACGGGTGCAGGACGGACATGTCTCCGAACTTCTCGGCGAGGACGAGGTCTGGATCAGCGGCGGCTGGGCCGCGAAATTCGACCTGCCCTTCTCCGACTCCGAGACCGGATACGGCCAGACCGCGGAACAGGTCGGCGGCGTCCGGGCCAGTGCCGAGCTGCTCTGCGGTTACTTCGACGCCGTGCACAGCCGGACCCTCGCCTATCTTCCGACGCTGACCCCCGAGGACCTCGACCGGATCGTCGACACCTCGTGGAACCCGCCCGTGACCCTCGGAGCCCGGTTGGTGAGCGTGCTGGCCGACGACCTGCAGCACGCGGGCCAGGCCGCGTTCGTGCGGGGCCTGGCGGTCCGTTCCGGGGACTGACCCCGCCGTGCGCCAGGGCGCCGTTCCTCCCGCCGCCGGCGCAACTCCTGCCGGGACCCGCGCGCGCGTGCCGCTGTGGCTCAAGGTACTCCTGTCGACGGCCCTGCTCTTCGTCATCGTCTGGTTCGTCGTCGTGCCGCAGTTCGCCGGCGTTGAGGCAGCCCTCGCGTCGCTGGAAAGCGTTTCGCTGCCGCTCGTTCTCCTGGCCGCTGCCCTCCAGCTGTCCTCGCTGCTCTCCTTCAGCGCGTTGACCGCCGCGGTGCTCGGACCCGTCCGGCCGGGCTACTTCACCCTCCTCCGGATCGACCTCGCGGACCTCGGGGTGAACCACGTGGTGCCCGGCGGAGGAGCGACGGCAGCCGCGGTGCGCTTCCGGCTCCTCGTCCGCGCCGGAGTGCGATCCGGCGCTGCGCTCACCACGGCGACCATCGAGACCACTGGTTCGAACCTCGTGCTCGGGATCGTGTTCGCCGGCGGGATCCTGTTGTCGATCACGACCCTTGTCGTCACGGGCACGTACATCGTGGCAGGGACGGTGGTGCTGGTCCTGCTGGTCGGCACGGGCGCCGGCGTCTGGTTCCTGACCCGCCGGACCGAGCTCGTCGTGCGTGGATCGCGCCGGGTGGCGGCGCGCGTGCCGCTGGTCTCCGAGGATCGGGTCGAGGTCTTCGTTCGCAGCGTGGCGGCGCAGGTCCTCGAGCTCGTCACAGACCGACGGCGGATGTCCGCCGCGCTCGGCCTCGCCGGCGCGAACTGGCTTCTCGACGCTGCTTCGCTCGGAGTCCTGCTCGCCGCGTTCGGGCATCCGCTTGCCATCGGCCCGCTGCTGGCGGTCTACGGGCTCGGCGGGCTCCTCGCGCTCCTGCCGTTGACCCCGGGAGGCCTCGGTATCGTCGAGGGTGTGCTCGTGCCCGCCCTCGTCGCGGTCGGGACTCCGCACGCGACGGCGCTGCTCGCCGTTGTCGGCTGGCGGGTGCTCGAGTTCTGGCTTCCGATCCCGCTCGGTCTCGCCGCCTACGTTTCGCTGCGCCTCGGCGTGCTCCGGCGGCGTCCCGCCGCTCCCTGAGCGTCACGGGCGCGGTATGCGCATCCAGGAATATTCGTTCTCCGGACGCCCAGGCGTCCCGTAGCGCGGAGAGCGCAGAACGGTTCCGGTGTCCGCGAGGTACTCGAGGTACCGGCGAGCCGTCACCCGGGAGATCCCGAGTGCGTCGGTGACCTCGCTCGAGGAGACCGGGGACTCGTGCTCTTTGAGGAAGTCGACGACGGCCGAGAGGGTGCCTTCCGCGAGTCCCTTCGGCCGGGGAAGCTCGGCGGGCGCGCGCAGGCTCGCGAATGCCAGGTCGACGTCCGACTGGTTGGTGACCCGGGATTGGGTGCCGAGCTGGAGTCGGAAGTCCCGGTACTGGCCGAGCTTCTGCGCGAAGGTCGCGTAGGTGAACGGCTTGATCAGGTATTGGACGATGCCTGCTGCCACCGCGCCACGCACGATCTTCAGGTCGCGCACCGCCGTGATCGCGATGATGTCCGTCATCAGCCCGGCCGAACGCATCCGGCGGCTGACGTCGAGGCCGTGGAGGTCGGGGAGGGTCATGTCCATCAGGACCAGGTCGATCGGGCGGCCCGCGGACTCGGCTTCTGCCAGCGAACGCAGGGCGGAGTGTCCGTCCCGCGCGGTTCCGGCGTGGACGAAGCCTGCCAGGCGACCGAGATAGACCGCGTGGGCTTCAGCCGCGATGGCCTCGTCTTCGACGACGAGCACGCGGATGTCCGCGTCAGGCATCGTGCGGATCCCTCGCTCCGGTGGGGCGCACGCCGGCGACCTCTGCTGAGGGTGCCCGGCAGGGAAGCGTGACCGTGAAGACCGCGCCCCGCCGGAATCCGATGGTCAGGGTGCCGCCGAGGCGGTTGACGGTCTGTTGGACCAGTGCGAGGCCGAGCCCACGCCCGAACTCACCGGGTTCCTTGGTGCTGAAGCCGCGGCGAAGCACGTCGTCGAGCGTCTCCGGATCGACGCCATGGCCGCTGTCGGCGACTTCGACGACGACGGAGGCCGCACCGCTGTGCACGGAGAGGTGGACCTCCCGCGGCGCCGCGGCGTCCATTGCCGCGTCGAGGGCGTTGTCGATCAGGTTGCCCACGATCGTGACGAGGTCCCTGGCCTGCAGCCCGGTGTCGGACAGGCTGCCGGTGGCCTCGACGGCGAGGACGACGCCGAGCTCGCTGGCCTGGGCGAACTTACCCATCAGCAGTGCGCTCAGCACGGGCTCGTCGACCGACGCGACCACCTCGTCCGTCAACATCTGGCCGAGTTCGAGGTCCCTGGTCGCGAATTCCAGTGCGTCTCCGGTGCGGCCGAGTTCCATCAGCGAGACGATCGTGTGCAGCCGGTTGGCATGCTCGTGGGTCTGGGCCCGCAAGGCATCGGACAGGGTCTGCATGGACTGCAGCTCGCTGCCCAGGGACTCCAGATCGGTGTGGTCGCGGATCGTGGCGACCCACCCCATCGGCGTCGATTTCCCACGGCCGCTCACGGGTGGCGCGAGTGCGGGCTGCTGGCTGACGACGAGCACCCGGGTGCTGGTGAGGTGGATCTCATCCTGCACGGGGCGGCCACTGCGGAGCAGGTCACCGAGTCCCGCCGGGAGCTCGAGCTCGCCGAGGGTCGGGGCGGCGGCCCCGCCCCTCGGATTCGCCGGTCGGGACGGGATGCCGAGAAGCTCGGCGGCCTGGTCGTTGTAGAGAACGAGGTCGCCCTTCAGATCAACGAGGACGAGGCCTTCCCGCACGGAATGCAGTACGGAGTCGTAGTACACGAACAGCTGGGCGAGCTGTTCCGGTCCCCAGCCCAGGGTGACCCTGCGCAGGTAGCGCCCGATCAGGGACGTGACGATCGCGCCGGCCACGAGGAGGGCGAGTGCCAGGCCCAGGACAGCGGGCAGTCGGGCGGTCAGGGCGATCGACAGGTTGCTGGTCTTCACCCCGGCAGCGACGAGCGCGCGGACGGCGCCCTGCGCATCGACGACGGGCACGACTGCGCGGACGGACGGGCCCAGGGTTCCCGTCGTGACCTCGGTGAACGGCGTTCCCGCCAGGGCCGGCGCGATGGTGCCGATGTACGGCCGCCCGATTTCAGACTCGGTGGGGTGAGTCCATCTGGTTCGGTCCGGCGCCATGATCGTGATGAAGTCGAGCCCCGCCTTCTGCGTGACGCTGAGCGCGTATGGCTGCAGGAGCGCGCTCGGATCCGGGGCCCCGCTGGCCTCCAGGACGAGCGGGTTCTCCGCGATGGCCGTCGCGACCGACAGCATCCGGCTCTCGGTTTCGGCGTAGCCGCGATCGCGAGCGTCGATGAACAGTGCCGTGCCGACCGAGGCGGCGAGCGCGACGATGAAGACGGAATGGGCCAGGAAGAGCCGGCGCGCGATGCTCCAGTCGCGGATCATGGCGTGCCGCCCTTCTCACCTCGATGTGAATGAAACCATATGCCCGTCGCGCGTGAACAATATGACCGCAACCGTGACGCCACGCGCCGCGTCGACCATTCTGAAACGCACAACACCAGACAAAGGAGTCTCTCATGGCAGCACTGCGAGCCACACGTCCGGTCCGGCCGGCGAAACGGATCGACACGTCCCACTACCTGTACATCGCGGTCGTCGTGGCCGTCGTGCTCGGCATCACCGTCGGCCTGCTTTTCGGCGGGAAGGACGGCTTCGCCGTCTCGCTCAAGCCGCTCGGCGACGTGTTCATCGCACTCATCAAGATGATGATCTCGCCGATCATCTTCTGCACGATCGTGATCGGCATCGGCTCGATCGCGAAGGCCGCGACGGTCGGACGGATCGGCGGACTGGCGCTCGGGTACTTCCTCGTCATGTCGACCTTCGCACTCGGAATCGGGCTGCTGGTCGGGAACCTGATCCACCCCGGCGCAGGGCTCGACCTGAAAGCGGCCGCGGCATACGTGCCGCCGGCCGCCGCGGACTCGCAGGGCTTCTTCCTGGGCATCATCCCGACGACGCTCTTCTCGTCGTTGACGAGCGGCAACATCCTGCAGACCCTCTTCGTCGCACTGATCGCCGGGTTCGCCCTGCAGAAGATGGGCAGGGCGGGCAAACCGATACTCGAGGCGATCGCGAACGTGCAGGCCCTCGTCTTCCGGATCCTGATCATGGTGATGTGGCTCGCTCCGATCGGCGCGTTCGGCGCCATCGCGGCGGTCGTGGGCGCGACAGGCTTCCAGGCCGTGGTCAGTCTCTTCACCCTGATGGGCGCCTTCTACCTCACCTGCATCCTCTTCATCGTCGTCATCCTCGGCGGGCTGCTGAAGATTTCCACCGGCGTGAGCATCTTCAAGCTGATGCGCTACCTCGGCCGGGAATACCTGTTGATCTTCTCGACGTCGTCGTCTGAGGCGGCGCTGCCGCGGCTGATCGCCAAGATGGAGCACCTCGGTGTCTCGAAGCCGGTCGTCGGCGTCACCGTGCCGACGGGGTACTCGTTCAACCTCGACGGCACCGCCATCTACCTGACCATGGCCTCCCTCTTCATCGCCACAGCAATGGGCCAGCCCCTCGCCTTCGGCGAGCAGATCGGCCTGCTCGTGTTCATGATCATCGCGTCGAAGGGAGCCGCCGGTGTGTCAGGTGCCGGCCTCGCGACCCTCGCTGCGGGGCTGCAGGCCCACGCCCCGCAGCTGCTCGGCGGTGTCGGCTTCATCGTCGGCATCGACCGGTTCATGTCGGAGGCCCGCGCACTCACGAACTTCACCGGCAATGCCGTGGCCACCGTTCTGATCGGCTCCTGGACCCGGGAGATCGACAGGGCCCAGGTCGACCGGGTCCTCGACCGACTGGAGCCGTTCGACGAGACCACGATGATGGCGCACACCATCGATCCCACCCCCGCGGAGCGGTCCGTCGCGGCAGAACGGGCTGCGCAGTCTGCGGTGCTCGAAGACGCCAGGCACTGACCCAGGCCCCACCTGGTGCGCGGCGCCGGGCCCGCCCCCTTCGAGGGCGGGCTCGCCGTCGCGCATCCGTGTTCTCGCCGGGGAGGGATAGTCTCGGAATCAGCGCCGCCGGAGGCGCCTGACCGGGGGACCGAGAAGAAGATGACGGAGATGCCCGACCTCACGTCGAAGGAAACCGCGAGGCTGAACCCGGAGCCTCCCGAGGCGACGACGCTCGCGGACTTCGCGAGCAGCAGCGCCGGTGAGGTGCTGAGCCGACTCGGGTCAACGGCTGCGGGCCTGACCGGCGTCGAGGCAGCTCGTCGGCTCGCCTCGACCGGACCCAATGCGGTGCGCACGCACAAGGCAGGTCCCCTGTCCGTGCTCGGCAGGCAACTGCGCAGTCCCATCCTCATCCTCCTGATCGTGACCGCCGCCCTGTCGCTTCTCCTCGGGGACGTCACCAACTCCATCGTGATCGGCGTCATCCTCCTGGCGAGCGTCGGGCTCGGCTTCAGCAATGAGTACCGGGCCGAGCTCGCCGCCGAGGCGCTGCATTCGCGGGTGACGCACAAGGCCGTCGCCGTCAGGGACGGGTCCCTGGTCGAGATCGATGTCGTCGACATCGTTCCCGGCGACATCCTCCACCTGTCCCTCGGCGCCGTCGTCCCCGCCGACATCCGCCTGCTCTCGTGTGAGGACCTGCTCTGCGACGAGAGCATCCTGACCGGGGAATCACTGCCGGTTGACAAGTCGCCGGAACCCATCCCCGCCGGAGCGGCGCTCGGCGACCTGAACTCCTGCGTGCTGATGGGCACGGTCATCCAGTCCGGAAGCTGCGTCGGCGTGGTCGTCTACACGGGCGCCCACGCCGAATTCGGGCGCATTGCGCTCGGCCTCGGCACCCGGCAGCCGCAGACCGAGTTCGAGCTCGGCCTGCGGCGTTTCTCGCTGCTGCTGCTCCAGGTGGCCATCGGGCTGACGACGCTCATCTTCGTCGCAAACCTGCTTCTCCAGCGCCCCCTGCTCGAGTCCCTGCTGTTCTCGCTCGCGATCGCGGTCGGGATCACGCCCCAGCTCCTGCCCGCCGTCGTGTCTACGAGCCTCGCCACCGGAACCAGGGAGCTCGCGAAGCGCAAGGTGCTGGTCAAGCGCCTGGTCTCGATCGAGGACCTCGGAGACATGGACGTGCTCGTCACGGACAAGACGGGAACCCTGACCGAGGGGAAGATCTCGTTCACGACGGCGCTCCCTGCGGCCCCGCACGTGGACGCGGGTGACGTCCTCCGGTTCGGGCTGCTCGCGACCGAGGTCGACTACTCGACGGGCACGGTGTCGACGGTCGGCCAGAACCCGCTCGATGTGGCCGTCTGGGCCGCACCGGAGGCCCCGGCCTCGCAGGTGTCCGAGTACACCCGGCTCGACGTGATCCCATTCGACCATGAGCGCCGGATGACAAGCGTGCTCGTGCGAGACCCGGCAGGGACGCTCACCCTCGTCACCAAGGGATCGCCCGAGGATGTGCTCCGGGTCTGCCGCGACGTGGCACCGGCCGCCCGGCACCTGCTCGACCAGCAATACGCGAAGGGCAGCCGCGTCGTCGCGGTGGCGACCCGGACCGGCTCCGGGCTCACGGACATCAGCCCGGCCGATGAGAACGACCTCACGCTCGCCGGGTTCCTCATCTTCCTCGACCGCCCGAAACAGAGCGCGCGGGCCTCACTGAAGCGGCTCGAGACCCTGGGCATCTCCGTGAAGATCGCGACGGGGGACAACGCCCGGGTCGCGGAGAAGGTGTGCGGCGACCTCGGCCTCGAGTCGGGAGGCACCCTGACGGGCGGGGAGATCGACGCCCTCACGGATGCCGAACTCGCGGTCCGGGCGGAGGAAGCGAGCATCTTCGCCCGGGTGTCCCCGGAGCAGAAGTCCCGGCTCATCCACGCCCTGCGGGCGAACGGGCGTGCCGTCGGTTTCCTCGGCGACGGCGTCAACGACGCCCTCGCCCTGCACGGAGCCGACATCGGGATCTCGGTGGACAGCGCAACGGATGTCGCCAAGGACGCCGCGGATGTCGTGCTGCTCGACAAAGACCTCGGAGTGCTGGCAGACGGGGTGATGGAAGGTCGACGGATCTTCGCGAACACGATCAAGTACGTGCTGATGGGCACCTCGAGCAATTTCGGCAACATGTTCAGCGCGGCGACGGCATCCGTCGTGCTCAGCTTCCTGCCGATGCTGCCGGGGCAGATCCTGCTGAACAACCTCCTGTACGACGCCGGCCAGCTCGCCATTCCCGGCGACAGGGTCGACAAGGAGCAGCTGCTCGCGCCCTCGCACTGGGACATCGGGTACATCCGGCGCTTCATGTTCCTGTTCGGCCCGATCAGCTCGCTCTTCGACTTCGCGACCTTCGCGCTGATGCTCCTGGTCTTCCAGGCCGCGCCCGGAGAGTTCCGGGCCGGGTGGTTCATCGAATCGCTGGCCACGCAGACGCTCATTATTTTCGCGATCCGCACCAGACGGGTGCCGTTCCTGCGCAGCCGGGCCTCTCGAGGGCTCACCATCTCGGCGTTCTCCGTTGTCGCGATCGGCATGTACCTGCCGTTTTCTCCGCTCGCCGGAGTCCTCGGCTTCGACCCGCTGCCGCTGCCGTTCTTCCTCGCCCTGGCCGGGATGACCGTGCTGTACCTCGTCCTGGTCGAGTTCGCCAAGCAGTGGTTCTTCAGCCGCCCCGCGCAGCAGCCGACGGCCACCCGTCAGCGGGTCTCGAGCCACCACCTTGCCCGGCGCGCGGCACGCTTCAGCGTCGTGGAACCGGGAGCGGTCGTCGCCAGGCGACGGTCGGCCTCGCGGCGCCGACGTGCCAGGGCCGGGCGGAAATAGCCTCACGACGCAGGCGGATCCTGACGGAGGCTGATCAGGGGCTGATCAGGGGCCGATCAGGAAACGGATCAGGAGGCGAGGGCGGCGACGATCGAGTCGCCCCACTGTCGTGCCCGGTCGAGCTCCCCGTCGGCGAGCGGTCCGGTCTTGCCGTCGACGATGAACCCCGTCGGCCGGGTCAGGATGTGGGCCCCTGCGGACTTGAGCCTGCGGGTCACCCTTCCTGCGGCATCCCCGTGCAGGGGCGAGTGGACCCGGGTGTCGAAGGCGGCAGCCTGGATGCCGCGCAGGGTGCCGGGGTTCAACTGGTCGAGGAAGGCCTGCATCCGCGGTGACGGACGCCAGCCGTTGATCGGGCAGCCGACGACGAGGAGATCCACTCCGGTCAGGCTGTCCGGGCTGATGGTCGAAACGGACACCGCACTGCCGCCGATCGCATCCGCGATGGCCCCTGCAACGGATTCGGTGGTGCCGTAGTTGGAATCGAAGACAACGAGCGCGCTCACGAGCGGCCTCCAGTCGGAAACGACGGTTCAGATGCTCTCAGTGTGGTCCCGGAGGGTGGGCCTGTCGAGGCTCGTTCGTGCCGGAGAAGCACCCAGAACGGGTGTCAGACGGGTGCGATCAGTCGTCGAGGCCGCGCGCGACGAGGGCCTCACCGATCGCATCCGCTGCGTACAGGGAGCGCACGACGACCGGCACCGCGAGCGCGAGCAGGGAACCCTGGGTGCCGCGGGCCCTGCGTGCCTCGAGTACCTCGGTGACGATCTCGGCGACGAGGGGGATGCAGCGCAGAGTGATCGCAACGAGCAGTCCGACCCTGTCGGCATCGACCCAGCGATCGAAGGGGCGGAGCAGCCGCTGGAACCCCTCGAGGACCGCCGTGACGGTGGTCGTGAGCGTGAAGAGCGCTGCGAGGGCGACGGCCGCGAGCAACCGCCCGGCCATGAGCGCCGCCGGCACCCAGCCAGACAGGAGCGCCTGGATCGGCACGGCGATCAGGAGGATCCACAGGATCGGACCGATCTGCTGCCAGGCTGCGCGCGGAGGCACGCCGGCCACGGGATACAGGCCGGCGATGATGCCGAGAGCGACCAGGAGCTGCCACGGCTCGCCGAGAATGCCGACCCAGAGCACCCCGGCCGACAGGACGGCGAGCTTGAGCAGGGTCGGCGCCCGGTGGAGGAGTGAATGCCCGGGGGAGTAGAGGCCGATCATGCCAGCAATGCCCGGTACGCATCGATGGCCATGGCCGGTGCGCCGTCCGCGACGACCGTGCCGTCCTCGATGCAGATCACCCTGTCGAAGTCTTCGAGCAGGTCGAGCTGATGGGTGACCACGATCACCTGCTGGGTCATGGCCCGGAAGAGGTCGGCGATGCGCCGGGAATTACGGGCGTCCAGGAGCGTTGTCGGCTCGTCGGCCACGACGACCTGCGGCTCGCCGACGAGGACGGCGGCGAGGGCGAGCAACTGCTTCTGGCCGCCGGAGAGCCGATGCGCCGGATGGGCAGCGTGGGCGCTGAGCCCGAAGCGGTCGAGTGCCGCCTGGGTGCGGCCGGCGATCTCGGCGGCGCCCAGTCCGCGTTTGCGGAGGCTGAACGCGACGTCTTCCTCGACGGTGGGCATCACGATCTGGTTGTCGGGATTGGTGAAGATGAAGCCGACCCTGCGCCGTACTTCGCGCGCGTTCTTCGCGACGAGGAGCCCGTCGACCGTGACAGTCCCGGCATCCGGTGTGATGAGCCCGTTGATCAGGCGGACGAGGGTGGATTTGCCCGAGCCGTTCGCGCCGACGATCCCGATGCGGCGTTCGGTGAGGGTGAGGCTCAGGTCGCGGAGCACGCTGCGGTCGCCGAAGGAGTGCGACACTCCGTCGAAGACGATCGTGCTCACGGTGGCCTACTCGTCCGAGGCCCGGGCCGGGGTCGGGGTCGCGGTCGAGGTCGGGGTCGAGGTTGCGGACGACGCGGTGACTGCGCGGCGGCGGGGGATGAGCCCCGGGTATGCGCGGTGCACCTGCCGGGCGACGAGCACCGTGACCACGGCCTTGATCGCGTCTCCAGGCAGGAATTTCGAGGCGTCGACCAGGGCGCCCCAGATCGGGAGGTGCAGGGTGAACGCCGTGACGGGAACGCCGATGGCGTAGATCATGACGATGCCGCCGAGCACGGTCGCGCCGAGGGCTGGCCAGAACGGGTATTTCGGGAGCAGCCGGCCGGTGAGATACCCGATCACGAGTACGCCGAGGAGCCAGCCGTAGAGATAGCCAGCGGACGGCGAGGTCGTGAACCAGGCGAGGCCGCCACGGCCGCCGGCGAGCAGCGGCAGCCCTGCCGCCGTGAGGGCGAGGAAGAGCAGTACGGCGAAGAAGCCCTTGCGGGCCCCGAGGACCGCGCCGGCGAGCATCACGCCGAGGGTCTGCAGGGTGATCGGCACCGCGATCACGCCGAGGGAGAGAGGTCCGGGGACGCCGAGCGCCGCGATCAGCGCGGCGAAGATGGCGATCTGCGCGAGGTCGCGCACGGTCAGGGTTCTGGCGGTCATGGTTTTCAATGTACGAGCAGCGCGGGGGCGGTTTCCAGAGGAGACCTACAAAGAATCCGGCGGATCTCTATCCGCCGGCGCCGGGGACGGCCACAGTGGCGGCGTCGTTGCCCGTCCCGGCGAGCCGGGCTGCCCGATCCTCCATCGCCGTGATCGCATCGGCGGCACGCACGAGGGCGAGGTGGCTGAGCGCCTGCGGTGTATTGCCGGCCTGGCGGCCCGCGCCGACGTCGTACTCCTCGCTCAACAGGCCCACGTCGTTGGCGAATCCGACGAGCCGGTCCATCAGGGCCCGGGCGTCTTCACCCCGTCCGGAGTTCGCGTACTGCTCCACGAGCCAGAAGGAACAGGCGAGAAACGGATGCTCGCCACCGGCCAGTCCGTCGACAGGAACCTCCGTGCGGTAGCGCAGCACCAGGCCGTCCCGCAACAGGTCGGCCTCGATCGCGGCGACCGTGCCGAGCATCCGGGCATCCGTCGGATCATGGAAGCCCACCTGGGGAAGCACGAGCAGGGAGGCGTCGACCTCCGTGCCGCCGAAGTACTGGGTGTATGTGCCGAGTTCGGCGTTGAAGCCCCGCTGCTCGATGTCGCTGCGGATCTCGTCCCTGAGGGCGGTCCAGCGTTCGACGGGGCCGTCGAGGCCGAATTCGGTACAGCCCCGCACCATCCGGTCGAAGGCCGCCCAGACCATCACGCGGGAGTGGGTGAATTCGCGGGCCGGACCGCGCACCTCCCAGATACCCTGGTCCGGCCGGGACCAGGATCGTTCGAGGGACCCGATCAGGGCGCGCTGCAGCGGCCAGGAGAATTCGCCCTCGGTGAGGCCGCTGTGGCGCGCGGCGTGCAGTGCCACCATGACCTCGCCGATGACGTCGGCCTGGAACTGGTCGACGGCGCCGTTGCCGACCCGCACGGGGCTGGACCCGCGGTACCCGGGCAGGCTCGGGAGCTCGCGTTCCGGCAGGTAGCGTTCGCCGGCGAGGCCGTACATGATCTGCACGTCGTCCGGGTCGCCGGCGATCGCGCGCAACAGCCAGCCGCGCCAGTTCTGGGCCTCCTCGGCGTACCCGTGCGCGAGCAGCACGCTGAGGGCGAGCGCCGCGTCGCGGAGCCAGACGTAGCGGTAGTCCCAGTTGCGGTGGCCGCCGCGGAATTCGGGCAGCGAGGTCGTCGCCGCCGCGACGATGCCGCCGGTTTCCTCGTGGGTGAGCGCCCGCAGCACGAGCATGGAGCGCACGACTTCGTCCCGGTATGGACCGTCGTGGGTGCACGAGCGCGCCCAGTCTGTCCACCAGGCGGTCGTCGCAGCCAGGGCGGCGTCGACGTCGATCCGGGCGGGCGGCGGCCGGTGCGAGGGATGCCAGGCGAGCTGCAGGTCGACGACCTCTCCCGCCGCGACCGTGAATGTGGCCGTGTGCCGGTGATCGGCGGCGGTCAGTTCCGGGCCGCGCACGGCGATGGCGTCTGGCCCCGCGACGGCGAGCAGCACGGTCTCGCCGTCCTGGTGGACCTGGCGCACCCAGGGAATGCTCACTGCATAGCCGAAACGGATGCGCAGTTCCTCGGTCATCTCAACGGCACCGGCCAGGCCGCGCACCCGGCGGAGCACGTCCGGCCGGCCGTCACCGTGCGGCATGAAGTCGAGGACCTCGACACGTCCGGTCGGGGTCGTCCAGACCTGGGCCAGGATGAAGGTGCCGTCGACATAGTTGCGCGTGCTCGTTGCAGCGGGGTCTGCCGGGGCGAGCAGCCAGCGCCCGTGGTCCTCGGTGCCGAGGAGCGCGCCGAACATGGACGCGGAGTCGAAGCGCGGCAGGCAGAGCCAGTCGATGCTTCCGTCACTGCCGACGAGGGCCGCTGAATGGCAATCGCCGATCAGGGCGTAATCCTCGATGTTCAGGGGCATGCAGACATCCTGTCACCGCGCGGGCGTCCTCCGGCCGTGAGCGGATGCCCGGGCCGGGACCCGGAGGAAATCCTCAGGCGACGAGGCGGGCGCGTTCTGCGGGTTCGACAGCGGTGTACCCCGGGAGCGGCACGGCCGAGACGAAACGTTCCGCCTGCGGGGCAGTCGGCTTGCGGGCCGCGGCATCCGGTTCGGCCCAGACGGTGATGGGGGCGGGGGTGAACGACAGTGCCGCCGGTTCACCGACGGACTCGCCGCGCAGTTCCGAGGTGGCGCTGCGGAGCGCGGATGTCAGGGAGGCGGCCACCTGGCGGGCCTTGAGGCCGTGGAAGATCACGTCGGTGTCCGCGGGGCTGCGCGGAACGAGGGTCCAGAGTCCCTGCTCGCCGATCAGCCGCGACAGCTCGCCGTGGAAGAGGTCGAACACCTCGTCGTCGCTGAGCTCGGGGGTGGGCAGCACCGGTACCGGAATAGCAGGCGCGGCACGACGTCGTCGACCAAACATCGGGAGCCCCTTTCGATCGAAAGCTCTTTCTGCTATCAGTGTGGCGGCCCCGGGCATGATTGAACCGCGGACACGCCGGTCAATCGCGAGTCCGGGAGGGAAACCGGGGCCTTCTAGCTGTCGATTTGCCGTTCATCGGCATCTTTGACGATGGTGCCAATGGCGACGGCTGCGCTCAGCGCCCAGCCGATCCACATGAGCAGCAATCGCCAGTCGCGCGGTCCGCGCCGGGTGGCCTGCAGGATGTTCCAACCGCCGGCGACGACGCCGAGCATCGCGCTGCTGAAGATGAATTTTCGCATGGGTCCTCCGAGGACCACGGTACCCGGATCGGGACCGGGTCGTGTGCCGCCCGGTCCCAGGCATCCGGCATGTTTCCGTCGGGTGAACAAACTGACCGACCGTGCAGGAACTGACCGATCGGTCAGGTAAGGTAGTCCAGTGCAGATCGAACCGGAAGACCTCGTCCCCGCAGCGGCCGCGACCGCGACCGCGACCGTCCGCCCCGGCGCGGGAGCCGAACTGCGGGTCATGGCGCTCCAGCAGTTCGCTGCCGTCGGGTTCGCCGGTACCTCCCTGCAGCAGATCGCAGCATCCGCCGGGTACTCGAAATCGAGTGTGCTCTACCATTTCGCCTCGAAGGACGCCCTCCTCGGCGAGGTGCTGACCCCGGCCATCGAACGCCTCGAGGCCATCCTCGGCGGGTTCACGTCGACCTCGGAGAACGCGGCCTCGCGGCACCGGTTCATCGAGGACTTCGTCGACTTCCTGCTCCAGTACCGGCTCGAAGTGCATGTCCTGATCAATCAGGCCCAGTCCCTCAAGGGCATCGCCGTGATCGATCGGGCCAGGGCCCTGATCGTGCGCCTCGGCGACGCCCTCTGCCAGGAGCACGCCACGACCATCGACCGGATGCGCTTCGGTGTCGCGCTCGGCGGCGCCGCGTACTCCCTCGTCGCCGGCCTGACGTTCTTCGACGAGGACATCACGCCGACCGACGATCTCCGGCCCGCCCTCATCACCCTCCTCTCCGAGCTCCTCGCCCCCGTCGCCGTCCGCACCACCCAGCCCAGGAAGTAATCACAATGGCAACCCTTCTGTATCGGATCGGCCACTTCGCCTACAAGCGCGCGTGGCTCGTCATCGGCGTCTGGGCACTCCTCCTCGTCGGGATCCTCGGCGGCGGCATCGCGCTCGGCGGCAAGACCGCCGAGTCCTTCGCGATCCCAGGCACCGAATCGCAGGACGCGATCGACCAGCTCGCCGCCGTCTTCCCCCAGGCGGCCGGAGCCTCGGTGCAGGTCGTCTACAGGACGCCGGACGGGGCATCCGTCAACACGGAGCCGTACAAGACGGCCATCACCGACATGGCGACCGAACTCGAGGCCGTTCCCGGCGTCGTGTCCGTGATCACCCCGTATTCCGACTACGCCTCGAGCGCCATCTCGACGGACGAGGCCACCGCGCGCAGCGTCGTTCAACTCGACGGTCCATCCGCGGATGTGACGGACGCTACCCTCAACGCCGTCACGGCGACGGCCGCGATCGCGGAGAAGGCCGGTCTCGAGGTCGCCTTCGGCGGCCAGGTCTTCTCGTCCAACACCTTCGGCATCACCATCACCGAGGTCTTCGGCCTCCTCTTCGCCGGGGTCGTGCTGCTGATCACCTTCGGGTCGCTCGCCTCGGCTGGGATGCCCCTGCTGATGGCGCTCATCGGCGTCGGCGTTGCGATCGGCGGTATCACCGCGATCTCCGCGTTCGTGCCCGTCTCGAGCACCGCACCGATGCTCGCAATGATGCTCGGGCTCGCCGTCGGCATCGACTACTCACTGTTCATCCTGTCCAGGCACCGGACCCAGCTCGCCAGGGGCGTCGAGCCGCACGAATCGGCATCGACGAGCGTGGCCACCGCCGGGAGCGCGGTCGTCTTCGCCGGGCTCACCGTCATCATCGCCCTGCTCGGACTGCTCGTCGTCGGAATCCCGTTCCTGAGCGTGATGGGTGTGGGAGCCGCGGTCGCCGTCTTCATCGCCATCCTCGTCGCGATCACCCTCCTGCCCGCGATTCTCGGCCTCGCCAAGGGCCGCCTCACCCCGAAACCCGGCGGGCGCGCCCACAACCGGGCGACCATGCCGGACACGGGCAGGCCCACGATGGGCCGCCGCTGGGTGGGCCTCGTGATGAAGGCGCCGATCGTCGCCGTCATCCTCGTCGTCGGAATCCTCGGCACCCTCGCGATCCCCGCGCTCAGCCTCGACCTCAACCTGCCGGACGGAGCGTCCGAGCCGGTCGACTCGACCCAGCACAAGGCGTTCACCATGATCGAGGAGGGCTTCGGTCCCGGCTACAACGGCCCGCTCATCGTGGTCGTCGACATCACCCAGACCACGAACATCTTCCCTGACCTCGAGACGATCAGCGCCAAGCTGCGTACCCTGCCCGACGTCGCCTTCGTCGGCAAGGGCACCCCGAACGCCACCGTCGACACCGCGATCATCCAGGTGATGCCGAACAGCGCGCCGAACGACCCCAAGACCAAGGATCTCGTCCAGGCCATCCGCGACCTCGCGCCGGGGATCGACTCCGAACTCGGGACTCCCGTCACGGTGACGGGAGCGACGGCCGTGTCGATCGACATCTCGAACCGGCTCAGCAACGCCCTCATCCCGTTCGCGCTCATCGTCGTCGGGCTCTCGATCATCCTGCTGACGATGGTGTTCCGTTCCGTCTTCGTTCCGGTGAAGGCCGCGGTCGGGTTCCTGCTCTCCGTCTTCGCCTCGATCGGTGCGACCGTCGCGATCTTCCAGTGGGGATGGTTCGCCGACCTGCTCGGGGTGAGCACGCCCGGTCCGATCCTGAGCTTCCTGCCGATCCTGCTGATGGCCGTGCTCTTCGGACTGGCCATGGACTACGAGGTCTTCCTCGTCTCCGGCATGCGTGAGGAGTACGTCAAGAACAACGACCCGCGCCAGGCCGTCGTCTACGGATTCGCACACGCCGCCCGCGTCGTCACCGCTGCGGCACTCATCATGTTCTTCGTCTTCTTCGCCTTCGTACCCGACGGCACCGGGGCGATCAAGGGCATCGCATTCGCCCTGGCCGTCGGCGTGTTCCTCGACGCCTTCCTGGTGCGGATGACCCTCGTGCCCGCAGCGATGGCCCTCGCAGGCCGGGCGGCGTGGTGGCTGCCGCGCTGGCTCGACCGCCTGCTCCCCAACGTCGACATCGAGGGCGAGGGACTTCGCCACCACATGCTCGACAGCCACTGGGCGAAGGCCCAGGACGGCGCCATCACGGCGGACCAGGCCGTCTTCGGCCTGCCGGGCAGCACGATCGGCCCGCTCACCGTCTCCGTGCCGACCGGATCGGTGCTGGTCCTCACCGGGACCACCGCCCATCGCCGGGTCGTCGCCGCGACGCTCGCCGGCCGTCTCGACCCGGTCTCCGGCCGGCTCCAGGTGCTCAGCTACCCGCTGCCCTCCGAACGCGGCCGCGCCTTGCGCGTCGTCGCGCTCGCCGACGTCGGCGACAGCCGCGACAACGGCCTGACCATCGGCGAACTGCTCGCCGAGCGGCTCGACCTCACCCAGCCACGGTTCCGCTCCCGCAGCCGGCGCGGTCAGCTCGACGGCTGGATCGGACGGATCAACCGTGCCATCGCCCACGACCGTGCCCCGGTCGCACCCCTCACCGCGGACACCCCGGTGTCCTCCCTCTCCGCCGTGTCCCGTGCCGCGGTCCTCGTCGCGGCGGCGCTCGCCGAGCGTCCTGGCGTCGTCGTCATCGACCTGGGCGAAGGACTCCCCGCCGATCCCGCAGGACTCAGCATCGGTGTCGTGGTCGCGACGCTCGCCCCCGCAGACACCACGCTCATCATCGCGGCGGCGTCGCAGCATCCGCTCGCCGCAGCCGGCCGGGCCGTGCTCGTCGTCGACCTCGAAACGCTCGAGCCCGTCGAAACGGCGGGTCCCACCGCCCGCGGAGCTCTCGGCGGATACCCACCGCTCGACCCGGAGCCGCGTCATGCGACCCGGCCAACCGACACCCTCGACCCCCGCGACGCCGTCTTCGGCGCCGACGCCCTGGATGGAAAGGCCGCACTGCGATGAGCACCACGCTCGAACGACTCTTCAGCCACACGCCGGGACAGCGCCGCTGGACCTTCGGCGCCGTACTCGCCGGACTGATCGTGGTACCCCTTGCGGTCGCAGGCGTCTTCGCCGGCGCGCTCGCGACCGCCGACCAGCGGCTCGACACCCTGCCGGCGATCGTCGTCAACAACGACACCTTCGTGACGACGACGGCCGCGGACGGCACGAAGCAGACCGTGCTCGCCGGGCGCCTGCTCGTGACCGAGCTCACCGCGCCGGCCTCGTCGCGGACGGCGTCGACCGGGTTCGCCTGGACGATCTCCAATTCCGCGGACGCTGCGGCGGCACTCGCCTCCGGCAAGGCATACGCGGTGCTCACCATCCCCGCAGACTTCTCCAAGTCGATCACCTCGATCGGCACCGCAGCGCCGACCCAGGCCGAGCTCGCCATCCGCACCGATGACGCGCATTCCTATCTCGCCGGAACCGTCGCAGGGACGGTCGGCTCCGCGATGACGGGCGTCTTCGGCCGGCAGATCACGACCCAGTACCTGAGCGGCCTGTATTCCGGCCTGTCAACGCTCGGCGGCTCGCTGACGACGGCAGCGGATGGCGCCGGCCAGGTCTCGACGGGCGTCACCGGAGTGGCCACCGGCCTCGATTCCCTCTCCGGGGGCGCGGCCTCCGCTGCAACCGGGGCGGCGTCCGCCTCGACAGGAGCGTCGAGCTTCGCGACCGGGGTTACCGCGTACACGAACGGGGTGGATGCGCTCAGTGCGGGCCTCGGCAAACTCAACACCGGCACGGCAGGTCTCAGCGCCCTCAGCAGTGGCGTCGCCCAGTACACCGGGGGAGTCACGCAGGCGGCAACCGGGTTCACCAAGGTCTCGGCGGGCTTCACGACGCTGGCCGGCCAGTTCGCCGGCGTCGCCGCGGCGATCAAGGCTGACCCCGCAAACGCCGACGCCTACATCGCCCAGTACCAGGCCGGACTCGACACCTACCAGGCCGGACTGAAACAGTTCCAGGGCGGACTCGACACCCTCTCGACGCAGGGCGCCGGACTCAGCCAGCAGACGACATCCGCCCTCACCGGGGTGCAGGGCGGCGTGGCGCAGAGCGCGACAGGGGCCGCGAAGCTCGCAGCCGGTTCGGCATCGCTGCGGACGGGCGCGACCGGCCTCGCCTCCGGCGTCTCGAGCCTCTCGAGCGGCGTCTCCCAACTCGCGACGGGGACCGCGGCCGCGGCCACCGGGGTGCACCAGCTCGAGACGGGCGCGAGCCAGCTCGCGACCGGGCTCGCGTCCGGAGCCGAGAGCGCGAAGAAGCTGAACCAGGACGACCCTGCGCAGTCGGCTTCGGTCGTTTCCGAGCCCGTCGCCATCACCACGAGCCGCGACAACCCGATCGCGACGATCGGCCCGCTCCTCGGGATGGTCTTCGTGCCGGTGGGGCTCTGGATCGGCGCGCTCGCGATCTTCCTCGTGATGCGCCCGGTGACAAGCACCGCTCTCGCTTCGACCGCCTCAACAGGGCGCCTTGTCTCGCGTGGCTTCGGCCGGGCGTTCGGCCTTGCCGCAGCCCAGGCGGTCGTCGTCGTCGCGCTGCTGCACGCCTCGCTCGGCGTGACCTGGACCCTGCTCCCGGCGACACTCGGCTTCGCGGTCTTCCTCGCGTTCGTCTTCGTCGCGGTGCACCAGTTCCTCACCGTGGCGTTCGGACGGGTCGGCATCGTGGTGTCCCTCGTGCTCCTCGCCCTGCAGCTCACTGCGGTCGGCGGACTGTACCCGATCGAGCTCGTCTCGGCGCCGTTCCAGGCGATCAGCCCGTTCCTGCCGCTCACCTGGGCCGTGAGCGGCATGCAGGGGATCGTCTCCGGAGGGGGAGCAGGTGCGCTCAATGCCGTGGGCATCCTGCTGCTCTTCGCGGTGGTCAGCATCGGCCTGACGTTCTGGGCCGTTGCCGCCAAGCGCGGCCCGCGCTCCTTCGCCCTGGCCCTCGCCCGCGGCTGACGCACGAGCTCCTTCCGCGAGAGCGGGTGAAACGTCGGTTTGAGCGGACCAGACCGACGATTCACCCGCTTTCGCGCGTGGGGACGGGGCTAGTGCTGCTGTCCGGGGCGCAGGGACTCGTGGGCGCGGGGCGACCGCGGGGCGCGGCGCACCCGGCGCTGGGCGGTGTGCAAGCGCGCGAACGCGAGGGTCTCCACGAGCAGCACGAGGCGTTCCTGCTCGGTGCGCGCCTTGCGGGTGTTGACCTCCGCGACGATCCGGCCGTCCCAGCCGGTGCGCGCGAGCAGGTTGAGCACCTCGGCGACCGGCTCGCTGCCACGGCCGGGCAGCAGGTGCTCGTCGAAGACTTTGCCCTCGTCGAGGGAGCCGGAGCCGTCGCAGAGATGCACATGCCGGAGACGGTCGCCGAGCTCCGTCGCCATCGCGAGACTGTCGAGCCCGCTCAGGGCGCAGTGCGAGAAGTCGAGCGTGACGGCGTCGCAGTCCATCCGGGTGGTGTCCCAGCCGGGGGAGTACGCCTTCATGCCCCGGCCGCCGAACTTCCACGGGAACATGTTCTCGACCGCGATCTCGATGCCGCTGTCCGCGCTGATCTCGCGCACGGAGTCGAGGAACGTGACGGCGAAGTCGGCCTGCCAGCGAAACGGCGGATGCACCACGACGGTTCGCGCCCCGACCTCGGCCGCGAGCGCCGCCGAGCGTTCGAGCTTCACGAGTGGGTCCCGACCCCAGACGAAATGCGTGAGCAGGAGCACGGGAGCGTGGATCGAGAAGATCGGCAGCTTGTATTTCCGCGACAGGGCCAGGAGCGCAGCGGCATCCTGGGTGACGTCGTCGCGGGAGACCATGATTTCGATGCCGTCGTAGCCCGCGAGTTTCGCGAGCCGGAAGGCGTGCTCCGTCGAGAGCGGATAGGCGCACGTCGTGCTCATGCCGATGCGAATCATTGGCGCCAGAGTAAACCCGACTGCTGAACAACGGGTGTCGCGCGCCCGAATAGTCAGGGGGCTCCGCCGGGGCTGCTGGTATCCTTGGAAGTTCACCGAGGTGCGTGCGCCGTGCAGGTACCGGAACGGACCAGCCATTTCGATTGAAGCCGTTAACACGCCCGCCGCCGAGCCGAAGGTGACATACGCCCTCGTCGCTGTCTCGAACCGGCTGCCCGTGGACTTCGTCGTCGCCGAGGACGGCACCGAAAGCTGGAAGACCTCACCCGGCGGACTCGTCACCGCCCTCGAGCCGCTGATGCGCTCCTCCGACGGCGCGTGGGTCGGCTGGCCCGGCGTCGCCGACCGCGAGTTCGCCCCCTTCGAAAACGACGGCATCAACATCGTTCCCGTCTCGCTGACCGACGCCGACCTCGAGGACTACTACGAGGGCTTCTCCAACGACACCCTCTGGCCGCTCTACCACGACGTGATCTCCCCGCCGAGCTTCCACCGCGAATGGTGGGAGGCGTACGTGCGCGTCAACCGCCGGTTCGCCGAAGCGGCCGCCGCGGCCGCGGCAGCCGGTGCAACCGTCTGGGTGCACGACTACCAGCTGCAACTCGTGCCGCGGATGCTGAGGGACATGCGCCCCGACCTCGTGATCGGCTTCTTCAACCACATACCGTTCCCGCCGTACGGCATCTATGCGCAGCTCCCGTGGCGTAAGCAGATCCTCGACGGCCTGCTCGGCGCCGACCTGATCGGCTTCCAGCGGCTGGCGGATGCCGGCAACTTCTCCCGCGCGGTCCGTCGCCTCTTCGGATACACCACCCGCGGTGTCGCGATCGACGTTCCAGGCGCCGGGGGACACCACCGCCGGGTGATCGCCAAGCACTTCCCGATCTCGATCGACGCCGTCGCATACGCCGACCTCGCGAAACGTCCGGAGATCCAGGCCCGCGCGCGCCGCATCCGCGAGGACCTCGGCAACCCGAAGACGATCATTCTCGGCGTCGACAGGCTCGACTACACCAAGGGCATCGGCCACCGGCTGAAGGCCTTCGGCGAGCTCCTCGAGGACGGGTCGATTTCCGTCGAGGACGTCACCCTCGTGCAGGTCGCGAGCCCGTCCCGGGAACGGGTCGGAGCGTACATGGCCCTCCGCGACGAGATCGAACTCGCCGTCGGCCGGATCAACGGCGACTACTCGACGATCAGCCACACCGCGATCAGCTACCACCACCACGGCTACCCGCGCGAGGAAATGGTCGCCCTGTACCTCGCCGCAGACGTCATGCTCGTCACCGCCCTCCGCGACGGGATGAACCTCGTCGCGAAGGAATACGTCGCCGTCCGCGACGACAAGGACGGCGTGCTCGTCCTGAGCGAATTCGCCGGGGCGGCCGACGAACTCAAGCAGGCCGTGCTGATCAACCCGCACGACATCGACGGCATGAAGGCAGCCATCCTGCGTGCGATCGCGATGCCGCGCCCCGAACGGCAGCGGCGGATGCGCGCCCTGCGCCGCAAGGTGTTCGACAACGACGTCGCCGCCTGGTCGTCGTCCTTCCTCCGCACACTCCGGGAGGGTGCCGCCGTGCAGCCCGGCGTTCCCGATGATCTCGCTCACGCCCTCCGCGACTTCAGTTCCGCGGGCTCGCTGCTCATCGCGCTGGACTTCGACGGCACCGTCGCCCCGATCGTCGACAACCCCCAGGACTCGCGTGCCGTCGCCGGCACCCGGGAGGCCGTCGAACGCCTGATCGGACTCGACGGCGTGCGTGTCGCCCTCGTCTCCGGCCGGTCGCTCGCGAGCCTGCGCCAGGTCGCCGAACCGCAGGTCGAGGTGCTTCTGACCGGTTCACACGGCATCGAGGTCCAGCTGGACACCCCGGGCGAAGAGCTCGGACTCGACCAGGACGAACTCGACCAGCTCGACACGCTCGCCCGCGTGCTCGAACGGGTCTCGGCATCCGTGACGGGTGCGTGGATCGAACGGAAGCCCGCCGGCCTGGCCTTGCACACCCGCAAGTCGACCGCGCAGGCCGGCCAGGCCGTGCAACGCGACGCCCGCGTGCAGCTCGGCGCCGTGCTGCCAGACCTCACCGTGCGCGAGGGAAAGAATGTGCTCGAATTCTCCGTGCGCTCGAGCTCGAAGGGTGACGCGCTCGAACGGCTCCGTGCATACACGGGCGCCGACCGGGTGTTCTACGCCGGAGACGACGTGACGGACGAAGACGCCTTCACCGCACTGCACCCCGGCGACCTCGGACTGAAGATCGGCGCAGGCACCTCCCTCGCGGGCTACCGGGTGCGCGGACCGGAGGAAGTGCCGATCGTGCTGCAGCTGATCGCCGACCTCCGGGAGGCCGCCCCAGCTCCCGGAACCCCCGGAACTCCCAGCGAACGGTAACCCTGCGGCAAAGTTCCCGAAACACAGGTTCTAGAATCACTACATGCCTGAGATCGATCTGAAACCGCGTAGTCGCGACGTCACCGACGGAATCGAAGCCACGACCTCCCGCGGAATGCTCCGTGCCGTCGGGATGGGCGACGCGGACTGGGACAAACCCCAGATCGGCATCGCGAGTTCCTGGAACGAGATCACACCGTGCAACCTGTCCCTCGACCGCCTCGCGCAGGCGGCCAAGGAGGGCGTGCACTCCGGTGGCGGCTATCCGCTGCAGTTCGGCACCATCTCCGTCTCCGACGGCATCTCGATGGGCCATGAGGGCATGCACTTCTCCCTCGTCTCCCGAGAGGTCATCGCGGACTCCGTCGAGGTCGTCATGCAGGCCGAGCGCCTCGACGGCTCCGTGCTGCTCGCCGGCTGCGACAAGTCCCTGCCCGGCATGCTGATGGCCGCTGCCCGGCTCGATCTCGCGAGTGTCTTCCTCTACGCCGGCTCGATCGCGCCCGGCTGGGTCAAGCTCTCGGACGGCACCGAAAAAGACATCACCATCATCGACTCGTTCGAGGCCGTCGGCGCCGTCAAGGCCGGGCGGATGTCCGTGGCCGACGCCAAGCGGATCGAGTGCGCCTTCGCCCCCGGCGAGGGTGCCTGCGGCGGCATGTACACCGCGAACACCATGGCGAGCGTCGCAGAAGCCCTCGGCATGAGCCTTCCGGGATCCGCGTCCCCCGCCTCGGCCGACCGCCGCCGCGACTACTACGCGCACCGCTCCGGCGAGGCCGTCGTCAACCTCCTGCGCCTCGGCATCACGGCCAGGGACATCCTCACCCGCAAGGCCTTCGAGAATGCGATCGCCGTCGCCATGGCCTTCGGCGGCTCCACGAACGTGGTGCTGCACCTGCTCGCCATCGCCCGCGAGGCCGAGGTCGAACTGAGCCTCGACGACTTCAACGTGATCGGCGACAAGGTTCCGCACATCGGCGATCTGAAGCCGTTCGGCAAGTACGTCATGAACGACGTCGACCGCCACGGCGGGGTGCCCGCCGTGATGCGCGCCCTGCTCGAGGCCGGCCTCATCCACGGGGACGCCCTCACCGTCACCGGGAAGACCGTCGCAGAGAACCTCGCGGAGATCGACCCGCCCGACCTCGACGGCGAGGTGCTCCGCACGCTCGACAACCCGATCCACAAGAGCGGCGGCATCACCATCCTCAAGGGCTCGATGGCGCCGGAGGGCGCTGTCGTCAAGACCGCCGGCTTCGACAGTGACGTGTTCACCGGACCCGCCCGCGTCTTCGAGCGCGAGCGCGCGGCGATGGACGCCCTCACCGAGGGCACCATCGAAAAGGGCGACGTCGTCGTCATCCGCTACGAAGGCCCCAAGGGAGGCCCCGGCATGCGCGAGATGCTCTCGATCACCGCGGCCATCAAGGGCGCCGGGCTCGGTGCCGATGTACTACTGTTAACGGACGGCAGATTCTCAGGCGGCACAACCGGACTGTGTATCGGCCACATAGCACCCGAAGCGGTGGACGCAGGTCCGATCGCCTTCGTGCGCGATGGTGATCTCATACGGGTCGATATCGCAGCTCGCACGCTCGACCTACTGGTCGACCCTGAAGAGCTCGACGCCCGACGAGTCGGCTGGGCGCCTCTCCCTCCGCGCTACACCCGCGGCGTGCTCGCCAAGTACACGAAGCTCGTGCAATCGGCGGCCGTTGGCGCCGTCACGGGGTAGCGCTCACCATTCGTACTCGACCTTAGGGACCTGAATCAATGACCGCGGAACAGAACCCCGTGCCATCACCCACGCCCTCGCCGACCTCGGCCGCCACGTCGTCCGCCGCGGCAGCATCCGGTGAGCCCGAACTCCTCACCGGTTCCGGTGCGATCATCCGCACCCTCGAACTGCTCGGCGTGACGGATGTCTTCGGCCTGCCCGGCGGCGCCGTCATCCCGCTCTACGACGAGCTGATGACCCAGGACGCCATCCGGCACATCCTGGTGCGCCACGAGCAGGGCGCCGGCCACGCTGCGGAGGGCTACGCCTCGGCGAGCAACCGCGTCGGCGTCGCCATCGCGACCTCAGGCCCCGGCGCCACGAACCTCGTCACGGCGATCGCGGACGCATACATGGACTCGGTGCCGATCCTGTGCATCACCGGCCAGGTCTTCTCGACGCTGATGGGCACGGATGCCTTCCAGGAGGCCGACATCGTCGGCATCACGATGCCGATCACGAAACACTCGTTCCTCGTCAAGCGCCCGGAAGACGTTCCCGGTGCGATCGCATCCGCCTACCTGATCGCCTCGACCGGCCGGCCAGGCCCTGTGCTCGTCGACATCACCAAGGACGCCCAGCAGAAGACGGCGCCGTTCATCTGGCCGCCGAAGATCGACCTGCCCGGCTATCGTCCGATCACCAAGGCCCACGGCAAGCAGGTGCAGGCGGCAGCCCAGTTGCTCGCCGATGCGAAGAAGCCCGTGCTGTACGTCGGCGGCGGCGTCATCCGCGCCCGCGCATCCGCCGAGCTCCTCGCCTTCGCCGAACTCACCGGCACGCCCGTCGTCACGACGCTGATGGCCCGTGGCGCCTTCCCGGACTCGCACGACCAGCACCTCGGCATGCCGGGCATGCACGGCACCGTTCCCGCCGTGCTGTCCCTGCAGGAGGCCGACCTGATCATCGCGCTCGGCGCCCGCTTCGACGACCGGGTCACCGGGAAGGTCAGCGAGTTCGCGCCGCACGCCACGATCGTGCACGTCGACGTCGACCCCGCGGAAATCTCCAAGATCCGCACCGCAGACGTGCCCATCGTCGGAGACGCCAAGGACGTGCTCGCCGACCTGACCGTCGCCTTCTCCGCGGTGCTCAAGACCACCACCCCGGACTTCACCGAGTGGTGGAGCTACCTGAACGGTCTCCGCGAGGAGTTCCCGCTCGGCTACTCCGAGCCGACGGACGGCCTGCTCGCCCCGCAGTACGTGATCAAGCGCATCGGTGAACTGACCGGGCCGGAGGGCGTCTACGCCGCCGGCGTCGGCCAGCACCAGATGTGGGCGGCCCAGTACATCAAGTACGATCGCCCCAACTCCTGGCTCAACTCGGGCGGTGCCGGCACGATGGGCTACTCCGTTCCCGCGGCGATGGGCGCCAAGGTCGCAGAACCCGACCGGGTGGTCTGGTCGATCGACGGTGACGGATGCTTCCAGATGACCAACCAGGAACTCGCGACCTGCACGATCAACAACATCCCCATCAAGGTCGCGATCATCAACAACTCCTCGCTCGGCATGGTGCGCCAGTGGCAGACCCTGTTCTACGACGGTCGGCACTCCTTCACTGACCTGAACACCGGGCACGGCTCGGCGATG
This sequence comes from Cryobacterium sp. MDB1-18-1, assembly GCF_004402735.1. Taxonomy (NCBI): domain Bacteria; kingdom Bacillati; phylum Actinomycetota; class Actinomycetes; order Micrococcales; family Microbacteriaceae; genus Cryobacterium; species Cryobacterium sp. MDB1-18-1. Next base: position 49,075 of record NZ_SOFR01000055.1, on the reverse strand, counting down.
GTGCCCGACTTCGTGAAGCTCGCCGAGGCGTATGGTGCGCTCGGCATCCGCGTCACGAGCGCGGACCAGGTCGACGACGCGATCAAGCTCGCCCTCGCGACGAACGACCGCCCGGTCGTGATCGACTTCGTCGTGAGCCGCGATGCGATGGTCTGGCCGATGGTGCCCCAGGGCGTCAGCAACAGTTACGTGCAGTACGCGAAAGACCACGCACCGACCTGGGGAGAGGAGTAAGCCCATGAGTTCCCATGTCCTGAGCCTCCTCGTCGAGGACAAGCCCGGCCTGCTGACCCGCGTCGCCGGCCTCTTCGCCCGGCGCGGCTTCAACATCGAAAGCCTCGCGGTCGGCCACACCGAGATCCCCGGCCTGTCGCGGATCACCATCCTCGTCGACGTCGAGGACCTCCCGCTCGAGCAGGTCACGAAGCAGCTCAACAAGCTGATCAACGTGATCAAGATCGTCGAGCTCGACCCCGCGCAGTCCGTGCAGCGCGAGCACCTGCTGGTCAAGGTGCGTGCGGACAACACGACGAGGTCCCAGGTGCTCGAAGCCGTCACGCTGTTCCGTGCGCGGGTCGTCGACGTCGCCCCTGACTCCGTCGTGATCGAGGTGACCGGGGATTCCGGCAAGACCCAGGCGCTGCTGCGCGTGCTCGAGCCCTACGGGATCAAGGAAATCGCACAGTCCGGACTGCTCGCCATCGGCCGCGGGTCCAAATCGATCACCGAACGCGTGTTCAAGAGCTAGCGTCCGCCCCTCACCCCCTTTCTTCACCGACCTTTCTTCACCAAACAACTAGGAGATAACCACTCGTGTCTGAGATTTACTACGACAAAGACGCTGACCTGTCGATCATCCAGGGCAAGAAGGTAGCCGTCATCGGTTACGGCTCGCAGGGACACGCGCATGCCCAGAACCTCCGCGACTCGGGTGTCGAGGTCGTCATCGGCCTGAAGGATGGCTCGAAGTCGAAGGCCAAGGCCGAAGAGGTCGGCTTCACCGTCCTCAGCACCGCCGAGGCAGCCAAGTGGGCCGACGTCATCGTCATCCTCGCGCCCGACCAGGTGCAGCGTCACCTCTACGCCGCTGACGTGCTTCCGAACCTCGCGGCCGGAAAGGCGCTCGTCTTCGGACACGGGTTCAACATCCGCTTCGGCTACATCACCGCACCGGAGGGCGTCGACGTCGTCATGGTCGCCCCCAAGGGACCCGGCCACACCGTGCGTCGCGAATTCGAGGCCGGCCGTGGCGTACCCGTCATCGTCGCCGTCGAGAAGGATGCGACCGGCAATGCCTGGCCGCTGACTCTCAGCTACGCGAAGGCGATCGGCGGGCTCCGTGCCGCCGGCATCAAGACCACCTTCACCGAAGAGACCGAGACCGACCTGTTCGGCGAGCAGGCCGTGCTCTGCGGCGGCGTCTCGCAGCTCATCCAGTACGGCTTCGAGACCCTGACCGAGGCCGGTTACCAGCCGCAGGTCGCCTACTTCGAGGTGCTGCACGAGCTCAAGCTCATCGTCGACCTGATGTGGGAGGGCGGCATCGCCAAGCAGCGCTGGAGCGTCTCCGACACCGCGGAATACGGCGACTACGTCTCCGGCCCGCGCGTGATCGACCCGCACGTCAAGGAGAACATGAAGGCCGTTCTCGCCGACATCCAGAGCGGCGCGTTCGCCGAGCGTTTCATCGCCGACCAGGACGCCGGAGCACCCGAGTTCCTCGCTCTCCGCAAGAAGGGCGAAGAGCACCCGATCGAGGCCACCGGCCGCGAGCTGCGCAAGCTCTTCGCGTGGAACGCCTCGAACGACGACGACTACGTCGACGGCGAAGCCGCCCGCTAACCACCGCATCGCGCACGACGCACCGCGCACCGCACCATGAACGGCGGGGCCCCTCTACCCGAGGAGCCCCGCCGTTCGTCGTAACGCCCCGCAGGGTCAGTGCTCGGTGAGGACGGCCTCTTCAGCCTCCTCGAAGGCCAGGTCGGGCGGCGAAATCCGGAAGCCCCTGGTCAGGATGGCGAGCACGACGACGCCCACGCCGAGCCAGGTGAGGCCGAGCGTGATCGCGTTCACGTCGAGCTTGGTGAGCAGCCATGCATCGATGACGGCTCCGATCGCGGGCACGACCACGTACAGCCACACGTTGTGGTGCCGGCCGGCCCTGCGCTCGCGGATGAAGAAGGCGATCACGGCGAGGTTCACGAACGTGAACGCGGTGAAGGCGCCGAAGTTGATGAACGATGTCGAGGTTGCCACGTCGAGGAACAGGGCGATGAGGCCGACGGCTCCTGTGATGATGATGCTGATCACGGGCGTGCGGTAGCGCTCGCTGATGGTGCCGAAGATTCGGCGGGGGAGGACGCCATCGCGGCCCATCGCGTAGAGAAGACGGGCTCCTCCGGCCTGGGCGGCGAGCCCGGAGGCGAACTGGCCGAGCACGAGCCCGGCGATGAAGATCGCGCCGAACACGTTGCCGCCTATGGTGAGAGCGATGTCGAAGGCGGCGGACGACACGTTCTCGAAGACGCCGCCCGGCTGGACGAGTGTCGTCGTGTACGCCACGACGATGAAGATCGCTCCGCCGATCAGGGCGATGAGCATGATCGCGCGCGGCATGGTCTTCCGCGGGTTGATCGTCTCCTCTGTCAGCGTCGTGACGGCGTCGAAACCGAGGAAGGAGTATGCGGCGATCGCGGCCCCTGCGGAGATGCCGGTGAGGCTCGCCGTGTCGTTGAAGAACGGCGTGGAGCTGAAGAGGGCAAGCGGGCCGGAGTTCGTGAGGACGGAGCCGATCGAGAGGGCCACGAAGAGCACGATCACGAGCACCTGGAAGGCCATCAGGATGTAGTTCGCCTTCTGTGCCACCCGGATCCCGATGATGTTGAGCGCGGTCGTCGCGAGGATGAACCCGAGGATCCAGATCCACCCGGGCACGTCGGGGAATTGAGCGCCGAGGTACGCGCCACCGATCAGCCAGATCACCATCGGCAGGAAGAGATAGTCGAGAAGGACGGCCCAGCCGACGAGGAAACCGACGCGGGAGTCGATCGCGCGGCGCACGTAGCTGTATGCCGACCCCGCGACCGGGTACGCGGCGGCCATCCGCCCATAGCTCGATGCGGTGAAGAGCATCGCGACGAGGGCCACGAGGTAGGCGGCGGGCGTGGCGCCGCCGGTGACCTCGGCGACGATGCCGAAGATCCCGAGCACGATGATCGGCGTCATATAGGCGAGGCCGAAGATTACGACAGAGGAGAGCGTGAGAGAACGAGTGAGGGTGGGACTGGGGTGCGTTGGCGTAACCATGGGTCGTCCTTACTGGGTTGGGGTGGCGGGGCGAACTGCGGGGGCTACTACTGAGATCAGCGGGGCTGGAGAGGTCGGGGACCAGGACTGGGGCTGCCAGCTGGAAGGAGAGATCCGGCCGCCGTACAGGGGGAGCTCGATCGGGGCATCCGTGTCGGCGAATTGCGCCCACGGTCGGTTGGTACCCGCGGTTCCCTGCACTCGCACCCGGGTCACGTGGTCGAGGTCGATGGTGGTCAGAAGCACGTCGGAGTTGGTGTCAGCGCTCTCGTCGAGGACGTGGCCCTCCGGGTCGACGACGATGCTCCGACCCCGGCCGACGGGACCTGCGCAATTGACGCTCACGGTGAAGACCTGGTTCACGATCGAGTTGGCGCGGGCGAGCACGAGCTCCTGGGCGCGGTCGTCCGTCGTCGTCTTCACGAGGTTCAGTACCACCTCTGCACCGAGCCACGCGAGATGCCTGGTCACCTCGGGGAACCAGGCGTCATAACAGATGGAGAGGCCGAGCCGCCCGACACCGGGCACATCGAAGACGACGAACCGGTCGCCGGGATCGTACGGTTCGAACGGCCGCCAGGGAAACATCTTGCGGTATGAGGCCACGCGTTCCCCCGTCGGGGCGTACACCACGGCCGTGTTGAAGAGTTCCCCGTTCTGGCCGAGTTCGCACACGCTCCCCGGAACGAGCCAGATGCCTGCCTCCCTGGCGAGCGCTCCGAGGGAATCGCCGAGCGGGCCGTCGAGGGGCTGGGCGGATGCCCTGAGGCTCGCGTTCCGTGCGTCGGCCGACTCAGGTTCTGACGTGACGTCGCCGCGGTCCGCGGGGGAGCCGAAGAGATGCAACTCGGGAAACACCACCACGTCGGCATCGGGGGCTCCGGCAAGCACGGACCGCAGCTCGGCGGCGAACGGCTCGATCGCGGCTCCGATCAGCTGGGGAGCCGCCTGCACGGCGGCCACTTTCAGGGTTCTCATCCTTCGTCCTTCCGAGTTCTCCTAAATTAGATCATTTTGAACATTACCGGCGCGTTTCGTGTCGATTATTGTGGTGTCGTGACCACATCGATACCGGGCGACACTGAAGCGGCGCCATCGGGCCTCGCGGCCCTGACCGCCGCCGCCGTCACCGGGATCACCCGCCTCGCGGCCATCGACACCGTGCGGGCCCGGCTCGCCCTCGCCGTCGACCTCGGCCTGCTCCTGCCCGGGGAGCGTGTCCCGCCCGTCGACGACGTTGCGGAGGCTCTCGCCGTTAGCCCGATCACGGCCCGGCGAGCGCTCGAAAGCCTCGCGGACGACGGCGTGCTCGTGCGCCGCAGGGGCCGAGGCGGCGGAACCTTTGTCGCCGACGTCCCCGCCCACTCGGCCGTCGCCGAGATCCGCAGCTATCTCGCAGACGCCGCCGAAGTACACGATCTCATCGACCGACGGGTGCTCCTCGAGTGCGCCGTCGTGCACCACGCCGCGCTCGCCGCGACGGAATCCGACCTCGCCGTCCTCGACCTGCAGATCACCCGGATGCGGGAGGCCAGAAGCTGGACCGAGTACCACCTGGCCGACGAGAGCTTCCACGTCGGAGTCGCCGTCGCGAGCGGCCTCGACTTCGCTCTTCCCCTCTACCGTGCCGCCCTCGCCGCCCTCTACCGATACTTCCTGCCCTATCCGATCTCCTTCCTGCACGGGGTCAACGACGACCACGCCGACCTCGTTGCCGCGCTCCGCCGCTCCGACCCTGTGGATGCCGTGCGCATCGCCCGCGCGCACGTCGAGGCCCTGCACCACACCATGTTCATGGGGCTGCCGCAGCCACCGAACGATGCCCCGACAGCGGTCACCGCCACGCCCCCCTCCAGGTCTCCTGACCCGCTGCCTGACGCGGCGCCGCACTCCGACGGCTAATCTGGCCCTATGACTTCAGCACCACGCGGCGGAAATCCGCGCGACGACGACGCGCTCGGCTGGGCCGGCGACGACGATCCCACCCTGCAAACCCGGTCGGAGGACGCCGACGCCCGCGAGAACTCGCGCACGCCGGTCGAGTCAGACCCCGTTGCCTCCGCACCGGCCAGCGCTCCGGTCTACGCCGCTTTGCCGGACGGCTGGAGCGTCAAGGGCCCGACCGCTGCGATCGAAGCGGATGCCGCGGCCCGCAACTCGGAACGCTCGCCGATGAGTTCATTCACCCTCATCTCCCTCGGGGTGTTCGGCGGCATCTACCTGCTCTTCACGATCGGCTGGTTCATCGGCGTGAGCCGGATCGACAATCCGCTCGGCGACGCTCTCGCGAGCTTCATGTTCAGCCTCGGAACCTGGCTCGCCGTCGCGGCCCCCGTCGCGTGGTTCGCGGTGACGCTCTGGCTGACCCCGACCCGGCCGCGCGGACGAATCCTCTGGCTGCTCCTCGGCGTCGTGCTGCTCGCTCCGCTCCCGCTCCTCGTGAGCGGAGGGGCCGTCGCATGAGCGAGCCCGTCGCACTCCCGAACCCGTCCGGTCCCGATGCGTCCGGCACCGGTTCGACCGAGACCGTCGCCGCACCACAGCGCCGCAGGCCTTCCTGGCCGTTCCTGGTCGTCGCCGTCTTCTTCGGACTGTTCTACGCCTGGGATGTCTGGGCGGCCCTCGGGAACCTGATCGGCCTCAACCTCGCCGCCGGGTCCCTCGACACCCAGCTCAGCGGGTTCGGCTGGGGAATCCTGATCGCCGGGGTACTCCTGCCGATCCTGGTCTTCCTGCTCGCCGCCCGGATCGGACGGGGCAGGCCACTGTACGCGCAGGCCGCCCTGTTCCTCGTCGGCCTGGCCCTCGCATCCGCCCTCGCCCTCGATATCTACCAGTTCGGACTCGGCAGCCTGATCGTCTGATCGAGGCGTCGGACCGGGATCGCAGGCTCAGAGAATCGCCAGCACGACGAGGGCGATAAGCGCGACCTGCTCGATGATCCGGGTCCGGAGCGGGATCGCGGCCCGGCCGAAGCGCAGCGGGTCGCGGGCGGCGAACGCGTTGGCCGGGAAGACCGCGATCAGGAAGATCACGAGCATGACTCCGGTGACTCCGGTGGTCGGCGGCCAGGGCAGGCCGAGGCCGCCGAGCATCTCGCAGACGCCCGTGAAGATCACCAGGACGACGGGGCCACGCGCGCCGAAGAATCCCGTGAAGCGGAGTCCCGGCGGGATCATGGCAGCCATCGTGCGCTGGACCACCGGGATGAAGTGGGTGATCCCCGCGCCGAAGAAGAAGACGGCCAGAAGGCAGCGCAGGACGAACTGGAGGGAGTCCAACGTAACAGTGCTCATTGGGGAATATTACGGCCGATAGACTCGACCCAATACTGGCGCCCCACGGTCGCGGCGCGAGCCACAATTGCTGCTGCTATCGGAGGTTCTGTTTTCGTGTCAAAACCAGTCGTTCTTATCGCTGAAGAATTATCACCCGCAACCGTCGATGCACTCGGACCCGACTTCGAGGTCCGCACTGTCGATGGCACGGACCGGCCGGCCCTGCTCGCCGCGCTCGCAACGGCCGACGCCGTGCTCGTGCGCTCCGCGACGAAGGTCGACGCCGAGGCTATCGCGGCTGCACCCCTGCTCAAGGTGATCGCCCGCGCCGGTGTCGGACTCGACAACGTGGACATTAAGGCTGCGACGGCCGCAGGCGTCATGGTCGTCAATGCACCGACCTCGAACATTATCTCTGCCGCAGAACTGACCGTCGGTCACATTATTAGCCTCGCCCGTCACATCCCCGCCGCGAGTGGCGCCCTCGCAGAGGGGCAGTGGAAGCGCTCCAAGTACACCGGTGTCGAACTGTACGAAAAGACCGTCGGCATCATCGGCCTCGGCCGTATCGGCGCCCTCATCGCCGCTCGAATGCAGGCCTTCGGCACGAAGATCATCGCGTTCGACCCGTACATCACCTCCGCCCGTGCGCAGCAGCTCGGCGTTGTGCCCGTGACTCTCGAAGAACTCCTCGCGCAGTCCGACTTCGTGACCATCCACATGCCGAAGACGGCGGAGACGACCGGCATGATCGGAGCCGCGCAGTTCAAGCTCATGAAGCCGACCGCGTTCGTGATCAACGTCGCCCGAGGCGGCCTCATCGACGAAGACGACCTCTACGACGCCCTGACTGCCGGCACCATCGCCGGGGCCGGCCTCGACGTGTTCGTGTCTGAGCCCCCGACCGGGTCGAAGCTCCTCGGCCTGGAAAACCTGATCACCACCCCGCACCTCGGTGCATCGACCGACGAAGCCCAGGAGAAGGCCGGCGTCTCCGTCGCGAAGTCGGTGCGCCTCGCCCTCTCCGGCGAACTCGTGCCGGACGCGGTCAACGTCGCCGGCGGCGTCATCGACCCCTACGTGCGCCCCGGCATCCCGCTCGTCGAGAAGCTCGGCCAGGTCTTCTCCGGCCTCACCGCACAGCGCCCGCTCACAAGCGTGGACATCGACGTGCGCGGCGAGCTCGCCGACTACGACGTGAGCGTGCTGCGCCTTGCGGCACTCAAGGGCATCTTCACGAACGTCGTGAGCGAGACCGTCTCCTACGTGAACGCGCCGCTGCTCGCCGAGCAGCGTGGCATCGCGGTCCGCCTGCTCACCGACAAGGAATCGCCGGAGTACCGCAACGTCATCCAGATTCGTGGCGCCCTCGCAGACGGCTCACAGGTTTCCGTCTCCGGCACCCTGACCGGCACGAAGCAGATCGAGAAGATCGTCGAGATCAACGGGTACGACGTCGAGGTCACCTTCGCCGAGCACCTGATCGTGATGGTCTACACCGACCGCCCCGGAATCGTCGCCGTCTACGGCCGCGAGTTCGGCGACGCCCAGATCAACATCGCGGGCATGCAGATCGCCCGCCACGAGGCCGGCGGCAAGGCGCTGAGCGTGCTGACCGTCGACTCACCCGTCTCGGCGAGCCTGCTCGCCACCGTGCGCGACGCGATCTCGGCCGACGTGATGGTCGAAATCGCCATCACGGATTAGCGGTCCGGTCGGTCATTCGACCGATCACGGCGAGCAACCGGTCCAGTCTCGCCGCCGACACCACGTCGGCGGCGGGATAGGCCGCGCTCGTGATGGTGGAACCGAAGTACAGTCCGTCACTGATCAACATGATCGCCTCTGCGACGTCCGGATCCCCGACGGTCTCCTCGATCACGGCCAGCCACTGGCGCCGCATTGAGACAACGGCCGTGTTGGCCAGCGGATGCGATCCCTGCGCCAGGCGCACGGCTCCCGCGATGGTGCGGTCCAGGGGAGTGCCCTCGCTCATCGAGGTCCGGATCAGGTAGTCAACGGGTCCGGCCGCCGCAGAGCGGATGCGTACGATGTCGTCGGCCACGAGCTCCTCGAGCCGGGTGAGCAGTCCCCGGACCAGGGCCTCCTTCGACCCGAAATGGTAGAGCAGCCCGCCCTTCGACAGGCCGGCCGCCGCGGCGACACCCTCGAGGGTGGCCGCACGTTCGCCCTGGTCGATGAGGAGCCCGGTGAACGCGTCGAGGACCCGGTCCCGGGTCGGGGAATGGTCGGCTGACCGGAGCGGGGGCTGGACGGGCGAGGGTGTCATGGTGCTACTGTACCGTCTGGACGGTATAGTTTTGTGCCGTCCCCCTTCTGCGACGGGTCCACCCGTCCCCTGCCCGGAAAGTTGTTGCACCGTGTCAACCCCGACCCGCCCCCGGATCCCCGTCCAGCCCGGCGCCGCGCCCGTGCGCCGCTGGTGGGCCCTTGCGGTGCTGATGCTGCCGGTGCTGCTCGTTTCGATCGACAACACCGTGCTGAACCTTGCCCTGCCGCAGATCTCCGAGGCCCTCAGCCCGAGCGGCACCCAGCTGCTCTGGGTGATCGACATCTACCCCCTCGTACTCGCGGGGCTGCTGGTCTCGATGGGCAGCCTCGGCGACCGGATCGGCCGGCGCCGACTGCTGCTGATCGGCTCCGCCGGCTTCGGAGCGATGTCGGTGATCGCCTCCTTCGCGCCGAGCATCGAATGGCTCATCCTCGACCGTGCTGCACTGGGCGTGTTCGGGGCCATGCTGATGCCGCCCACGCTCGCACTCCTGCGGTCCGTCTTCACGGAACGCAATGAGCGCCGCCTCGCCATCGCCATCTGGGCGAGCGGCTTCGCGGCCGGCAGCGCACTCGGCCCCGTTGTCGGCGGACTCATCCTCGAGAACGGGGAATGGGGATCCGTCTTCCTGCTCGCGGTCCCGCTGTTGCTGCCCTTGCTCGTGGTGGCGCCGCTGATCGTGCCGGAATCCCGGGATCCGAACCCGGGTGCGATCGATGTGCCGAGCATCCTGCTCTCGCTCCTGACGATGTTCCCGATCGTCTTCGGCATCAAGACGCTCGCCGACTCCGGGTTCGGCGTCGCCGGAACCGTGTCGACCGCAGTGGGACTGGTTGCCGGCATCCTCTTCGCCCATCGGCAGCGGCGTCTCCATGAGCCGATGCTCGACCTCGCACTCTTCCGTCGCGGTTCGTTCAGCGGCGCGGTCGGGGTCAACTTCCTGAGCGTCGTCGCGCTCGTCGGCGGACTGTTCTTCGTCTCGCAATACCTCCAGCTCGTCCTCGGCCTGGAGCCCCTCGCTGCCGGCCTGGTACTCGTGCCCGGCCTGGTGGCGATGATCCTGGCCGGATTGATCGTCGTCCCGATCGCCAGGCGGATCCGGCCGTCGATCGTGATCCCGGCCGGGCTGCTGTTCTCTGCGGCCGGGTACGCGGCATTCGCGATCGGCGGAGCCGGATTCGGCCCTGCCGGTGTGGCCGTCGCCTTCGTCGCCCTCGGGATCGGGATCGGGGCTGCCGAGACGGTGTCGAACGAATTGATCGTGGCGAGCGCACCGCCGGAGAAGATGGGCGCTGCATCCGCTGTCGGGGAAACCGCATACGAACTGGGCGCGGTTCTCGGCACCACGGTCCTGGGCAGCATCCTCACCTCGGCATACCGCTCCGCGGTGGTGCTGCCTGATGGGCTCGGCGCCGGACAACGGGCCGCGGCGGGGGAGACCCTCGGCGGGGCCGTCGCCGTTGCGGCCGAGCTGCCGGCAGGAGCCGGCCGGATGCTGCTGGAGTCTGCGCGGGAGGCCTTCCTCACCGGAATCGGTCCCACCGCCTGGATCGGAGCCGGACTCGTGGTCGTAGCGGCCATGGTCGCCTGGGTCGCACTGCGCTCGGCGCGGTGAGCCGGCGTCGATTCCGGGAGTGACGAAGACGCGGGGATCACCCGACCTGACGCGTCGCAGTAGGGTTTGGGTACAGCAATTCGAGCCCCCAGGAGTCCCATGTCCCGTCAGATCAAGCTCGCCGTCATTCCCGGAGACGGGATCGGACCCGAAGTCGTCGCCGAGGCCGTCAAGGTGCTCGGCGCAGCGACAGCGGCCGACGACGTCGAATTCGCGCTGACCTGGTTCTCGCTCGGCGCGACCCGGTTCCTCGAGACGGGCGACGTGCTCACCGATGATGACCTCGGGGCGATCGCCGCCCACGACGCCATCCTGCTCGGCGCCGTCGGGGGAGTGCCCGGCGACCCGCGCCTCGCGAACGCGAACATCGAGCGGGGCCTGCTGCTCAGGCTGCGCTTCTCGCTCGACCACTACGTCAACCTGCGACCGAGCGTGCTGTTCCCCGGTGTGCCGAGCCCGCTCGCGGCTCCCGGCAACGTCGACTTCGTCGTCGTGCGCGAGGGCACCGAAGGGCCGTACGTCGGCAACGGCGGCGCCATCCGCCAGGGCACCGCGCACGAGGTCGCCAACGAGGTCTCGGTCAACACGGCCTTCGGCGTCGAACGCGTCGTACGCTACGCCTTCGAGGTCGCCAGGGGCCGCGCCGCCAAGCACCTGACCCTCGTGCACAAGACCAACGTGCTCGTCTTCGCCGGCGGCCTGTGGCAGCGGATCGTGACGACCGTCGCCGCCGAATACCCCGACGTGACGGTGGACTACCTGCACGTGGATGCTGCGACGATTTTCCTCGTCTCAAATCCGAGTAGATTTGATGTCATCGTCACGGATAACCTCTTCGGCGACATCCTCACCGACCTGGCGGCCGCAATCAGCGGCGGCATCGGCCTGGCAGCATCCGGGAACATCAACCCGGACGGCCGGTTCCCGAGCATGTTCGAACCGGTGCACGGTTCGGCCCCCGACATTGCGGGCAAGCAGCTTGCGGACCCGACGGCCGCCATCCTTTCCGTCGCCCTCCTGCTCGATCACCTGGGCCTGACGGATGCCGCGGCCCGGGTCCGGGACGCGGTGGTCGCCGATATCGCGGCCCGTACGGAAAATGGGGCATTCACGGCGTCGCGCGGTACCAGCGCGGTGGGCGACGCCATCGTGACTCGAATGACAGACAAGGGACTCCAATGAGCCAGGCAGCACTGAGCGACACCACCACCGAGACCACCACAGGCACCACGACCGACGCCGCGACCACGGGCGCCTTCCCGCTGACCTTCAGCCTGACGCCGTCCACGATGGCGCGCACGAGGGCCGAGCGTGAGGAGATCCTCGCCGACCCCGGTTTCGGCAAAAAGTTCACCGATCACATGGTCTCGATCGATTGGACCGTCGAGGAGGGCTGGCACGATGCCCGGGTCATCCCGTACGGCCCGTTGCAGCTCGACCCGGCCTCTTCGGTGCTGCACTACGGCCAGGAGATCTTCGAGGGGCTCAAGGCCTACCGCCACGCCGACGGCTCCATCTGGACCTTCCGCCCGGAGAAGAACGCCGACCGGCTCCAGCGTTCGGCACGCAGGCTCGCCCTGCCGGAGCTCTCCGAGAGCGATTTCATCGAATCGATCCGGCAGATGATCGCCGTGGACGGCGATTGGGTGCCGTCGGACCATGAGACGAGTCTCTACCTGCGACCGTTCATGATCGCCAACGAAAGCTTCCTCGGTGTGCGCGCCGCCCACAAGGTCGGCTATTACGTCATCGCGAGCCCTGCGGGCGCCTACTTCGCCAACGGCGTCGCCCCGATCAAGATCTGGCTTTCGACCGAATACGCCCGTGCCGGCCGCGGCGGAACCGGGGCCGCGAAGTGCGGTGGCAACTACGCCGCCTCGCTCCTGCCGCAGATGCAGGCATACGACAACGACTGCGCCCAGGTACTCTTCCTCGACGGGGAAACCGGTTCGCACATCGACGAGCTCGGTGGGATGAACGTCTTCTTCGTGTACGGCACCGACACGCTCGTCACCCCGCGACTGACCGGCACCATCCTCGAGGGTGTCACGCGCGACAGCATCATCCAGCTCGCCCGTGACCGGGGACTGACTGTCGAGGAGCGCGACGTGACCCTCGACGACTGGCGCGACGGAATCGCATCCGGTGCCATCACCGAGGTCTTCGCGTGCGGCACCGCCGCCGTGGTCACCCCGATCTCACAGCTCAAGGGACCGGGCGGCCTGGCCATCGGCGATGCGGATGCGCCGGCCGGCACGATCACGATGGCGCTCCGCCAGGAGCTGACCGACATCCAGTACGGGCTGCTGCCCGACCGGCACGGCTGGCTCACCCGCCTCGACGTACCCGCGGACCAGGCGTGAAGGTCGCGCGGTTCAGCCAGGGCGGAATCATCGCCTTCGGCATCGTCGACGACGATGAGCTCGTCGTACTCAAGGGCGACCCGATGTTCGCCGGGTACGACCCGACCGGCGACCGGATCGCCCTGCGCGACGTGAAGCTGCTCGCGCCCGTGATCCCGCGCTCCAAGATCGTGGGCATGGCGCATGCGTTCTTCTCCGACGACGAAGAACGCGAGCACGCCGAACCGCGCGAGCCCCTCTTCTTCCTCAAACCGAACACCTCGGTGATCGGGCCGGACGACCCGATCTTCCTCCCGGCGCAGTCCCACGACGTGCGCGTCGAGGGCGAACTCGCGATCGTGATCGGCAAGATCGCGAAGAACGTGACGGTCGAGAACGCCGAAGACGTCATCTTCGGGTACACGATTGCGAACGACGTGACGGCGCGCGATCTCCTCGAGCGCGACGGGCAGCTCGCCCGCGCCAAGAGCTTCGACTCGTTCTGCCCGCTCGGCCCCGTGATCGACACCGAGTACGACTGGACGAGCCTGCACCTGACCGGTCGGGTCAACGGCGAGAAGTTCCAGAAGGGGACGGCTGCGCTCTACAAGCATTCGGTCGCCGAGGTCGTCGCGTTCGTCTCGAGCGTCTTCACGCTCCTGCCGGGCGATGTGATCCTCACCGGCGCCCCTGACCGCGCCGAAAAGGTCCACGACGGCGACGCCGTGCAGATCGAGATCCCGGGCATCGGCATCCTGACGAACCCGGTCAAGCGCCTCTAGAGCAATAGATCAGGGGTGCCAGGACCGGACCTGGTCCGCGGCCGTGGCGAGGAGTGCGAGCGACTCGTCCCGGTTCACCCGGGCGAGCAGCATGACGCTCATCGACAAGGCGGCGAGCGTGCGGGCGCGTTCGTCGAGGACAGCGGCCCCGGCATCCGTGCCCGGAGCGATCTCGGCCGCCGCTCCCGCGAGGGCGTTGCGGAGTGCCGCCGTGAGCTCGGCGCGGTAGTCGTCGACGACCTTCCTGGCGGGGTCGTCGTGGCCGGCGAGTCCCGCTGCACAGTTGACGAGCAGGCAGCCCCGGCGCGGTGAATCGTCGGGCAGGGAGGCGACGGCCAGGCTCAGGTCGCCGTAGTACGCGAGCAGGGCGGCACGGCCGGCCGATTCGGCGAGCAGCGGGCGCAGGCGCGGGCGGATGACCGTCTCGAGGTAGTCCGCGACCGCGGCGTCGAAGAGCCCGCGTTTGCTTCCGAACGCGTGGTACAGGCTCGACCTGTTGAGCCCGGTGACCCGCTCGAGGTCGGCGAGGGACGCCGCCTCGAAGCCGCGGTCCCAGAACAGGTCGCGTGCCGCGGTCACGACGACGGGAGCGTCAAAGCTCGGCGTGCGGCCCATCTCGGTCTCCAGTCAGTGGTCGGGTTTTTGTGTACCGTTCGATTCAGCATATAGTAAACCAGTCGGTACAAAAACGTTCCGAGCCCCACGTTCGGCACAGAGAAGTTCAGGAGTCACCCATGACAGCGAATACCAGCACCCAGATCCAGCTCGCCGCACGCCCCGTCGGATGGCCGACGGCGGCCGACTTCCGCACGGTCCACGTCGACCTGCCGGAGCTCGCGCCCGGCGAGATCCGCGTCGCCAACGAGTTCGTGTCCGTCGACCCCTATATGCGCGGCCGGATGAACGATGTGAAGAGCTATTCGCCGCCCTACGCACTCGACGAGACCATGACCGGTGGCGCGGTCGGCCGGGTCGTCGCATCTGCCGCCGACGGAGTGTCCGTCGGCGACGTCGTCGTGCACCAGTACGGCTGGCGCGACCTCGTGCAGGCCCCCGCCGCGGGCTTCCGCGTCGTGCCCGAACTGCCCGGCGTTCCGCTCTCCGCCTACCTCGGCGTGCTCGGGATGACCGCTCTCACCGCCTACGTCGGCCTCCTCGACATCGCGGGCATGAAGCCCGGCGACACGGTCTTCGTCTCGGGCGCAGCCGGGGCCGTCGGCAGCATGGTCGGCCAGATCGCCCGCCTCAAGGGTGCCGGCCGCGTTGTCGGTTCCGCAGGCACGCCCGAGAAGGTTGCGCTGCTCACGAGCAAGTACGGCTTCGACGCCGCCTTCAACTACAAGGACGGCGACATCGCCGGCCAGCTCGCCCTCGCCGCACCCGATGGCATCGACGTGTACTTCGACAACGTCGGGGGAGAGCACCTCGAGGCCGCCCTCGGCGCCTTCAAGGACGGCGGACGCGCTGCACTCTGCGGCGCGATCTCCCTCTACAACACGACCGAGGCATCCGCGGGACCCCGCAACATGTCGAACATCGTGACCCGCGGGCTCACCCTGAAGGGGTTCACGGTCGGCAACTACCTGCAGCACTTCGGCGCGTTCTCGACCGAGATGTCCGGATGGCTGACGAGCGGCGCCGTCGTCTTCGACGAGACCGTCGTCGACGGGATCGACAACGCGGTCGAGGCCTTCCTGGGCCTCATGCGCGGAGAGAACACCGGCAAGATGGTCGTGCGCACGACCGTCTGAGCCGACTCGATCCCGCTCCACGACACGCATCCACCCATTTTTGAACATTGGAGAATCATGGCCCACGTACTCTTCGTCGTCAGCGCCGCTGACCACTGGACCCTCAATGACGGCACCCTGCACCCGACCGGGTACTGGGCGGAGGAGCTCGCGGAACCGCACCGGCGATTCAGCGAGGCCGGATGGTCCATCACCATCGCGACTCCCGGCGGGGTCGCGCCCACGATCGACCGCGGCAGCCTCACCCCCCAGGCCGCGGGCGGGGAGGACCGGGCCGCCGAGATCATCGCCTACCTCGGGTCGATCGGCGAGGAGCTCGACGCCCCGCGCAGCATCGACGACATCGATGTCGCCGACTACGACGTGGTCTTCTACCCCGGTGGCCACGGCCCGATGGAGGACCTCGCTGTCGACGCGACGTCCGGCGCGCTCATGACCGAGGCGCTCGACACCGACCGTATCCTGGCCGTGTTGTGCCACGCCCCTGCCGCGCTCCTCGCCGCGAAGCGCGCGGACGGCAGCTGGCCGTTCACCGGTTATCGCATGACCGGGTTCACGAACGAGGAAGAGGTCATCGGGGGACTGGCGCCCAAGGCGCCCTGGCTCGTGCAGACCCGCCTGGTGGACCTCGGCGCGGACTTCGTCGAGGCGGCGCCGTTCACCGCGCACATCGAAGTCGACCGTAACCTGTACACCGGTCAGAACCCGGCATCCTCCGGCGAGCTCGCGGCCCGGATCATCGCCGTCGTCGCTGCAAAGTAGTAGAAGCACGCGCGCCTGAGGTGTCGCAGATCGAGGTTCCGGAGGCCCGCGAACCTCGATCTGCGACACCTCACGCGGTGCCGGCGGTCGCGTTGTCAGCGGCTGCGGCGTCAGCGGCCGAGGGCGCGGAGCGCGTCCTGAACGTCGTCGGCATCGTTCCAGAGGTGGAAGGCCACGCGAGCGTGGCCCGCCCGACCGGATGCCGTGAGTCCGGCCGCCGTGAGGCGCGCGAGGTCGGTGCCCGCGGCATCCGCCCACGTCACGGTGGCCTGGCCGGTCTGTTCGGTCGGGTCGATGCCGAGTCCGGCGCGGAAGGCGTCGGCGAGGCCCACGTCGTACCGTCGCACCTCGGCCAGGTCGAGTGTGCCGAAGAACTCGAGGGCGGGTTCCGCACCGACCCAGGCTTGCCACGCCGGCGACACGTCGAAACGACGGGCGTCGGCCGCGAGCCGCATTCCCGGCCCGTAACAGGAGCCCCAGACGTCCTCGCCGGCGTACCAGCCGGCCTGGGCCGGGCGCACGACGGAGCCGAACCCCTCGGCAATCGTGAGGAAAGCCACGCCGCGCGGCGCGCACAACCACTTGTACGCGTGGCAGATCGTGGCGTCGAAGACCGAGGCGTCCACAGGCATCCACCCGGCTGCCTGTGAGGTGTCGCACAGGGTGAAGGTCCCGTGACGGCGCGCATCGGCGATGATCGCCGTCGTCTCGGCGACAGTGCCCGTCGCGGACTGGACGAGTGACCAGGAGACCAACCAGGTGTTACCCGTGATGCTCTCGGCCAGGTGCGCGAGCGGAACGTGTCGCACAGTGACGCCGCGGTGGGCCTGGTTCAGGAACGGGAAGACCATCGAGCTGAAGTCGCCGTCGACGCAGAGCACCTCCGCCCCGTCCGGAACGCTCGCGGCCACGAGGCCCGCGAGCACGGAAGCCTGGGAACCGATTGCCACCCGGCTCACCGGTACCATCACGAGCCGCGCGTAGACGGCACGCACCCGTTCGACGAGCGCGGCGTACCCTGCGGCCGAGGCAGAGCCGCTCGCCCAGGCGTCGAGGTCTGCGCGAAGGGCCGCGACCGTTCCGGCCGTCGGCAGCCCGAGCGTGCAGGCGGCGAGGTACCCGCGCCCGCCGGGGAACTGCGCCCGGGCTGCGGGGATGCCCAGTGGCGGACCGTCGATTCGCCAGCGGGTCGTGTCGGGGGAGGCTGGGCTGGTCATTCCTCCAGCATCCGCCGCTCGCACTCATTCGACAATCGCCAGTGAGTGATAGAAACCATAACCCAGCGTTATCCTTGAGGATGCCTCTCGCCGATTCCGCCCTCGACTCCCATTCGCTGCGCATCGTTCAGGCTCTCGCCGAGCACGGTTCGATCACGGCAGCGGCCCGCGCCCTCGGCTACAGCCAGCCCGCGGTCAGCCAGCAACTCAAGCGCCTCGAGCTGCGGGTGGGACTCGCCCTGGTGGAGCGGGTCGGCCGGGGTGTGCGTCTCACCGAGGCCGGCCGGTTGCTCGCCCGGCACGCCCGTACCGTGACCGGAGCCCTCAACGCCGCCGCAGGTGACCTCGCCGAACTCCAGGGTCTCCGGGCCGGCCTGGTGCGGGTTGCGGCCTTTCCCTCTGCGTCCGCGACGATCGTGCCGCGCCTGCTCGCCGACCTGGGGAGGCGGCATCCGGGGCTGTCGATCACCTATGTCGAAGCCGAACCACCCGAGGCCGTCGCCCTCGTGCGCGAGAACCGCGTCGACCTCGCGATCACGTTCAGCTACCCCGGCGACCTCGTCGACCCGCACCGGGACAGTGCGGAGGGGCTCTCGGTCACGACGCTCGGACGGGACGAGGTGCTGCTCGTGGTTCCGGCCGGCCACCGGTTCGGCGATGCGGAGTCGATCGACCTCGGCGATCTCGCGGGCGAGCGCTGGATCGGCGGCTGCCCGCGCTGCCGCGGGCACCTGCTCGAGCTCTGCGAACGGCGCGGGTTCGTTCCGGACATCTCCTACGAGACCGACAATGTCGCCGCGGTCTTCGGCATGGTCGGCGCCGGCATCGGCGTCGCCGTGCTGCCGACGCTCGCGATCGACTCCGTCGGCGCTCGGTCGGGAGTGCTGATCCGTCCGACCCGGCCGGGAGAGTATCGCACGCTCCATGCCGTCACCGCTGACGGGGCCATTGGCGTGCCGGCGCTGGGGGAGACCCTCCGCGCACTCGTATCGCTCACCGTATCCGCCCGATAGTGCCCCGCACGCACGCAGGCACGCACCTGTCCCCGCGTGCACCCACCGCGTGATCGACGCGCCAAGTAGACTCGATACCGATGTCTGAGACCACTGTGTACCCATTTTCCACCGCGACCGGCACGGATGTTCGCGTACGGTTCTGCCCCTCACCGACCGGAACCCCGCACGTGGGTCTCGTTCGCACGGCCATGTTCAACTGGGCCTACGCGCGGCACACCGGCGGCACCTTCATCTTCCGGATCGAGGACACCGACCCCGCCCGCGACAGCGAGGAAAGCTACCTGCAGCTCAAGGACGCGCTGCGCTGGCTGAAGCTCGACTGGGACGAGGGCGTCGACGCCGGGGGACCGCACGGGCCGTACCGCCAGTCCGAGCGCTACGACATCTACCGGGACGTCGTCGAGCAGCTCAAGGCCTCTGGCCACATTTACGAGAGCTTCGCGACCGGCGAGGAGATCGAGGCGCGCAACGTCTCCCTCGGCCGCGACCCCAAGCAGGGCTACGACAACTTCGAGCGCGACCTCACCGAGGAGCAGCGCGCCGCCTACCGTGCCGAGGGCCGCGCCCCCGCGCTGCGGCTCAAGGTGCCGGACACCGACATCAGCTTCGACGACCTCGTCCGCGGCGAGATCACCTTCCCGGCCGGCTCGTTCAGCGACTTCGTCGTGGTGCGCCCCAACGGGCATCCGCTCTACCCCTTCGTCAACCCGGTCGACGACGCGTTGATGGGCGTCACCCACGTGCTGCGCGGCGAGGACCTGCTGTCCTCGACGCCCCGCCAGATCGCGCTGTACCACGCGCTGATCGAGATCGGCCTGACGACCTTCGTGCCGCGCTTCGGCCACCTGCCCTACGTGATGGGCGACAAGAACAAGAAGCTCTCCAAGCGCGACCCCGAGTCGAACCTGTTCCTGCACCGCGAGCGCGGCTTCATCCCCGAGGGGCTGCTCAACTACCTCTCACTGCTCGGCTGGTCACTCTCCAAGGACCAGGACGTCTTCAGCGTCGACGAGCTCGTCGCCGCCTTCGACGTGGAGAACGTCAACCCGAACCCGGCGCGCTTCGACCTCAAGAAGGCCGAGTCGATCAACGGTGACCACATCCGCCTGCTCGAGCCAGCTGACTTCGCCGCGCGTATCGTGCCCTACCTCGTCTCCGCCGGAGTCGTCGACCTGCCGCTGGGCGACGCCCGCCAGGCCGTGCTCACGGCCGCGGCGCCGCTGATCCAGGAGCGCATCGCGCTGCTCGGCGAGGCGCCGGGTATGCTCGGGTTCCTGTTCGTCACGAGCGACGCGCTCGTGCACGAGGCGGATGCCCTCGCGAGCCTCCCGAAGAATGCCGCCGAGATCCTCGCGGCGTCCGTCACGACCCTCGAGAGCATTCCCGAGGCCGAGTGGACCCACGACCGGGTGCACGAGGCGCTCACCGCTGCGCTCATCGAGGGGCTCGGGCTCAAGCCGCGGGTCGCGTTCGGGCCGTTGCGCGTCGCGATCTCGGGCCGGAAGGTGTCGCCGCCGCTGTTCGAGTCGATGGAGATCCTCGGCCGAGGCGAGTCGCTCGCGCGGCTCGGAGTGCTCTCTGCGGTCGTGGCCGCTGACGCGGCGAGCTCGCCGGTGGTCGCGAGCTGACGGGCGTGAACCGATGATTCGGGGCTCGCAACCCGCCGATGTGGCGCTCAGTTTGGCCAGCATCCGCTCTGTGGGTTAGAGTTACGAGTCGGCCGATCTTCGGAGAGGCCAACGGCCAATGGGGTATGGTGTAATTGGCAACACGACTGATTCTGGTTCAGTTGTTCTTGGTTCGAGTCCAGGTACCCCAGCTTAAAACCCCTGAGTTTCCGCGGAAACCAGGGGTTCTTTTGTTTCCAGGCACAGGTTTTTTTCGCCACAAGTGCCGCTGTGGGTGCCACAACCTCTCGCCAGTCTGGGCTCGGCGACACGCCGGACAATCGGTGCCCGGATCATTGTTCGTCGCGCCCATAGGATCATGTCGATGACGACACGCTCCGGCCCGCTGCGGCCCGCACTTGTGGCACGACGAGCAGTCCTCGGCGGGATGATCGGTGTGCTCGCGCTTCTGGCCCTTTCGGGATGCGCGTGGCCGCAGTCATCTGCAGGGAGCAGCGGGGCGCCCGGTGCTCCCGATCTACACGGTTCTCTGGTCGTCGACACGGAACCGTTCAGCCAGCTCACGCCAGGACAGTGCACGGACATCTCCGCGAATACAGTCGTCTACGACACGGTCGACATCCTTGACTGCGGTTCCCCGCACGGCAGCGAGGTGTACAACACGTTCACCTTCCCTGCCGGCGACTACCCGTCGACGGCTCAGCTGAATTCGGTCGGTGAATCTCGCTGCGGTGCAGCTTTCGATTCCGGCGTGCCCAGCTGGCTGACGTACATCTGGTTCAATCCGACGGAAGAGGAGTGGGCCGTCGGAGACCGGTTTGTCGCCTGTCTCGCGATCGATGCGAACGATCGCGCGCTCTCGGCGCCGCTGGCCACGCTCGCGAGCCAGGGGCCTTTCAGCCGCTTCGATCTGGGCGCTCTCGCACCGGCACTGGGCGTGGTCCTCACCGCGACCGCGGGAATCGTGTTCGTGTCGTTCCTCGCGGGCTACCTCCTCCTTGCTGCGTCCCTCGCGACACTGTTCCGCAAGACGGGAATACCCTCCTGGAAGGCGTGGGTTCCCTTCCTGCAGACGTGGACGCTGCTGCGGCTCGGCGGTCAGAGCGGCAATTGGGTGTGGCTGGGGCTTGTGCCCGGCGGCAATGTGGTTTCCTCCGTGTTCGTCTACATCGGCATGTACCGCATTGGGATCGCGTTCCGAAAAGACTCCGGGATGCTCGTGCTCGGCATGTTCCTGCCGTTCGTCTGGGCGATCATCCTTGGCGGCCGTGACGAGCAGTACGCGCCGGAGCTGCTCGCGATGCACGGCTACCCGCCTCCCCTCGAAGGCTATGGCTCGGCCTCTCGACCGGCCCAGTTCTAGCCCCTGGGCATCCCTGCAGACCCGTTTCCTGCGGCCAGAGCGCCAGACCACGGGATAGCGGTCGAATACAGCCTCCCGGCAGGGTCGCGTGTCAATGGGCCTTGGGGTGGCTCTTCTTCGTGGGCTTTGTGGCCGGCTTCGTGAGATGCACCGCTGCGGCGACTGCGGTCCAGAGGTCCTTGTAGGCGCGGGCGGCAGTCGTGTTCGGGGCGAAGGCTGCGACCGGGGCTCGTTCGGCACCCATCCGTTCGACCACGACGGTCGCGGGCACGCTGATCGCAAGCACCTCCGGTCGGGCGCCGTGCAATGATTCGGCTGCGACTCGGTGCCCGGTCTTGCGCCGATCGACCATCGTAAGGAACGCCAGGATGGGTGTGGACTTCGCGGACTCCGTGACGATCGAGACCACCTGGTCGAGCGACCGCAGGGAGAGCGGGGACGGAATCAGCGGAACGACCACGACATCGGCTGCGCGGAGGGCGTTCTCTGCGACGAGGGACGATCCCGGAGGGCAGTCGAGCACGACGACGTCATATTCTCTGGCGACCGACTCGAGTATGCGCCCGAGACGATGTGTCGATTTCTTCGCGGCGTCGAGCACGAGGTCGAGGTCACGGTAGCTGTCATCGGCGGGCAGCACGTCGAGTCGCTCGTATGCCGTGGCCCGAACGGATGCCGTTGCATCTGTCCTGCCCGTGACGAGCGAGTTCACGCCGCCCTTGACCTTGGGCTTGACGTTGAGAACGAAGGTCGCGGCTCCCTGCGGGTCGAGGTCCCAGAGCAGAACACGCGAGTTCCGGGATGCTTCCCATGCGAGGTTCACGGCCGTCGTTGTCTTGCCGACCCCACCCTTGGTGCTGTAGACCGCGATGACCTTCATTCTCCGATAGTACGACGTTGCCATTCGTGCTGACGTGAGGAGGGACGGTGCTCTAGACGCCCGCCCTGCCCCGGGTCTATGCTCTTGCCCAGATCAGTTCTCAGCTCCCGCAACGTCGCGCCACTTGACCACCCCCGGAACAACTGAATTCTCGCGATGCCCGCTGTGTTCGGGCGTCCTCCGCTCGCGCTTCGAGTCTGCACACTCGTCGTTCCGCGCCCGGAGCCGAAACGTCCGCAGCACTGCGGACGGACGCACGAAGCCAGGACTGCAGGCCAGCGCTGCTCCTGAACACAAAGTGGGACACGATGACCGACATCGGAACCGGATTCCTCAACGGGATCGAAGCTTTCGCCAATTCACGCCTCGGCGCCATGAGCGGCACGTCCTTCAAGGACACGGTGCCGTTCCTCGAGTCGATCGTCACCTTCGGCGCCGTCGGCGACGTCAAGCCGACCTTCGAGAAGCTCAAGGCCGACATCAAGGCCGCCGTCGCCCTGGTGGAACCGATTGCCGAGAAGATCAAGAAGCAGACCGAGCTCATCGCCAAGATGGTGAAGGAGTCGGCAGATGACATCGACAAGGACGACTTCAACGTCGATACCGCCGCGAGGGTCGCTGTGCGCATCGGCATGGCCCTCGCCGCGATGGACGAGGCGTTCAACATCGTCGCCAAGGAGCTGGCCAAGAAGGCGGACGGCACCGTCGACGAGACCATCCGTTCCGGCCTGATGGATCTCTGGAACCCGTGGGCGCAACCGTTCAAGAATCTCGGCGCCGGTTCCGGCAAGCTTCTGAACAGCTTCGGGAAGAACGTGCTCGGCGTCGATGACCTGGTGAAGAAGCTCGGCGACAACCTCGCCCTCGACCGCACCGACGGAAAGTTCCTCCTGGCTGCCACATTCCTCCGCTCCGGCCAGGTGAAGCTGGGCGCGATGACGCTCGACCAGGTCACGTTCGAGGCGTTCCTGCAGTTCAGCGACCGCGAGATCGCGAACCCGACGGCCGAGGAGAAGACCAGCCTGCTGGAGCGCGACGGCAAGTGGTTCATCGGCGATGTGGCGATCCTCGGTCTGCGCTTCCGCACGATCCTGCAGCCCGGCCTCACGAGCGACCCCCTGCTGGCGAAGGTCATGCCGGGCTCCGAAGACCCGAAGGCCACGACCCTCACGACGGTCTCGCTCGACACCGGACAGGGGTTCTACATCGGTGACGGCCGCGGTAATGAGAAGGCGGTTCTGCCCACGCGTTTCTCGTTCCCGGGGGTCGAACTGCGCGAGGTGGCGTTCGGGCTCGTGCGCAACCCGGCTCGGGAGGTCACCGGATTCGAACTCACCACGTCGATCGCCGCGAAGCTGGGGGATGTCATCGGGCTGCAGATCGTCGGCTCCGGTTTCGTGGTGACACCCGAGGGTGAGGCCGAGCAGCAGGCCGTCTTCAACCTCCCCGTCTCGCCTCGCTGGCCGGATGCGATCGGCTTGCGAGTGAAGGCAGGCCCCGTCACGGGTGGCGGGTTCATCCAACGCGTCGAGCGCACATACAAGGTCGGCGGGCAGGACGTGAAGCGGGTCGAGTTCGGCGGGGTCGTCCAGCTTCAGATCCTCAAGTTCGGCCTGTCGGCCATAGTCATCCTCTCGCCGGACCCGTTCTCCATCGTGCTCGTCATCGGCGTGCGTTTCCCCGTGGCGATCGACCTCAGCATGGGATTCACTCTGAACGGCATCGGTGGCATCCTGGCGCTCAACCGCGGTCTCGACCTCGAAGAGCTCCGCTCCGGGATGAAGGAGCACATCCTCGACAAGATGTTGTTCCCCGACAACCCCGTCGCCGAGGCGCCCAAGCTGCTCGAGAAGGTGGCGCACGTGTTCCCGCCGAAGGACGGCGGCTTCGTCTTCGGCCCGATCGTCGAACTCGGCTGGGGTTCGCAGGCGAAGTTCGTGGAGATGAAGCTCGGCGTGGTGCTCGCGCTTCCCGATCCGATGATCGTCATTCTCGGCTCCCTGCGGGTGCGAGTGCCGACAAAGGAGGCGCCGATCACCGACATCCGCGCCGACGTCTTCGTGGCGATCACCCCCGACTACCTGCTGCTGTTCGCGAGCATGCGCGACTCCACCGTGGCCGGCATCAAGATCTCGGGTGACCTCGGCCTCTACATCCAGTGGTCGGGCAACGGAGCGTTCGAGTTCTCGGTCGGCGGCTTTCACCCCGAGTACGAGAAGCTGACGGGCGGCAAGCCGAAGCTCGGTGACATGGACAGGGTCACCATCGACCTTTCGCCGTCCAAGGCGATCAGTTTTGTCATCAAGGCGTATTTCGCCATCACGGCGGGCTCGGTCATGCTCGGCGTCGATGGGCGCCTCAACGCCGACTTCTCCGTCATCGTGGCGAAGGCCTGGCTCACGCTCGACATGATCTTCATCTGGGCGCCGCGCTTCGCCTTCAAGATCACCATCGAGGTGGGCGTCGAGGTTGAGCTGCTCGGCTTCACGCTCTGCTCCATCGTCTTCCGCGGCTCGCTCGAGGGGACCAAACCGTTCCGCCTGGCTGGGCACATCAAGGTCGACGTCTGGTTCCTCCCCACCTTCGATGAGGATCTCGGTCCCGTCGAGTGGGGTGAGAAGCCGCCGCCGCTCATCGCCACGGTCGATGCCCTCCAGATCGCCGCAGCGGCGATGAACGAGCCCGACGCCTGGAAAGTACAGTTGCCCGACCACGCCGCGCAACTCGTCACCCTGGCCGAGGTCGACGACGTCGAGGGCCGAATCGGGCATCCGCTGGCCGGAGTCGAGGTGTCGCAGACCCAGGTGCCGTTGGGCGTCAAGATCGCGCGCATCGGCTCGGCATCGGTGAAGGCCGACATGGTGACCATCGGCACTCCGACGGCGACCCCAGACTCCGGGCTCGTCGGCGCCGTCAGCGAGCTCAGGACGGCATTCGCCCCCGGGCAGTTCTTCGCGCTCGAGGGCGAGTCCCTGCTCGCCCGCTCGGGCTTCGAGGACATGACCGGCGGATGCCGCATCGCCGCGGCGACCACCCCGAAGGTCGGAACCCCGACGTCGGCGACCGTGGCGTACCAGACCTACGTGCGCAATCCCGACGAGCCATCGGCGATGATCGAGTTCACGGGGACGTTCGCCACCATCGCGAACTCCTATGCCACGAAGACCAACGTGGGCAGGGCTGTGCGCGAGGTCGGCAATCCGTACACGCAGCCGGCTCCGCCGAACGCCGGTGTCACGGTCTCCGACAAGGGCTCGTCGAGGATCGCGGATGCCGCCACCGGTGCGGCGCTGCTCGCCGGCCTCGGAGAACTGAGCGCCACGCAGGCCGCGCTCGTGACAGCGGCAATCAACACCGAGAGCGCCGCAACTGCGACGCGCATGATCGTGAAGGGGTGACCTGATGGCCGACCTGGATGCCATCGCAGCGAGCGTCGTCGCGCCGCTCGACCGCACGGCCACTCATGTGGTGCGCGACGCCTTCGCCCTGGCGATCGCTCCTGAGGACGACTTCGATGAGAGCGCCGTTGCGATCGAGTCGCTCGAGTTCGCGTCGACGGTCGTCGGCGGCCTCTCCGCAGCGGCGAGCGCTCCGCCCCCCGGCAAGGTGCGTTCCAGCTCCGAGGTGAAGGTTCCCCTGACCGACAGCGCCGGGGGATCGGCATCCGCAGACCTCTCGGTGACCCTGTACGGTCCGGGCGACGTGCGCGGCATCGACCCGGCGCAGATCGTGCGGCGCTTCCCCGCCCCGGGCGTTCGCACAGCCGAGGAGACCGTGCTGGCCCACATCGAATTCGATCGCCCCGAGCTGCCGTGGGCGTTCAGCGCCGCACAGCAGGCTCCGGTCATGCGTCCCTGGCTTACTCTCGTCGTGCTCGAGCGTTCGACGGTCATGCGCGAGCCGGCGTCCAGGACACTGCTCCCCGTGTTCCAGGTGGCGCTCGCGCAATTGCCGACGCTCACTCGCGCCGACCTGTGGGCGCATGCCCAGGTACCGGCCACGACGACAGGGCAGGACCTCTCCGCCCGGTTCTCACCAGCGCACGCTCCCGTCAACCTGTCCCGGGTCATCTCACCGCGCATCCTGAAACAGGACACCGACTACATCGCGGCCCTCGTGCCGACGACCGACGTGGGCGTGCGCGGAGGTCTCGGCCTCGCGGGCGGCACCCTCGACCCGGCCTGGACCAGTTCCTCACCAGACCCGGTGCGACTCCCGGTCTACGACAGCTGGGAGTTCCGCACCGGTCCCGACGGCGACTTCCGCTCGCTCGCGATCAAGCTTCAGGGGATCGCCGCACCCTACGAGGTCGGGCGCAAGTTCATCGACACGTCGCAGCCGGGCAAGCCACTGCGGGCCCTCGGTGCCGACGAGGTCGGGCGCAAGCAGGTGCTGCGTTGCGCCCTGTTCTCGCCGAGCGCGCCGTCAACTCCTGAGCAGCAGATCGCGGAGACGGCGGTCTGGCCCGCCGAAATGGTCGACGGCCTGCGCGCCGAACTCGATCTGCCTGCCGCCATCGAGGGCACGCAGGAGCAGACGGATGGCGTGCCCGACCTGCCCATCATCGGCCCGCGCATCTACGCCAAGCTGCATCGCGGGAGTGCCGTCATCGAGGGCTCCGACTGGTTCGCCGAGCTGAACCTCGCTCCGGTGAAGCGCATCGTGGGCGGGCTTGGAACCCGGGTGGTACAGAGGGACCAGGAGCGTCTGATGCAGTCGGCGTGGGCCCAGCTCGGGGAGGTGGAGGCGGCGAATCGCGCCATCCGCCTGGCACAGCTGGCAGAACTGCTCGCCACCAGGCTCCACGGCAGGATCAGTGAGCTGCAGGCCGGGCACCTGCTGCAGGTCGCCGCTCCTCTCGCCACCCGGATCTCGGTCGCTGCGGGCAGCACGCTGTTCGCCGATGTGGTCCTGAGCTCGACCCCGGTCGCAGCGACGACGAGCGCCTTTCGGCGGGTCACCCGCCCGGCCGGACCGATGATCAGGAGAACGGATGCCGCCTCCCGCGAACGCGCGGGCAACGTCGTGGGAACGGACGCGGGGCTCCGGGACTTCACCCGGGTATACGCGAACCCCGAGGGCATCGGGCGGCTCACGGCCGATGTCGTCGCCCACCTCGACCTGCAGCTCGTCAGTGCGGCGATCGGCGCTCCGATCGACACCATCGGCGGACTGTTGAAGGAGGCGAACGCACGCGTCGAGGGTACGGGCGGCTTCGCCACCTACCTCACCGAGCCGAGCCGCTGGAAGGCCGTCGACACCGGCTTCGACCTGCGCGCGGACCTCGCCACAAGGTGGAGCGAGCGGCTGCTGCGCTCGACATCCGTTCCCGCGATCGAGTCCATCCGTGCCCAGCGCATCGGCCCGCTCGCCGCCGAGCTCTCGCTCTCGAAGGCGACGATCGCCAGCCCGCTGCGCGAACGCCTGAAAGGTACGGCCGTGAAGCTGAACGACCGGGTGCTGGTCGACCTCGGCATCGTCGACGTGCACCCTGTCGACGTGCACCCCGTTGACGTGCACCCCGTTGACGTACACCCTGTCGACCTGCACCCGGTCGACGTGCACCCCGTTGACGTACACCCCGTTGACGTACACCCTGTCGACCTGCACCCGTTCGAGGTCGGCCCAATCGTCGCACCGTTGAACCCGCGCGCGCCGATCATCAGGAGATCACCCATCGGCGGCGCGGTGGGCCGCCTCCGGCAGGGCGGTGGCGCGGTGCGGGTTCCCCTCGGCGGCGGCGAATTCCGTCGCGTCCCGGTCGAAGGCCACGTGCTCATCGGCGGACGCGGCCTCAGGGTCATCGACGCGCAGCACCTCAAGAAACTCGGCGACATGAGGGACGTGGCCGAACTCGATGCCGGACTGGCCCAGTTCGCAGACCTGGCCGAGGTGAAGCTCACCCCCGCCCTTGATCGCATCAACGAGCTTCCGCTCGACGTGCTGCGCGCCGAGATGACGTCGCTCATCGATCCCGGGGCCCTGCTCACGATCGATGCCGTGCCGCACCGCGACGCCCTGGCCGTCGCATCCGCCGCCATCATCGGGGAGATCGATCCCCGGCACACCGTGCGCTCCTCCCTCGCCGGGAGACTTCACCTCAGCGTTGGCCTCGCGGATCGCTGGTTCGCCCAGCCGCGTATCGCACCGATCATGGCGGCGCCGCGTTTCGACCGGCCGATGTACCGCGCACTCGAGGAGTACGACCGTGAGTGGCTCGTCCCCGGGCTCGGCCTTCTGCCGGCAAGCGACTTCGTCACTGTACTCTCCACCAACAGTGAGTTCATGGCGGCGTTCTTCGTCGGCCTGAGCGACGAAATGGGCCGGGAGCTGCTCTGGCGGGGCTACCCGACCGACCAGCGCGGCACCTACTTCCACCGTTTCTGGAACCCGACAGCCGACGAGCTGGCGACACCCATCCACCTGTTCCCGGCGACGCCTCTCGCGGCGCAGATCTCCCTCGGCGGTGGCGACGGCCGTGCCGTGATCGTGGTCAAGAGCGAGCTTGTGCGGCGTTTCCCTGATCTCATCATCCAGGCGGTGAAGAACCAGGGCACTGTGCGCGATCCGGTTTTTGAGAAGGTCGGCTCTCCGCAGCAGACCGCCCCCGTGCTCTTCTCCGAGGTGCTCGATCCCGACATCGCGCTCGTGGGCGTCGACCTCTCCGTCGACGAGCTCGACGGGGAGCAGTGGTGGATCACCATCGCCGAGCATCCCAGCGCCACCCGATTCCAGCGGCCGGCCGACGCCCAGCTGCCGGCCGACCAGAAGCACCTCACCGACACAGCACCGCATTCCGCCGCCTATGCCGAGAAGCACCTGCACCGTCCGGTGCGGGTCGCATTCCAGGCGACGGACCTCATCGTGAGAGAGGCGTAGACCATGCCCGTCGAGACCCCAGCCGTCCTGGCCAGAGTTCGCGAGCGCATCGCCACCCTTGCCGAGAAGCGCCGAACGCTCATCCGGCGGCCGGCCGACCACGTTCGGCGCGGCGAGATCCTCGCGCTCGACGACGACCTGCGCGAGATCATCGGCGGGTTGCGGGACCGCCTCGACCCGTGTGATGCGTCTCCCGAGGTTCCGCTGGTGCTGCTACCCGTCCGCATCGAGAGCAAGCTGACTCCGGGCACTTCGACGCTTCGGGTGCGCATCTCGCCCGACGAGGCGCACATCGACAGCCTGCTGCGCTCGGTGACGGATGCCGAGGTCGCCGCCGGAGCGGCGTACTGGTCGGCCGTCTGGACCGACGTCGCCGATGCGGTCGCCTGGCCCGCACTCAGCGCGGCCGTGGGAGAACGCCGTGCCGGGTGGGTGGCCGAAGTCACGACGCCCACCAACCTCGCCACCCGAGGACAGGGCGCCCCGATCTTCCCTGCATCACCGGAGGAGGTGGCCCACGGCACCGTGGCCCGCTGCCTTCCCGACCAGTTCGTGGTGCGGGTGTTTCCGAACGGAGCAGCACCGATCACGGTGACCGGTTCGCCGGTGGCGACCGACGTGCCGCTCTCGCCGATCGCGTTCGGCGACGACGAGCTGAGCCAGGTAGCCGGCCTCACCGTGCCGGTCGGCTCGGAGTGGACAGTTGACTTCGAGGCGGCCAAGAAGGCGGGCCTGGGGGTGGAGGTGCAGCTGCCCGGCGGCACCACGCTCATCGACCGCATCGTGGTGGTCGGAACGCGCAACTCGGTCTCTGAGGAGGCCAACGCCGCCGACTTCGTCGACCTCCTCACCAGTCACCGGTTCAGCGACGGCGTCTCCCTGTTGGCCGCCGGAACCGCCACCAACAATGCGGATGCCGAACGCTCGCCCTATCGTCCGGCCGCGAGCGCCGGCGCCCCGCCAGTGGAATCGCGCACGCCGTCGCGGGACGCCATCCTGCTCGCGGCAGCTCTCGGTCTCGACGCCGCATCCGTCGAGCATCTCATCCCCGCCGGACCGGTCTCGACCCTGGACGAGGCCCAGGCCGCCGCCAATACCGCACTCTGGTTCGCGACCTGGGAGCCTGTGCTCGAGCGCCTTGACGACCTCGCCATCCCCGCGGTCACCCCGGGAAGCATCGAGTCGGCCAGGCGCCTGCACCGCGACTACGTGCGCGGAGCGGGGGCGGCCCCCGCGCTGCGCATCGGCGCCCAGCCATACGGCGTGCTGCCGGTCACGGATCTCGACGCCTGGCAGCCGCGCTCCGGCGAGACCACGGCGCAGCTCGTACCTCTTATCCGGCGCACGCTCGCCCGTTGGGTGAGCCGATCACCCGTCGTTCCCCATGTGCGTCCCGGAGGCCAACTCGATGACCAGGACCTGCTCGACATGCTCGGCACCAGCCCTGTGGCCACCGGCGTGCGCGCCCGACCGGCGGTCGACGGCCCTCAGCTCGCGTCCTTCGCCGCCGCGACCGGAGCGGATCCCGCCCAACTGCAGGCCGAGGCTCACCTGCGCACGGCCGTGCTGGCGCAGTTCTCCGTCGATGCCGCCAAGATCCTGCAGACTCCGGCGCCGCACGACGACTCCCGCACCATCGGTCTGCCCCTCGTTTCGGAGCGCGATGCCGACGTCGTGGCCGAGATCCTGGCCGGGACAACACCGAAGGTCGACAGCGTGCTGCAGGCCCTGCTCGACATCGCATGGGACGGCGCCAAGCGACTGAGGTTCCGCGCCGCGCCCCAGGAGTTCGTCGGCCCGCTGATCGACTTCGTGGAGCTCGACCCCGAGATCAGGAGGATCATCACGGTGGCGGCATCCGCCGACGCCGCCGTCGACGATACGGCCCCTGAGCGTTTCTTCGCCGCCGCCGAGCGGGTCGCTGCCGTGCAGCACTTCGACGGCCAGCCGACCGAGCGTGTGAGCATCGCCGCCATCGAACCAGTGGCCGAGGCCCGCACCTCCCTGGCGCAGGTGGCGCTCGACCTCGGCGACACGGCGCAGGCGAGGTGGCTCGGCAGCAGCGCCATTACCGAACTGCTCTACGCCTTCGGCGTGGGCGGCGAGGTTCGCGCCGCCATGATCGCGCTCGCGGCGGCGACGCTCGACGAGCGTCGCATCGCCGTCGCCTCTGCGCTCGATCTGGCGTCCCATCGAGTCGACGCGTGGGCGACGGGCGTCGCGACGGCACGCCGGGCCACCCTGGCGGCCACCGCCCCCGTCGGAATGACCATCGGCGCGTTCGGCTACGTCGAGCAGATCCGTCTTGGAACGAACCGAAGCGATCCGGATGGCTGGATCCACGCGCCCAGCAGCTCGCACGCCGTCGCCGCCGGCGTCCTCGCGAGCGCTCACCGCTCCAACATCGGCGCACTGCCGGGGAAACAACCGTTCGCCATCGACCTGTCGAGTCGGCGCGGCGTCGAGCTCCGGCGCGTGCTCGAAGGGGTCGCGGCCGGGCAGTCGATCGGCGCCCTGCTCGGGTACCAGATCGAACGCGGCCTCGCCGGGACCTCGGCGGCCCGGTTCCAGTTGAGCCTGCGGCAGATCGCGCCTGCGGCCACCGATCAGCTCGGCAACGACGAGGCCCAGGAAGTCGCGGCAGCGCGCGTCGCCGCCGCCGATGTCGTCGACGGCGCAGAACTCCTGCGGCTGTTCCCGCTCGATACGCTCACCGTGGTCAACCCGCCGTTGCGCGCCCGCCTCACCCGGAAGCCAGACAACGCCTTCGTCGAGAATTGGGACCCCGTGTCGAACGCTGAGTGGGACCTTCTGGTCGCAGCCATGCGCGGAGCTGCGGCAACACTCGACGCCGTCTCGGATGCCCTTCTGAGTGAGAGCGTCCTGCAGTACTCTTCGGGCAACCCGTCGCGCGCCTCTGCCGCGATGGATGCCATGGCCAGCGGCGCCGCCGTCGATCCAGACCTCGGTATCCTGGGCGTGCGCCAGACCGGTCGCATCCTCACCCACGGCGTGTTCGCGGCCATCCCGGCCGGCGCGACCGGCTGGTCGAGCACCCGCCCGCGCGCGCTCGCCGAACCGAGGCTGGAAGCGTGGGCGGCGCGTCGCCTCGGTGATCCTGCCGGCATCACGGTGACCGAAGCCCCCAACCGTCACACCCTCGCCGAGGCAGGCTGGGCCGCCCTGGACCTGGTCTTCGCGGACGACGCGGCATCACTCGACCGGGAGCTGCGTGCGGCCATACCCGTTCTGGGAGACTCGCCGCTGGCCGACGGGCTGCTGCGCGCCGCCACTCTCGCCGGCAGCCTTCGCTCGCTCGCTGCCGGTGGAACGCCGCTCGGCCCCGACTCCCTCGTGCGCACCGGCGTTGCCCCGGAACGCCGGATCGACACCGACGAGCTGCTCGCGCGTGTGGGCGTTGTGCTCGACGCCCTCGCTGCTGTGCTCGCCTCCGGCCAGGCGGTCATCGCCGCCATCGACTCCGACGACCTCGCGGTCGAAGAGGATGCCGTGGCCGACGTGATCGACGCCGTGCGCGGGCTCGCGGCCTTCGGCGTCCCCCTGATTCCGGATACTGCGATTCCCGCGAACGTCGCCTGGGCCGTCGGCGCGTGGCAGGCGGCGTTCGCACGCCTGGGTCAGGCACGGGCGACGCTCGTGGCCCTGCGCGACCCGGCGCGCGACGTCCCAGCGACCACCGGCGAGATCGTCGACGCCTGCCGCGCCGTGGCCGAGGGGATCCTCGGCGACGGTTTCCTGCTCCTGCCCCTGCTGACGGAGCCCGCCGGTACCGACTCATTCCACACCGCCATCGTAACGCCGGCCATGAAGAAACAGCCGGCCCATGCACACATCAACGCCTTCCTGCGTGATCACGCGACGGTCCAGGCCGGCGTCGGCCGCCTCGCCGAGGCGCAACTGCTCGGAGGGGCCCTCGGCATCCCGATCCCGCTCCGCATCGTGCAGCTCACCGAGCACGACGACGCCACCGGAGATCCGGCTGCGGGCACGGAGCGCTGGCTGGCCGGGTCTCTCCCCGACGACGTCCCCTGGCCGGCGGCATCCGCGAGCCACCTCGTCGTCGAACTCGTCGGCGGCCATGACGACTTCGCCGGCCCATTTGCCGGACTCGCGATCGACGGCTGGGCCGAGACACTGCCGTTTCAACCAGACCCCAAAGCATTCGATCCAGCTGCGCCGGACAACCCGCTGCGCGCGGCCAGGGCCACCACCGGGCTCGCCGTACACGCCAACCAGGCATCGGCCAGGGCGCCGCAGGTGCTGCTCTCCGCGGTGTCGCCAGACGGCACCAGGTGGACGACCGATTCCGTCGTGGCGACGGTTCTGGAAGCCGTGGAACTGGCCAAGGCCCGGCTGGTGACCTATGAGCACACGCCGGGGGACGCGGCCATCCTGCCCGCCATCTACGTGGCGAGCCCCTGGCTGCAGATCCGCACAGGGCTCCAGTTCACGGAGCTGGCCAAGGTGAAATGGTCCGGGGTCGGCATCCCGTTCCTGTCGGAGGTGAAGTGATGGCCGTCAAGATTCCCATCGACATGATGGTCAGCGCGGTGACCGACCAGAACCTGGCGGGGATCCTGAAGCTGCTGCAGGTTGCCGACCCGCCGGCCATGGTGCGGCTCGAGCCGGACTCGGTCACCGGCGACCCTGCCCCGGGTGCCGAGGCGCGCATCGGCGATGCCGCGTGGATGCTCGGTCGGCAGTGGCAGTTCGGCGAACTCAGCGGCGAGGATGCCGGATCCGTCGTGTCGGTGCACGTGGCGTCGAGCGCGCTGCCGATCACGGCCTGGGCCCCCCTGCCGGGCGCCGCGATCGATCTGGCAGACGCCGACTGGCGGCCGTGGCGCGAGGGGGCGCTTCTCGAGGAGCTCATCCAGGACGTGCCGGAGCTCGCGTTCGGCGACGGCCTGCGACAGCGCGCCGAGGCAGGAGCCCAGCTCGTGGACCTCCTTGCGGACGTCGGCGAAGAAGCGCTCGCACGCACGCTCACGGGTCGCCATCCACTCGCCCTCGACGACGACCCGAACGATCCACTCGGACTCGACGACCCGCAGGCCGCCCGCCTCTTCGTCGTACTCGGCGGCGCCGTTCCCGACGGGGGAACACTCGCCACCGAGCTGCGCGCCGGGGATCCCGGCTGGATCGACGAGGCGACGGATGCCGCGGCCGCACGTTCGGCGATCGCCGAGTGGCTGGCCTGGCTCGGCGGCGAGCCGGATTCCGGGGGCGCCTGGTCGACCGAACGCCTGGAGTACCGATTCGCGCTGCGCTTCGGTGACGAGGCTGACGCCGTGTTCGCCCGGGGCACCCAATTCGGCTCGGCATCCGTACGCTGGAGCGACCTCGAATGGGTCGAGGGCGCCAGCGCCGGGCTGCCGGACGAGGCACCGACCGGCACCCCCGTCGGCAGCGAGGCGACCATGCTCGCCACTCCGCTGCGGTTCCCCGGCATGCCGGCCGACCGCTACTGGCAGCTCGAGGACGGCGCGGTCGACGTGGGCGCCATCGAGGCGCAGACGAATGACCTCGCACGGCTCTGCCTTGCCGAATTCGCATTGTCCTCGGGTGACGACTGGCTGGCCGTGCCTGTCGACGGCCTGCTCGGCGCGGTCAACAGGGTCGG
The DNA here is from genome assembly GCF_004402735.1 of Cryobacterium sp. MDB1-18-1. Classification (NCBI taxonomy): domain Bacteria; kingdom Bacillati; phylum Actinomycetota; class Actinomycetes; order Micrococcales; family Microbacteriaceae; genus Cryobacterium; species Cryobacterium sp. MDB1-18-1. The sequence goes on along the minus strand of NZ_SOFR01000055.1, from coordinate 14,316 downwards.
AACCGTCACCCTGACCGACGACTTCGGCGACGTGGTGACGGTTCCGGAGCTCGCCGATCCCGCGTTCACCATGTTCGGCGTTGCCTCGGCGGCCGGACGGATGCTCCCCGGCATCGTGCTGCCTCCCGTGGCCGTCGGCACACTCGTGGGCGAGGCCCTCGAAGACGTGCTGTTCTTGCGCGACGAGATGGCCAACATGGCCTGGGCCATCGAGAACTCGGTACAGGGGCGAAGCGGGGATCCGCGGCGGCGCGCGAGCGAGCGTCCGCCCGTCCCCGATCCGTGGCCGGAGGGCCTCACCCAGGGGGAGCGGGCGTACAGGTTGCAATCCGTCGTGCCCGCGCACTGGATCCCGCTGGCACCCGTGGCGTTGACGCCCGGTCAGGTATCGCTGCGCAAAGCCGCACTGCTGCGCGACGGAGTTCCCGTCCTGCCGAGGGGAATCACCCTACGTCCAACGCCCCTGACGTTCCCGGGGGAAGAACTGCCGAGGGAGGGCGTGCACCTGCGTGCCGTGCCGGTGCTGGCGCGGCGGGCCGATGGGCGCTACGCGCGGTGGGCGGCTTATCGGGTGCGCACAGGTCGGGGAGAGGCCTCCAGTCGTCTCGCCTGGGACTCGGCTCTGTCGTTCACCGACATGACGCATCCGCCGACAGTGTAGGTTCAGGCCAGGCCTCAGAGCTGTGCCGATCTGATCCGCACCTCAGCGGCTACCGATGCGAGCGCAGCGGTGAACGCTTCGAGCTGCGCGGCGTCCAGTGTCGTGGTGGAGGCCGACAGCATGTCGGTGAAGTCGCGGTGGATCTCGCCCATGACGTCGTGTCCGTGGGGAGTCAGCTCCAGGTAGAGACTGCGGCGATCGCCGGGGTGGTCGATTCGATGAAGCAGGTCGATGTCGACCAGGCGGCGGGAGATCGCTGTCACGGCTCCCGTCGTCATTCCGAGGTGGGTTGCGAGGTCTTTCGGAGTGATGGACCCCATCCGTGCGATCCGGAAGAGCGCACGGAGTTCGGTTCCGGAGACGCCGGCGCGCTCGGCGATGCGGTGGCGGTTGCCGTCGAGGGCGCTCACGAATTCGGTAGCTGCGGCCGGAAAGCCACTGAGCGTGTGCGGGGGCCGTTCCGAGTGGTCCATGTTTCCTCCGGCCTGCGCTGGAGCGAGCCTTGTGTCGTCACGACTGGTGTACCTGATCCTAGCGAAATCGGGCCAAAAAGATGTTGACGATTTAGCTTACTTACTATGTAATTGAAACACTAAGTTATCTAGGGAACGCTGAACTTCTACGGAGTACGCCATGATTCCAGATATCCTCTCGCACGGACAGTACGAGACCGTCTACAACTTCCTGTCGCTCGTCATCGCGGCGCAGCTCTTCACCGCTGTCTTCCTCGTGATCGCCCTGCCTCGTATCCTGCCGCGGTACCGCCAGGCCATCACGGTGGCCATCGTGGTCTGCGGCATCGCCGCCTACCACTACTTCCGCATCTTCGACTCGTTCAAGGCGGCGTTCGTGACCGATGCCGTCGGCGGTACGGGCGACTACTCTCAGGCCGTCGGCGCCGGCTTCAACGAGGGCTACCGCTACGTCGACTGGCTCCTCACCGTTCCGTTGCTCCTCGTCGAGCTCGTCGCCGTACTCGCCCTCGTGCGGTCCGTCCAGTCGGCGCTCCTGCGGAGGCTCGTTCCCGCCGCGGCGCTCATGATCATCCTCGGTTATCCGGGGGAGATCAGCGGCGACAATGGCCTTCGCGGACTGTTCGGTCTGCTGTCAACCATCCCGTTCGCCTACATCCTCTTCGTGCTCTTCGTCCAACTGAGCAAGTCCCTCGACCAGCAGCCGACCGGTGTCCGCAAGATCCTGAGCCAGCTGCGGTTCCTGCTCCTGCTCAGTTGGGGCGTCTACCCGATCGCGTACCTGCTGCCGCTGCTCAACATCTCCGGATCGGATGCCTGGGTCTACAAGCAGGTCGGCTATTCCGTCGCCGATATTCTCGCCAAGGCGGTCTATGCGTTGATCATCTACCAGGTGGCTCGCATCAAGTCCTTCGACGACGACCCCACATTCGCCGGAATCGAGCTTTCGCGGGATGAGGTCGCGACCCGCTCCTGACTCCGTCCTCGGCGATTCACCTGCGGGCATCGCTCGGTTGATGAGGGTGCCCGCACGGTCGCCACGGTGTTATTTGCCTTCGGCGAGGAGCGACACGGGGTTCCACTCGGCCAGCTCGGCGAGACGCTGGTTGAGCAGGTGGGGCACGGCCTGCGTGGCCATCTCGCCGAAGAACACCCGGCGCGGGGCGGTCTAAGCCCGTGGACGAACCGGTGACGAACCATGCGATGGAGCGCATCGTGCGGGGGAGCGCCCAGCTGAACGCTCGCTACCTCGAAAAGATGCAGCGGGTGCAGGAGCTGCTCGTCGGGCGAGTGGTCACCCGGCTCGCCGGGAGCGTGACTGCGAGCGACCCTCGACCTGCGGCCATCGTTCAGGCGGCACGCGTGGCGTGGCTTGAGTCGGATCAGCAGCGGCCATTCGGTGAGTTCCTCGACAACGCCATGGCGGCCTTCAGGATTACCTAGCGCGTGTGATCACGTCCACGTTCGCCTGCACGGCGTTGCGGGCGCCGGCGCCGTGAGCATCGTCAAGATGCGCCACCTCAAGACCCGCTAGCCGGAATCTGGGAGGATGAAAGGACGTCCGGTAGCACCGGCATCCATCTTCTGAGTCAGGAACCCCAATGACCTTCGGCCAAGCGATCTCGTCCGTGTTCAGCCAATACGGCCAGTTCACCGGAGTCGCCCGCCGCTCAGAGTACTGGTGGTGGGTGCTCTTCGTGACGATCGTCGACTTCGCGCTCAGCACCCTGGATTCGACGATCAATCCCACGTCGGCGTTCGGGTTGTTCTCCACGCTCTGGATCGTGGTCATCGTGCTGCCGTTCCTCGCAGTCGCGGTCCGGCGCCTGCGGGATGCGGGCTTCTCCTGGAAATGGCTCTGGTTCCTGTTGCTCCCGATCGTCGGTGTGATCATCCTGATCGTGCTGCTCTGCCGGCCGAGTAGATAGTCACAGGGCCCCGGGCGCTGGTGTCACCCCTGGGACAGCGGGGCGCGCTTCGACCGGACGACGAGCACGGGGCACGCGGCGTGATGCACGAGCTGGTTGGAGACCGACCCCATCAGCAGGCCCGTGAAGCCGCCGCGGCCCCGCGAGCCGACGACGAGGAGACTGGCGGATTCGGCGGCCTCCAGGAGCACGGTGACCGCACTACCGCGCACGATGCGGCCTGTCGCGGTGAGGCCGGCATCGGTCGCGGCTGTGAGAGCCTCGGCCTGGATGCGCTCACAGACCTCTTTGAAGGAGTCTTCTGGAACGATATCTCCCGGGGTCCCCGCCATGATCGGATACGACCACGTCGTGACGATGGTGAGCTCTGCGCTCCGCAGCTTCGCCTCGACGATCGCCCACTCGAGCGCCTTCACTGACGGCTCTGATCCGTCCACGCCCACAACAATTTGAAACGCACCGGTGTCACTCATGGGATTCGTCCGCTCTCTCGGCAGGACGGCTCGCCCTGTGTGGCCATCATGCGGCCATTGCGTCGCGCGGTCAATGCGAGGTGCCACTGGGCGGTCGGTCAGTTGCGGAGAAAACACCTCGGTGGGGGTGGGAATGTGTTTTCTCCGCAACTCCGTGCGGAGGCGTGAGACTTACTTGCAACCCTTGTTGGTGAGGCCGCTTCCGGCACCGGAGGTCTTGCAATGCACCACGTTGCCCGCGGTCTTCGAGGCGTTGTTGACCTCGTAGCCGGGGACGCCGCCGGTGACCGTGTTGCCGGCGAAATCGTTCCCGCCGCCCCAGCCGGAGAGCACGGAGTGCACCTGGAACGCGTCCTCGAGGGTCGAGGATCCGGAGTTGCCCGAGACCGAATAGCCGTTACCCTTCACGTCGACCCAGGAATCGGCCGAGTTGTCGCCGGAGTAGCCGGAATGGCGGAAGGTGTTGCCGGTGATGCGTCCGCCGGTCGTGCCTTCCTTGATGTCGATCGCCTCCGCGGGGTTGTCCTCGATCCGGTTGTCCTGGATCAGCACGTTGTCGGACTTGTCCGGGCTGGACGAGGAGCCCATGACAGAACTCCAGTTGCTGTTCGCGCTGCCGACGTAGACGCCTTCGCCATAGCTCGCCGAGGTGAGTCCGGTGTCGTGCACGTAGGAGTTGCGCAGCACGACGTTCGTGCTGCTGTGGCGGACGTGCACACCCTCCTGGCCGATGTGTCCGACGTCGACGCTGGAAATGACCGTGTAGTCGGAATCGTCCAGAACGATGCCCTTGGCGGCCTTGTCGACCCGGAACCCCGTGAGGTTCCAGTGTCCTCCCGTGACGTGCAGAGCGTAACCGGAACCGGTCGACCCGGTGGTGAGCACGGCGGCTCGTGAACCGGTGAGGGTGATCGGCGCCGCACCTGTTCCGACGGAGGAGGCCTCGAATTTGCCGGTGTAGGTGCCGTCCGTGAGGTGGATGGTGTCGCCGGGCTTCGCGTTGCCGAGTGCGGTCTTCAACTGAGCGGATGTCGACACGTTCGTGACCGTGGCGGCGTGGGCCGGTCCGGGGGTGAGCACGACCCCCGCCACCGCGACGGCGCCGGTCAGGAGGGCGGCTGCGGCGATGCGGCGCGGCGAAAGTCGCCGGGTGTCGGGGGAGAGTGGGAATGAGCGGGACGGGTGGGTGAATGAGTGGAGCACGAAATCAGCAGCTTCCTGTGGTGTGGAACAGGAAGAATGCCTAACCGGTCGAACCTCGGGTGGACCACGAGATCGACAACTCCCCGTCGGAGTGGACAGGGCACTACGGAACGTCGTCGACGGTACGAAAGCGTCGACAGAATAAGGCAAGTGACATCGGCAGCACCCTGTAATAAGACAGGAGCCGAACCGGTCGCGTGCACGATGGCAGAGGCGGGGCGGGGATCAACAGCAGCCTGCAGATTACGGCAAGAATGCTGCCGGAAACTTGGAACGTTTAGTTCACACGACGATACACGGTCCTGAGGAAAACTCAAATGAACATTTGGTTTTCCCGGGGGTCAACCGTCGGCGCACCGGACGTTCGAGGAACCCTCGCCGGCGTCGGCGGACGTGTTGCTGCACTCGACTACGTTGTTGTTGGCCGGCTTGAGCGCGTAGCCGTAGCCGGGGCCGTTCACCGTGGCCTCGTTGTTACGGAAGGTGTTGCCCACACCCCAGCCGTCGAGGATCTCATGCGTCTGGAACCCATCCATCGGCGAGTTGACGCCGGTGTTGCCATCGATGATCCAGCCGTTGCCCTTGACATCGACCCAGGAATCGGCGCTGGTGATTCCCGAACCGTCGAAGCTGTTCTGCTGGAGGATTCCGTTGCTTGTGCCCTCCTTGATGTCGACGCTTTCCGCGGTCGTCGCCGAGATTTTGTTGCCGATGATCGTGTTCCGGTCGCTCCGGTCCGGCTCGCACCCGCTCACGTCGCACCAGTTGCTCTCGGCCGTTCCGACATAGATGCCCTCACCGAACTTCGGCCGGCGGAGGCCGGTGTCGCTGATCTGGTTGTCGGCGACGCGGTTGTCTGTGCTGTTGTTGCGGAGGTGCACCGCCTCGTCGCCGATCTGGGATACCTGGAGGCCCTGGATGAGCGAGTTCCGGGTCTGGTCCGCCATCACGCCTTTCTGGCCGTTGCGTACGGCGAACCCGACCAGGTGCACGTAGGCGACCCGATCGAGGTGAAGCACGTATCCGCCCTGCACGCCGCCACCGTCGAGGATGCTCCCTGCCGTGCCGCAGAGCGCAACCGGCGCATCGGCGGTGCCTCCACTGCGGAGCGTGAAGGTGCCCTGGTAGACGCCGGGGGCCAGACCGATCACGGTCCCGGGATTCACAGCGTCGAGGGCCGCCTGAAGCTCGCGCGCGGTCGTCACCGTGACCGTGAACGGCGGGCAGCCGGCCACGGTCTCTGGTACCGGAGGAGCCTGTGCCGTCGACGGGGGTGAGGTGGGTTGGGTGATGTTCTGGGTCTGGCCGGTGATGGCGACGATGGCCATGACGGCGACGCCGATGATCGCAAGGCCGAGGATGCCGACGGTGAGCACCCACTGGAGGCGCGACGGCGTGCGGCGGCGCGCCGGGGCATCCGCCCGGTCGTCGCTATCGGGCATCAGGGGGCGCCGCCGACGGACTCGCGCGAAACGATGCCGCGTGAGAGCGACGTGAGCGGTACACGCTCGGCGTACGGATGCCGGATCGCACCGAACTGGGGACCGCTGCGGGTGAGTGCCGTCACGAGAAGCAACAGCGCGAGCAACAGCCAGACCACGGTGAGTGGCTGGAACACGAACCGCGCAACGGTGATTGCCGTCGTCGCGCGCTGCCAGCCGGCGAGGTTGTTGCCTGCGACGACGGCCCCCGACGAGGTCTCGTCCCACACCGGAACGGCGCCGGAGCCCGAGAGCGCGTTGCTCACGACCCTCACCGACCTGGCGTCCCCGACGAGGCTCACGGCGTGGTTGGAGACGGCTCGGATGGTGTTGTCGGTGACACTGGCACCGGCGTTTCGAACGTACACGCCGGTCTGGCTGCCGCTGATCGCGTTGTTGCGCACACTCGTGTCGGTGACCCGGTCCCGGATCGCGATCGACTGGCGGGCCTGGTCCTTCAGGGTATTTCCGGCCACGACGACACCCGATGCCCCGTCGTCGAGCACGATGCCCATATCGTTGCGTGCGATGAGACTCGAGTACACCCCGAGCGCCTGACCTCCGCTGAGTTCGATCCCGTACCTCCGGTTGTCTTCGACCGTGCTGCGGGTCACTGTACTCGAACCGAAGGATTCCACACCGGTTCCGATGGCACTCGGACCGTCGGCCAGCGAGCGGCCGTCGATCGACACTCCGTTACGCCCGTTGTCCGTTGCGGTGATCTGGTCGAACATGATCCCCGAGCTCGATCTGGCCACCGTGAATCCGTCGACGCCGCTGTTGACGGAGCTCGTCCGGGTTACCGTCGTGTCGGTAACGAACCGATGGAAGACGAGGCCGTCGACGAGGCTGTTCATGATCCGGGTGTCGGTGATGGTGACGCCGGCGGCGTGCGTGATGAAAAGACCGAAGGCGTTGCCGTCGATCGTGACGTCCTGGAACCCGGCGGACAGGGTCGCTGCGGAGGGCCCGCTCGAGGCGACGGATCCGGCGGGAGCACGCAGGAGTTCGGGAGGGAGCACGGGGGCGCCGGCGAGAGGGGCGCCTGCGAGCGGGCCTGCGCCGGCCGGGGCGGAGGTATCGGCCGTGCCGGAAGCATCCGCCGTGACCGAGCCGTCGGCTCCTGACGTGTCCGTACCGGAGGCATCCGTCCCTGAGAGCGCGAGCCCGCCCGTCTCCCCGCTCCAGAACCCGAGGTTCGCGATGCGCGCGTGCCCGACCGAGACCGTGCCGTCGATCATCCGGAGATAAGCGCGACCGTCGGACGTGTCGGTGTCGACCGCCCCGGTCCGGGTGTTCCAGCTCTCGATCGCCACGGGGGCCGTCGCCGTGCCGTTGATGAGGACGGAGCCGCCGAGTCCGATCACGGACACGAACGTGCTCGGGTCGCTGCGGAGCCGCAGGGTGAGCCCATCCGTCGCGGTCAGAGACAGGGTCGCGCCGGTCAGGACGACGATGTTCTCGGAGAGCAGATAACCGCCGTCCGGTTGCCGCACAAAGGTCGTCGGGGCGAGGGTGAGCAGGTCGGACACGAGGTAGGGCTGTGCACGGGCCGGCAGGACGAGGGTCACGGAACTGCCCGTGGTGAGTCGGTAGGGGCCCTGGAGCCCGGCGACCCGCCACTGGGCGGATGCCGAGACGCTGCGGACATAACTGAGCCGGGCCTTCTCCGCGTTCACGAGGCTCGTCTCGCGGGTCGGGTCTCCGGGATAGAGCACGCCCTGGACATTTCCGTTGCGCGCGATCTCGGCCCGCCCGAAGGCGCTCGTGGGGGAGCGGAACACTCCCGTTGCGACGAGGATGAGCGCTGCCGCGAGTACCCCGGCGAGGATGCCGGCAAGCATGCCCAGCAGCACGAAACGTGCGCCGGGAGGATGCCCCGACTGGCGGTGCCTGCTCGCGATCACCGTCACCCTCGGTGTCCGGGTGCGGGGAACCCGGACCGGCGCAACCCTGGTCCGGGTCACGGGGCCACCGCCGCCTGGGTAAGGGTGCGCGCGTCCTGGCCGTCACCGCCGATGGTGTCGTTGTGGCGGGTGAGCCAGCCCTGCTTGTTCATGGTGACGAGGGCATACGTCTTGATCGGGAGGGCGACGAGGATGACGGCGAGGGCGAGCAGCGGCAGGAGCAACAGGTCCTTCGGGTGGCGGCGCAGGTGTGAGATCCCACGGATGCCGCGGCCGAGAAGCAGCCAGCCGATGGCTGCCGCGAACCCGGCGACGCTCAACTCGAGGCGACTGAAGACCAGGTAGAACAGGGTGATACCCATCGTGAGCGGGGTGAGGAGGATCTGCAGGACGGTCACCTTGGTGATGAACGGTACCCGCCAGAGCCAGCCCCTGGCCATGGCCGTGAGGTAGCACCGGTAGGAGTTGCGACTCCAGCGCACGCGTTGCTTCACGAACGCACGGAAGCCGGTCGGGAACATCGAGAGAGCGCGCGCGGATGCCTGGTGCACGGTCTTGTAGCCCGAGGCGAGCACGAGCCACGTCAGCCGGCCATCATCGCCGGAGATGCAGCGTCGGCCCAGGAAGAATTCGTTCTCGAGATGGTCGAGCACGGGCAGGACCGCGGCACGGCGGTACACCGCGGTCCGTCCGGACACGCAGGGCACAGCCCCTGCCCGTCCCATGGCGGGGACGTAGTCGAGGTAGCGCAGGTCGACCAGCCAGTCTGCGATCCGTCGCCAGACGCTCGTGCCGCTCTGGTAGACGTTCTGCCGGGTGCCGACCGCCCCGACCAAGGGGTCTTCAAAGGGCATTTGCACGTTCCGGAGCAGGTCAGGCTCCCACCAGGTGTCCGAGTCGGTCAGGACGAGCAGGGTGTGCCTCGCCTCCCTGATCCCGGCCCCGAGTGCTGACCTCTTGCCGACGTGGTGGAAGAGGATCGGCCGGACACGTGGATCGCCGATCCGGACGATGCGTTCGTAGGTGTCGACGTCCGCGACGTCGAGCACGATCAGGATCTCGTCGGGATTCTGGGCCCGCCACGTATCGAGACAGCTCAACAGGATGTCCGGATCCTCGTGGAATGAGGGCACGATCACGGAGGTCGACGTCCGGAAGTCGGTGACGATCGGCGGGGCCCGATGCGACAGAATGAAGCGGTAGAGCCAGAGTCCCCAGACGATGGTTCCGGCAATCGCCAGGGGAAAATAGGAAGCCACGACTGCCTCGTCGTGCACAACCGCATTCCCGATGGCGCCCCAGTCGAACGCGTAGCCGGGGTCAGCGGACACTGTCGTTTCTGGTGGCATAGGGATCGGGTTCCTTGTGCTCGATTGTGCTGGTCAGCGTTACCACGGGCTGACTCGTCGAAGGTGTGCGTTGATTCAGTTGCGAGATTCCGTTCGCACCCAGGAGCGCGGCGTGAGGTCTCTACTGAACCAAAGTAGACAATTCCTCACGTTTTGCAACCGCAGTGTGTGGATACACAGGGAGCTCTTACCGTGAGCTAGTCTCTCCGAGGTTCACGGGCATCCGTTGTGAACGGATTGACCCCGGTGATGCGCTCGACAAGCCCGATGGCATGGCGCAGGATGGCACGGGGATCGGCGGAGTAGTCGGATTCCGATGCCTTGCGCATCGCGAAGCGGAGGATGCTGACCGCCAGACCGACGACCATGTGCGCCTCGTCGAGAATGTCCGGCGTGGTCGCCTCCGTGCGTCCGCGGGCCTCGAAACGCTGGAGGACGATGCCCGCGAGCCGGTCTTCGAGTTCGGCAAGACGGATGATCTCGCTTGAGAACAATTCGGGGGTGTTCTCGATGAGCGTGCGCCTGGCCCGGAGAACGTCGCGGTCCGGCTCGCTCGCGACAATCGCGGACTCGATCATCAGGACGAGTTCGGCGAGCACGGATCCACCGTTGCCCGTGATGAATCTCTTCACCGCGCCCTCGGACGGAATGGGAGGGGACGCTCCGAGGAAGGCGGCCTCCTTCGTCGCGAAGTAGTTGAAGAAGGTGCGCTGGGAGACCTGGGCTGCTTCGCAGATCATGTCGACGGTGACGTGGTGGTACCCGTGTTCACTGGCCTGGCTGATCGCGGCTGCTTCGAGCGCGGCCTGGGTGGCGGCGCGCTTGCGGGCGCGCAGCCCCTCGTCGGGCCCCGGGCCGGTGGGGGTGCTCTGCGTGGATGCCGCGGAGCTACTCATACCGCAGCGCGTCGATGGGGTTCTGACGTGCGGCGGCCCTCGCAGGCAGGGTGCCGGCGAGGAACGCGATCAGCATCACCACCCCGACGATGATGGCGATCGAGGCCGGAGCGAACTGCACGACCTGGAGACCGGGCAGGGCCGAGAATATCCCGTTCGCGAGGAGGTTGCTGATGAGCGAACCCACACCGATCGCCGCGATGACGCCGAGTGCGCTGCCGAGGAAGCCGATGAAGACCGCCTCCATGCTGAACAGGGCATAGACGCGGCCGCCGTTCATGCCCATGGCCTTCATCAGCCCGATTTCGCGGGTACGTTCCTGCACGCTCATCAGGAGAGTGTTGACGATGCCGAATCCGGCGGCGATCAGGGCGATCACTGCGAAAGCGTTGAGCACGCCGATGATGACGTTGATCACAGTCTCGAAGGCGCCGATCGTGTCGGCAACTGTCTGCGAGGAGTAGCCCTGCGCGCTGAGGTCATCCTTGATCGCGGTGATCTGTGCTTTCGTCGCCGAGACGTCGAAGTGCGCGACCGCGGTCGCATAGCCGGCGGACACTCCAGCGGGCTCACCGGTGGTTGCGACGGTGTGCAGGTGGGCGACGAGGCTCCGGTTGAGCCCGGCCCCGCTGCCGAGGAGCGTCTCGTTCTGCACGCCGACGACGGTGGCCGTGACGGTCTGCTGGGTTCCGGTGTAGTCGGTGATGCCGATGCTGACTGTTGTGCCGACGGCCGCCTTGGCGTCCGCGTAGCCGAGGTTGTCGAGGTAGGTCGTCGGCAGGAGGAGCTGGTCGCTCGAACTGCTGTTGTCGAGCTGAGCCCCCGCGGCGAGGTCTGCCGTCGTGATGGTCCCGGTCTGGCTGACCGTGAGCTCGAACTTTCCGTTTCCGGCATATTCGACGTAGTCCGGCGAAACCCGCACGGCGGGGTCGACGCTCAGGATGCCTGCGGTCGCCTTGATCTTCGCGAGGTCCGCCGTGGTCAGCGCCTGGATGGTCGAGCCGGGGCGCGACCCGTTGCCGAGGCTCACGGTCGTGGACTTGCTCGGGTCGTAGGCAGCCGGTCCGTCGCTGGCCGTGGCCGTCGCATCCGCTGCCTTGGTGATGGTGAGCACGTCGGCGGCGCCGATCGCCGAAACCTGTCCGTTGATGTAGGCGGTCACGCCGGTGCCGATGCCGCTCGTGATCGTCAGCGTGAAGGCGCCGATGAAGATGGCGACGACGGTGAGACCGGTGCGGAGCTTGTTGCGGAAGCTGTTCTGGATGGCGGAGCGGACGATATCGAGGAACTTCACGAGTGGGCCCCGCCTCTCTTGTGGGTTCCCGTGGGGGAGTCGGCGGTCTCTTCGAGGCCGTCGCGGATGAAGATCTGGCGGTCGCAGCGGGCTGCGAGCTCTGTGTCGTGGGTCACGATGATGAGCGTGATGCCGTTCTCCTTGTTGAGTTTGAAGAGGATGTCTTCCACGACCGCTCCAGTGGCGGAGTCGAGGTTTCCGGTGGGCTCGTCGGCGAAGATGACCTTGGGGTTGTTCACCAGCGCGCGCGCGATGACCGCGCGCTGCTTCTGGCCACCGGAAAGGTTCTTCGCCTTGTTCTTGGCCTTGTCGGCCAGTTCGAGCTGTTCCAGTGCGGCCATGCCGCGGGACTTGCGCTCCTTGGCCCCGACGCCGGCGATCGTGAGGGGAAGGACGACGTTTTCCAGCACAGTCGCATTCGCGGTGAGGAAGAACTGCTGGAACACGAAACCGAAGTCCTGGTTGCGGAGCCGGTTGAGTTCCTTCGCCTTGAGCTTCTTGGCGTCTGTGCCTTCGACGAGGAGAACGCCGGAGTCTGGATCGTCGAGGAGCGCGAGAAGGTGCATGAGCGTCGACTTGCCCGAGCCGCTCTTGCCGACGATGGCGACGGACTCGCCCGCCTGGATGTCGAGGGAAACGCCCTTGAGCGCATCAAAGCGGTTGGCTCCACTGCCATAGGACTTGCCTATGACCTGCGCGGACAGGACGGGAACACTCATGCTGGCTTTCCTTCGTTGGGTGACTGGAGCGCTTCGCTCGACCCGCGGAAGCCGTCATGGCCAGCGGATGCTGGCGAAAACAGTGCGCAGACAATAAATTTACAGTAGCTGCACATTCACGGCGCTCGCTGGGAGACGACTGGGAACCAGCCGACATTCATCTCCCAGTCATCCCAGCGTACGACGTGCATTCCGGGTGTCACGCCAGCGGATGTCGGCCGGTGCGGTTCAGAGGTCGAGGGTCTCGTTCGGTTCGAGGGCGAAGAACTCCCCACCGACCTGTTCGGTCGCCGCGGTGATGCGCAGATTGGAGAGGTCCTTGCCTGCGCGCGACAGCAGCATTTCGTGGGTCGGGAAGGTGCGGCGCGGCTTCACGGCGAGCACGTAGTCGATCACTTCACTGATCTTCAACCAGGGCGCGCCGGCCGGAACGGCGAGCGTGTCGACATCCACTCCTGCCGGGACCGTGAAGGAATCGCCGGCGTAGTACAACCGGTCGTTGACGAGCACGCCCACGTTGTCGATCACGGGGATCGAGGAGTGGATGACGGCGTGGGTGCGCCCGAAGAAGCGAAGGGTGAACTCGCCGACCGTCACGGTGTCGCCGTCGTGGACGACTTCGACGGGGTATCCCGATGCCGCTGCGACGACCCCCGCCGGTCCGAAGATCCGCACATCGGGGCTGAAGGCGATGATGCGGTCGAGCTGTTCGGGGGTCCAGTGGTCCGGGTGCTCGTGTGTGATGACGACGGCATCCGCCCGTGCCGTGTCGGTCACTGCCGTCGTGTAGGAACCCGGATCGATGTAGAGCTTGCGTCCCGCTACCTCGACGATCAGGGCCGCGTGCTCGAGCTTGGTCAGTTTCATTTCGGTCCGTTCTGTCGGGTGTCTGGACCGAGCTAATACCCAGATGGCCGGGTGATGCAAGCCGACGACGTGCCGTGTCGTCTGCTCGGTTTGGAGCGGACCCGATCCGTGTGGCATACTCGGTAAGTTGCAAAAACGGCCCCATCGTTTAGCGGCCTAGGACATCGCCCTCTCACGGCGGTAACGCGGGTTCGAATCCCGCTGGGGTCACAATTGCCCGGTTCCCTTGAAAATAGAGGGAACCGGGCTTTCTTGTTTAAGCGCCCCGGAAGGGTCGTTTTCGGGTTTGGCAATATTCTGGCAATATCCGATTTGCAGGCCATCTGATCGAGGGCCGTTGCGACACTGTCAGGTGCCCCAAGCCCAGCACGGGCGTGCAAGGCCTTGTGCCCGGCCGCAAACGAGTTCAGCGTGGGAGCATGAGACGAATTATGTTCGGTGGCGCCTCGTTCTTGACGGCAGATCGAATCGGTGACGCACTCGTTGCCCTTTTGGTCGTCCTCAATGTCAAGAGCTGCTCCGCGGTCGCGCGCATTCCCGTTGTTCTCATCAACGGCACGATCGTGACTGCAACGTTGCTCCTCGCACCGGCAAGCCCGTTCCTGGTCATTCCAGAAGAATCACCGTGGCCTGAACCCGATGCGTCGGAGACCGTCACTCACCTCTCGAATCTCGAAGTGCTGGCTTCCGCCCCGAGCCAGAACGGGTACCTGGAAACGATCGCAGTCCCGGACTGCGAATGGAGTGACCCGGACCTGGACGATCTCTGATGATGACGAAGTAGGTGTCAGACCGCGAACGGCACGTCTCCCTGGTGTAGCCAACGGGGGTCGGGATCGTGACGATGCGAATCTGTTTGTGCCGATTGATGTTATTCCGAAGTCGGTGGAGTACGTTGCGGATATGCAACGGAGGCGTGTGAACCAAGCAGGTAGTAAGAATCGCGGGTGCGATGTCGATGCCTGATGTCGGCGGCCATGACAAGCTGCCCATAGGCGGCCATGGAACTGCCCGCTGACGGCCAGTAGAACTGCCCGCTGGTGGCCATGAGATCTGCCCACTTCC